>NZ_JBKORJ010000053.1:0-320743 GCF_047314585.1 Shewanella sp. BJSY2023SW005
TCGTATGAACACTCTTCATCGAGTTAAATCGTTTTGTCGATTTCTCAATGCCTGTGAGTGTCCACACAGATTGCTTGATAGATTGTTAAAGAGCAAAAGAAGCCAGCCAAGCATTTTAACTTAAAGCATTCGATGCTTGAATCTTTGACTTCCAGACCCTGTCGCGGGTCAGTGGTTGCGCATTATAGGGAGCCTGAATTTTTGCGCAACCCCTAAAAGGCGATTTTTCTTATCAAAGTCTTCGAGTGATTACTATTACACCAAGAAGTCCAATAATCCGCCAAATTAGGCCAGTGATGCCAGATATTTAGGGACATCGGCAATGCTATCCAGTACTACGCTCGCCTCATCCATGGCTTCCTGAGTCACCTCTTTGCCACTTCTGACCAGGATCCGCACCGGGATCCCCGCCGCTTTGGCGGCGCGCATATCATCGGCCTTGTCACCGACCATTACACTGGCAGCAAGATCCAGCTTAAGAAAACTGGCAGCACTGTTGATCATTCCCGCCTTGGGTTTACGGCAATCACAATCCTGCTTGTATTCACCTATGCCCTTCTCCGGATGGTGTGGGCAGTAATAGATACCATCGAGATCCACGCCCTTATCGGCAAAGTTCCAATCCATCCATTCGGTCAGGCTGGCAAACTGCTCTTCAGTGTAGAGCCCACGGGCAATCCCTGACTGATTGGTCACCACCACCAGCTTATAGCCTTGTTGCTTCAACGCCAGGCAAGCATCGAAGACGCCTTCGATATATTCAAAATCATCTATTTGGTGCACATAGCCGTGATCGACATTGATTACACCATCTCTATCCAAAAAAACCGCTCGGTTCACTGTTTGCCTCCCAGAAAGCGAATGGCGATATTATTCCACTCATTGGGGCAAAATGCACTGTGAGAACAGACTTATGTTGTGAGCTTCAGGACATAGAATAAGAAAAACCCGGGCATTCAGGCCCGGGGTGGGAGATGGGCGCTGACCCCGGGTGCCTGATGTTCGGGAGCACGCCCGCAGGGAGACATCAGACTTCCGGGCTCAGCATGACCATTCAAACGGGTCGTAGTCTGCAAGCACTCTGGCATATTCAGGACTCAGGCCATCGGTAGAAAAGTAATACCCCTTGCCATCGCTGCCGGTGTCATAACGTATGTCGTCATATTCCGGCATCGCCAGCAATTGTTGTCGCAGCGCCTGCTGCGCTTCGGCATCTAGGTTGTAGGGGGGAAACCCCAAAACTGAAGCCTCAAGCACCGCGGTATGGCGACAACTGGCTTCGCGTATCTGCTGCGCCAGGGTCGCGGCAACCTCCCCGCGTTGCAGTGCCAACCAACGGTTGGCATAGCTGTCTACCATGTAACGATCTGAATAGAAGAAGTGCTCATCCTCAGATATGCGCATCTTCAGATCCCTGTGTTCAGGCGCCAGGATCAAACGGATATATTCTTGCACCGCATCCACAGTATTCTCTGAGTCATCCCCCGCCACAGCCAACAGCTGCGGCAGGGAAACCAGGCGTCCGTGTTGGCTGAACAACCGGATAAAGTCCACCAGTTCCAGCATGGCTTATCCCGGCAACAAGCCACGGGACTCCAGCGCATCGGCGGCGTAACCCAGGCCGAATTTTTCCAGGGTTGACCTCAGCGGTGCCCCGGTTTGCCTGTCCCAACCAAAATCGTCATAGAACATATCCAACGCCTTTTGAATATCGTCCCTGTCCATCTTGATGGTGCCTTCATCGCCAAAGGCTTTGTCGGGATCCAGGTCGTAAACCCAGTCGCAAAGCACATCGTGCTCATTGCGCATATTCATCTCATTCATTTGAATGATGGTCAGCGCTCGGTGCAGATGCAGTACCCGCTCGGCCATAAAGTCGAGCTCAGTCTCAGTCACTTCCTTGCCTGTGACCAGAGAGAACATCTGCGATTCTATGGTGCTGTCTCCGCGGTAGTTGCGATTCTTATCCGGCGAAGCCAGCAAGGGGAACATCCAGTTACAGAGAGTCAATGAGTCGTGCAGCACGTTTTTCACCAAAGACCACTTGGCGAACTTAACCTTGGCCGGGTTGATTGGGGTATACCATTTCACCTTATCGAAAGCCCCTTCGCCCCAGAATTCGGCGGCTATGGTTTCTATCATGTCCTGAGGCAAGCCACAGTTAACAATATTGATATGGGAGTGACACTGGGCATCACGGTTGAACACCATGTTGATCAGGGTGCCCACCTGCCCTGCGGTCTCGCTGGCATGGTGCACGGCGGCGTTGGTCTTCTTATTGAAAATTTTCACCGAGGATTCTTTGTGAATATCCCAATAACCGAGATCCGGGTTACGCCCATCCAGTTTCCAGCGTTCAATCAGATCTGACATGCCATCGGCCATATGGGCAATTTCCCCTTCGCGATAGGCTATACGGCGGTAAAAATCGATAAGAAACGCCGGATCTTTCTTGTCCCACAGATCCCATGGGATGCTGTCAAACTCCTCCTTGGGCAACAGATATTGGAACATATCGTGTTTTTTGAGGTACTTGAACAGGTGCGAAATCAGGCCGTAGTTACACCAGATGCCGTAATCGTCGATCAGGTTGCCACCCAGAGCACCTGTCATCGCGTGCTCTTCCGAACCTTTCTTGGTATCCATCAGATACTGAGGCGCCAGGAATCCCATACAGACGTTGGAGATATGCTCGCTCTTGCGACCATATTTCTGTTTCAGCTCAGGCACCTTGAGCTCACAGAAGCAGCGAATGGGGCAGGCATGACAACCACCGGTGCGCTTCATCCACTTGTTGGCGTACTCTTCACCGAAGTACATCTCGGCCATTGAGGTACGAAAGCCTACCTTGTTACGTTCATTCCAGGGTACCTCGCCCAGCTCAATCTGCTGATCCGACTGCCCCCATTTAAGTCCGGGACGCGCCTTCCAGCGACTACCACTATTGGAATATTCGGCCCAGGACTGGGGAGTAGATGGCACAACCCCTTGGTTATTGGCGCCTATTATCCCCAGAATATGGTCATCGAGCCGACGCATGTTGGCATTATCGGCGGCAATGGCCACGGCCCCTGTACCTATGATGCCTATCCCTTTGAAGTTCTTTGACCCGAGCACGGCGCCATGACCTCCGGCTGAGTGTCCACCTTGAGTCATAATCACAGACAGGGGCACCTGATTCTCCCCTGCCTGACCTATGGCAGCCACCTGGGCATTGGGGCCCATCATTTCAGCTATCATGGCGTGGGTATCAAAAATCCCCTTGCCCCAGAGCGCGGCAGCCGATTCCAGCGTGACTTTGCCGTCTTCAACCCTGAGCCATACCGGTGCGACGGCGCGGCCTTCAATGGCGATGGCATCAAATCCGGCATATTTCATTGCCGGCGAAAAGTGACCACCGAAATGCCCATCGGAGATCAGATGATCTTTAATCACCGGGCTGCGGGAAGTTATAGTAGTACGACCGGTACAGATCACCCCAGAACCGGTTAGCGGGCCGGCTGAGAATACAATAATATTTTCAGGATCTGTGGCCTTGATATTATCTTTATGGCCATCCCAAAGGATCTTGTAGCCTATCCCCATACCACCTATATAGTCATGATATTTATTTGTTGATTCTGTAGTAATATTGCCGGTTGTTAAATTAACCCTTAATACTTTACCAGCCCATCCGCCAAGTTTATCTGTCATTTTCAATTACCTCATTAACCGATCAGGCCAGTATATTTTTCATATTGTTCGAGCGCGGCTTCCGCCTGTTCCCAGGTATAGAATTTAATCGCACCTGTCGGACAAACCTGAGCACAGGCCGGCTCGCCCTGACACAGGTCGCATTTCACGGCTTTCATTTTGCTGCGTACGACTTTAATCACTTGTTGTGGACATTTATCGGCGCAATAACCACAGCCAACGCAGCGCTTTTCATCTATCACTTTAGCGCCGATTTCCGGATGAGTTGAAATGGCCTGCTGCGGACATACCTGTGTACAAACTTCACAATGACGACAGGTGGCAGGCACCACAGTGCGATCGCCGCACTCCCCCCGCTGCTCTGTGTAATTAAACTGCACACCATGAGGTCCATAGTTCATGTTGTGTTCGACTTTGACCCTTGCCAGGGTTGGGCTGCAATCGCCTTCATGGTTCCAGCCACAGGCGATTTCACAGCGACGGCAACTGACGCAGATAACCGGATTAACCACCATCAAACCACCGGGTAACACCTCAACCTTTTCATCGCTGTCATTGTCACTGCCACAACCGGTAAGAAAGCTGATGAGCGTTCCACCATAGACAGTGCCTACGGCTGCCCCCATACTCCCTTTCAGCATTCCTCGTCTGGTAATCATATTGCGTTCCTTAATTAGTTTAAGAAATATTATTTAAATATGCATACACCAAATACCCGACAATTCATGCTAATTAAATCCAGACATTTTTTCCCAATCTGAGTCACATTTACTCACAGGATAACCGACCAAATTCATTAACTAAGACTCAAATCAAATATTAATTTTTCACTCTTTCAAAAATCAGAAAAAACAACTTAGACCAAACCTACGCTTATCAATTATAGCTGGAACAAATTGACGATGGTCACAGATAAATTATTCAAATTAAATAGATTAAGGCCTGCATACATTCCTAATTAGACATCCCGACAGAATCTAAAACATAAAGGAATGGGAAATGATGAAATTCAAGCCTAAAAACGCCTGGTGGAAACTATCCCCACTGGTGGTTTGCTTATTGGCTGCATGTTCCGATGGCGATGACGGCCAGGTGGGTCCTCCGGGAGAAGTGGGGATCAATATTGCCAAAGCCAAATCACTGCAGGCCAATATCGAAGCCGTAACCATAGATGAGCAAACCCGGGTTTCGGTCGACTTTTTCTTAAGCGACGCCAACGGCGTTGCCGTGACCGGACTGGAACAACTGGAGCAGGTATCAGCCTTGGCCATGGGCATAGCCAAGCTGGGCAGTGCTCAACCCATGTACGGCGATACAAGGCCAGCAGAGGGACGCTATGAGATAAGCCGCGCTCCCCAATGGATAAGCTATATCAATAAACTGGTTGAGCCGGGTACAGGTGCCACAGCCCAGGCCGCAGCGCAGTGGCAAGCCGGGATTGAGAGTGACTGCAAACTCGACTGCCTGCAGAGCCTGGGGCAGGGGCGTTACCGCTATCAATTCAGCAAGACGCTCAATCAATACCCAAGCTTTGAAGGGCTCGATACCCATTACGAGAGTGACAAGACTCACAGGGTCTATCTGGAACTCAAGCCCGCTGCAGACAGCTCACTGAGCAGCATGCTGATCAACAGTGTCTATGACTTTATTCCGGCAACCGGCCAAGCCGCCGCTGCCGAAGACAGCCGGGTATTGATAGATCAGCAGCAGGCCTGCTATCGCTGCCACGGCAGTGACAGGGATAACAGTGAGGCGCGTTTGTTGATGCACGGCAGCAAGCGTTTTGCCTTTGAAGGCTGCGTCATGTGTCACACCAGTTACTCGGGCGACCCAGAAACCGGCTCGGCGCTTGATATGGCGACCCTGACTCACAAAATTCACCAAGGCGAGTACAAGGTCGTTGGCTATCAGGGCCATGAATATGACTACAGCCAATTGCACTATCCCGGTGATATCAAGGATTGTAACAGCTGTCATATTCCCGATGCGGCGCCTCAGGCCAACCAATACTTTATTCCCGGCAATAACAGCTGCCTGAGCTGCCACAGTAAGGATGCCCCCGAGGGCTGGAATGGCAGCGCCAGTGCTTTATTCCACGATAGAGAACTCTTCCCCAGAGGCTGGCAACAAAGCTGCTCAGGCTGCCATCCGGATGCCAGCAACCCAGAGGGCGCGGGTAAAATCCACCTGAGCCTTGGCAGGACAAGCAAACTCATCAAACAGGAGTATGCCTTTGCGCTTTCCTCCGCCGCTATTGATGGCGACAAGCTGAGTATCAGCCTGGATTTTCGCAGCCAAGGCCGTCTGCCTGCAGACGATCCGGCCATAGAGTCATTGTGGTTAACGGTCAGTGGCGATCCCGAGCCGGTTAATCGTCCGCTCAACAACGGTCAGCGCAAAATTTGGAATTTGGCCAACCCTGGGGCCGATGTCAGCCTGGCCATGCAGGGACACAGCCTCAGCGCCGCCATAGGCCCGCTTCAGGCAGCGGACTTTGGCGAGCCGGACAAGACTCGGGTGCAAGCCAAACTGCTTGTCTGCGCCGATCCCGCGACAGGCTTTGCTGTGGCTTGTGATACAAGCGCTACCCGCATCGAGGTGATTGCCGATAACCCCTTGTCACTCACAGGCTCTGCGGCGAGTAATAAAGCCCTTGCCGATGAGGCTGCCTGCCGGCGCTGTCATGACAGCGACATGCAGCAGCGGGTTGTCAGCGCTCATACTCTGGCGAGCCGCTTCCAGCCGGGCAATGACAGCTGCGGCAGTTGTCATGCGCCTCAAGGAGCTACGGCCCTGACCGACAAGAGCTGCAACGACTGCCACAACAATGGCACTAACATGTACCTGAATGCCGGACTGAAACACACTCCTGGCATGGATCAAATAAAAGCGATCCGTACCCTGAACAACAGTCTGAACTACAGGGAAATGGTGCATTCGCTGCACAGTGGTACCCGCACTGTGGCCGGAATGGGCGCCGACAGAGAGGCGGCCACCTATCCGAAACCGGCCAGTGATTGCCGCGCCTGTCATATCAAGGGCCAGCTTACGCTGGATGGCCTGAGTCAGAGCGCCTCCGTGTTGGTTGCCACTCCCGGCGCAACCGAGAAAGGCCAAATCGCCGAGTATTCTCCCACGGTTGCAGCCTGTGGTGGCTGTCATATCCAAGTGGAAAAATGGGCCAGCCATGCCGAAGCCTTCGGCGGTGTTTTCCGCAAAGATGCCAGCGGCGGCCCTGTCTATCAGAGTGGCAGCGAGAGCTGCGCCGTTTGTCACGCCGAGGGACGTAATACCGGCGTCGACATGATGCACGGCCTCAAAGACTGACCCACTCGCTCCCATCGGCAAAAACGGCGCCTCGGCGCCGTTTTTCTATTTTGCATTTGAATGTGAACAGGCTCCCGGGCTCAAAACCTGTCAATCCGGTAAGGATGCAGTGATAACGCCGGCTCGTCACCATCAAACTCGCTGGCCAGCAACTCTGCCGTTATCGCCGCCCAGGTCAGCCCAAGATGTTGATGACCAAAGGCAAACCAAACGCCCTTCTGCTTCAAGCTCGCTCCCAGTATCGGCAAACTATCCGGCAAAGAGGGTCTGAACCCCATCCAGCGCTCACCTTGTTCGGCACTGGCAGAGGAAAATACCTTTGGCAGCAGCGCCTGGGCATGGGGCAGCAAACAATCGGCCCTGAAGGGATCCATGGGCGCCTTGAGCCCGCCGAACTCCACAGTGCCGGCCAAACGGGTACCGCCGCGCATTGGGGTAATGATAAACTTACGCTCGAACGACGCCACAGGGCGAGACAAACCGCTGACTTGCGGCATCATCAGGTGGTAGCCGCGTTCGGTATCCAGCGGCACCTCATGGCCCAATTGCTGCGCCAGGGGTTTGGACCAGGCGCCGCAGCAGAGCAATAGTCTGTCGCAGTGCCAGGATTGCCCCTGACTGTCACCGAGGCGGACACCTTGCTTGTCCGGCTGCAATTTATCGATCTCGGCGCGCAGCACCTGCCCACCGAGTGCCTTGAAGTGCAACTCCAAACGCTTGCAGAGTTCAAAAGGTGATGGCGTATGCGCCACCTCAGTGAAAAACAGTGCAGCCTTGATATTGCCGGACAGCGAAGGCTCAAGCCGCCTGACTTCATCACCACTCAATAGCTTCACCGCCACACCGGCCTTGGTATAGGCCTCAAACTCCTGCCGGGCAGCTTTTTCATCCCGCTCGAACAACAGCAGGCTGCCGTTTTCACACATCAACTCGCTGGCCTCGGCTTGTGCCAGCAACCGACGCATGGCGCCTATGGCTTCACGGTTCAAAGCCGCGATCGCCGCACCATTTTTACGTCGCTTGGCGGGCAACATATTGGCCATAAAGCGGCAAAACCAAGGCAAGGCTTTGAAAAAATACCCGGGACGGATCCGAAACGGGCCTTGCGGGTCCAGCAACATTCCAGGGAGCCGAGGCACAAGAGAGAAAGACGCCAGCGGAAACATCTGCTCGGTGGCAAAATGTCCGGCATTACCGAAAGAGGCCCCTCGCCCCGGCTCATCTTTATCCAACAGGCTCACCTTGAATCCCTGCTTTTGCGCGGCTATGGCGCAGCAAAGCCCGACTATGCCGCCCCCTAAAACCGTCAGTTCTCCCTTTGAGGACACTGTGCCATCTTGTTTGCTGTTCATCTGTTTTCTCCCTGCGCCGGGCAGCCAAAAGCCTTAAATAACGAAACGCTTTTCCCAATCACCACTATCACTGATTGTGTTTGGTCAAATATTTTTGTATACAATATACTTTATCTCTGACAATATCCACAGCTGTTAGCCCGCAAGGGATAAAGAACAACAACTAAATCAACAAGAGGTCTGTACCATGAAACCAAACTGGCAAGGGGTGTATCCTGCAATTTCAACCCAATTCAATGCCGATGGCTCAATCAACTTTGACTCCAATCGCCGTATGCTGGAAGCCCTGATCCACGACGGTATTGACGGCATCATAGCGCTGGGCACTGTGGGCGAGAACGCCTCTCTGAGCGCGGCCGAGAAGCGCGCCTTTATCAAACATACAGTCGAAACCGTCGCCGGGCGAATTCCGGTGATCTCCGGCTGCACCGAGCACAGTGCCGAGCAAGCTGCCGAATACGCCAAAGATGTGGCCGCTCTTGGTGTCGATGGCCTGATGTTATTGCCCGCCGTGGTTTATCGCGGCACAGACAGAGAAGTGCTGGCGCATTACCGCCACGTCGCCCGCGCAACCACCCTGCCCATCATGATCTACAACAACCCAGTGAGCTATGGAGTGGACATCAATTTGGAAATGACCGCCGAACTCGCCAAAGAGCCCAACATAGTCGCCATTAAGGAATCGACTACAGACACCCGCCGCCTGACCGAACTGCAGAGCCGCTTCGGCGACCGTTTCATCGTCTTTTGCGGTGTCGATGATATTGCCCTCGAGTCACTGCTTCTGGGAGCCGATGGCTGGATATCCGGCCTGACAAATGTCTTCCCGAGAGAGTCTGTTACCTTATACCGCCTGGCCCGCGCCGGCCGACTGCAGGAAGCCAGAGAGCTGTATCGCTGGTTTATGCCGCTGCTGAGACTGGACACCATCCCGACTCTGGTACAGTGCATCAAGCTGGCTGAAGAACTGGTGGGACGCGGCAGTGAACATGTACGCATGCCAAGATTGCCTCTGGAAGGCGAAGAGCGCGCCTATGTACAGCAACTGCTTGAGCAGGCACTGGCAACGCGCATAGACCTCGACAAGTACAATCTGGACTGAGCCAAGAGCGGCACCAAGGAGAACTTATGCTCAAAGGGACTTTTTTCTGTATCGATGCCCACACTTGTGGCAACCCGGTACGCCTGGTAACCAGTGGCCATCCTGAACTTAAGGGCCAGACCATGAGCGAAAAACGCCAGCATTTTCTCTCGCAGTTTGACTGGATCCGTCAGGCGTTGATGTTCGAACCCAGAGGCCATGACATGATGTCCGGTGCTTTTCTCTACCCGCCCTGCTCGGCCGATGCCGACGGCTCTATTCTGTTTATCGAAACCAGTGGCTGCCTGCCCATGTGCGGCCATGGCACCATAGGCACAGTCACCGCCGCACTGGAAGCCGGCTTGTTGACACCGCGCCGGGAAGGTGAACTGCTGCTCGATGTGCCCGCAGGCCAAATACGCATCGAGTATCAACGCAGTGGCGCCAAAGTCGACTGGGTAAAGCTCTACAACGTTGCCGCTTATCTCGCCCATGCGGATAAAGTCATCGACGTACCCGGCCTTGGCTGCCTCAAGGTCGATGTGGCCTACGGCGGCAACTTTTACGTAATAGTGGATCCGCAAGAAAACTTTCCCGGACTCAGGCAATGGAGCGCCGCCGATATTCTGCGCTGGAGCCCACTGGTACGGGAAGCGGCCAGGGCGCAGCTTGAATGTGTTCACCCGGATGACGCCACAGTTCAGGGCATCAGTCATGTACTGTGGACAGGCGATTGTCTGAGCCCGGAATCCAATGGCGCCAATGCGGTGTTTTACGGTGACAAGGCGATAGACAGATCGCCCTGCGGCACAGGTACCAGCGCCAGAATGGCGCAGCTGCACGCCAAAGGCATGCTCAATGCGGGAGACAGTTACACCCATGAATCCATCATTGGCAGCCAGTTTATCGGCCGTATCGAAGGCACCACCCGCGTCGGCCAGTTCGAGGCTATTTTGCCCAGTATTCAAGGTTGGGCCAGAGTCACCGGGCACAACAGTATCCTGGTTGATGATGAGGACCCTTACGCCTATGGATTCCAGGTGCTGTGAGCTGTCATCACAGTCAACACTGGATAGCCCAGACTCAAGTGCCCACACATTAAAGGAGACCCCATGACAACAGAGATCCCCAACCGCCATGAGGCGCTCGTCAAGGAGTTAGCGTCACAACTGACCGGCCAACATCTAATCGCCGGGCAATGGCAGAGTGAGACAGATGTCGAACGGTTTCAAAGCCTGGATCCGGTCACCAATCAAACGCTGGCGCTCAGTTTCGCTGAAGCCGGCGAGCGCCAGATAGATGCGGCAGTCACAGCGGCCGGTGCCGCCTTTGTTCAGTACCGGCAAACACGGCCGCAAGCCAGGGCCGCCTTCCTGGAGGCCATCGCCACCGAGCTTGAAAACGACAGCGTGCTTATCACGGCGGCGGCCATGCTGGAATCCGGCCTGCCACAAGCGCGGATAAACGGCGAACTTGGCCGCACCGCCAATCAGCTCAGGTTGTTCGCATCAGAGCTCAGAGAGACGCCAAGTCCTCTGTTGATAGACAAAGCCAACCCCGAGCGCACGCCGCTGCCCAAACCCGAACTCAGATTGACCCAGCTGCCTCTCGGGCCGGTTGCCGTATTCGGTGCCTCCAACTTCCCGCTGGCATTTTCCACCGCCGGCGGTGACAGTGCCTCGGCACTGGCAGCCGGTTGCCCCGTGATTGTCAAGGGCCATCCTGCACACCCGGCCACCAGTGAACTGGTGGCCCGCGCCATTGCCCGCGCTACCTCTCGCTGCGATATGCCAAGCGCCGTATTTTCCCTATTGCAGGGACGCAGGCCAGAGCTATCGACTGGCTTGGTATCTCACAGCGGTATTCAGGCAGTAGGCTTTACCGGCTCATTCAAGGTAGGGAGGCTCCTGGCCGATTGCTGCGCCGCCAGAGCCAAACCCATTCCCTTTTATGGCGAACTGGGCTCAATCAACCCACAGCTGCTGCTGCCGGGTAAATTGCAAGCCGAGGCAGAAACCCTCGCCGGCCATCAACATCAGTCGATGTTGATGGCTCAGGGGCAATTCTGTACCAGCCCAGGGCTTATTCTGGCATTGGCCGACAGCGAATCCAGCCAAAAAGCCCTTGCACGTTACCGTAGCGTCCTGAGTCAGGCTATCACTGAAACCGAGGCGGCTCCCATGTTAACCCCGGGAATTGCCGAGTCATTTCAAACCCGGAGCAAGCAGCTGCTCGCCAATCCGGCCCTTGAATTGCTGGCTCAGGGTAAAGCCGCCGCGGCGCTGCATCATACCCGGCCACTATTGCTGGAAACCGGTGCCGAGAGCTTGCTTGCCAGCCCTGATCTAATGGAAGAAGTGTTCGGCCCCTTCGCCCTGTTGGTGACGGTCAAAAGTGAAGCCGAACTGCAGGCTGTGATCCAGGCGCTCGATGGCCAGTTAACCGCCAGTGTCCATGCCACCAGCAGCGACTTACAAGGTTATCCGGACGTTTTGGAGGCGCTGCAATACAAGGTAGGCAGACTGATTTTTAATCAGATGCCAACTGGCGTCGAGGTTTGCCATGCCATGAACCATGGTGGCCCCTTCCCCGCCAGCACAGATCTGCGCAGTACCTCGGTAGGCACTCAGGCTATGGCTCGCTTTCTCAGGCCTTTGAGTCTGCAAAACCTGCCTTCTGAGCTGACAAACAGCTTCAACCAGGGGCAAGTTTCGGATAAACACCTAGGCGCACGCTACTTCTAAAGCACATCTTGCGCGGCATTGCAGAGGGAAACCCAAGTGGTTTCCCTTTATTTATCTGAGCATTCGCTGTAGTCTTATTCGGATCAAAACCGAATAACGTATACAAAGACGGGATCTATGAGCCGAACTACGCCCATCGTTCATAAAACGCGCACCCAGGTTGTGGTCGAAGTGCTGCGGGAGAAAATTCTTTCAGGTGAAATCGCAGCAGGCGAACCGCTGCGTCAGAGCGCTCTGGCAGAAGAGATGAATGTCAGCCGGATTCCGGTCAGGGAAGCCCTTTTGCAACTGGAAGCCGAAGGCTTGGTCAAGTTTGAAGCCCATAAGGGCGCCACGGCTACCGAATTGTCGGTGGAGCAAGTCAGCGAGTTATTTGAACTCAGAGCACTGATTGAAACTGATCTCCTTGCCAAAGCCATTCCAAACCTGCAGGATGAAGATCTGCGTCAGGCCGAAGCCGTACTGGACAAACTGGAATCCGCCTTTAAACAGGATAATGCCGTGGGCAGCTGGAGCGAGCTCAACACAGAGTTCCACACAAGTTTGTACCGCGCCGCCAACCGTCCCCACACCATGGAAGTCGTACATGGTCTGAACACCAACTGTGATCGCTATATTCGCTTACAGTTGTTGCTGACAGGTGGGATCCCCAGAGCCGAGCAGGATCACAGGGATCTGCTGCAATTATGTCGGCAAAAGAAAATAGATGAGGCCGTGGTCCTGCTGAGGGCCCACATACTGCACGCTGCCAACGCCATTCGTGAATTGGTAGCCCAACAGGTGAGCTGAAAAATCACGACCCTTTCCAAGCAATAGCGCTTTAGTTGTCCAAAAGACAGATCTGGCTTCTGTCTTTTTATTTTGAGAGTAAATTCAATGCAGTACGCCACTATTACCGGCTGGGGAAAGTGCGTTCCCCCCGCCGTACTGACCAACCATGATCTGGCCACCTTTATCGACACTTCCGATGAATGGATTAAACCCAGAACAGGGATCAGCCAGCGCCATATCAGCCACGTCAACACCTCGGAATTGGCCACTGTAGCCGCTCAGCATGCGCTGGCCGCCGCCGGCATCGAAGGCAGCGAACTGGACATGATTATCCTGGCGACCGCCAGCCCGGACACCCTGATCCCCAACATAGCCTCAACAGTACAGGCCAATGTCGGCGCCAACTGCGCCGCCTTTGACATCAACGCCGCCTGCAGTGGCTTTCTCTACGGGGTTGGCTTGGCAACCGCTCAAATCAAGAGTGGTCAATGCAAGAAAGTCCTGGTGGTCGGCGCCGAACGTCTGAGTTTCTACCTCGACTGGTCAAGAAGAGAAACCGCGGTACTGTTCGGTGATGGTGCAGGTGCCGTGGTACTGGAAGCGACAGACAGCCCATGTGGCGTACTGGGCTATGAACTCAACAATGATCCAGGTGGCCGCGACATTCTCAAAGCCAGCTTTGGTACAGGCATGGACAGATTTGTTGCCGAGTCACTGGACTTCTACATCCAATTCGATGGCCAGGAGATCTTCAAACGCGCCATCAACGGCATGGGCAAACTCAGCGCCCAGGTGTTGGAGAAGTGTGGTCTGGACAAAGAGGAAGTCGATTGGGTTATCCCCCATCAGGCCAACGAGAGGATCATCGACACTCTGGTACACAGAATGAAGATCCCCAAAGAGAAGGCCTTCGTCAACATAGCCAACTATGGCAACACTTCGGCAGCCACCATTCCTATTGCCATCTGTGATGCGTTGGAAAAAGGCATGATCAAGCCAGGACAACATATTCTTTCCTGTGCCTTTGGTGCCGGCCTCACCAGCGCCGCCTTGCTGCTGAAATGGGGTGATAGAGTCACGCCACTGAAGCAGAGCGATGCCAGCCTGCCGCCATGTGAACAGACAGGAATTGAGCTGGTAAAACGCGCGGTAGACTATTTCTGCCATCGCGATAAGGCCTGAGATAAAGCCTGAGCCGAATGACCTGTTTAAAAAAACGGTGCCGTGGGCACCGTTTTTTATTGCCATTGTCTATACGGCTTTAGCCTCTGCCGTTTTCAATCTTGGGTATCAGGCCGAAACCGGCCATACGGGCACCATCTTGCTGCCGTGCTCGGCGACAATCGCCATTATCCCCAGCTGCAACTCCTCGGCGACTTCCTGATAAACCGGTAAACTGGTGGTGCCGACATAGGCCAGTACATTCAACTCGAGCCCGGCGTTGCCAAAACCCTTGAAAGTGACCCGCATCGGTGATTCGTCCACCTTCTCATGTTGCTTTAGCAAGGCTTTGATATCATTGATTATCGCCTGCAGCTGTTTGGCATCTGTGCTGTAATCGAGACGTATCTCTGTCTTGAAACGGATTTTCTCCCGCTCTGAAATATTCTCTATCTCCATTTCGGCCAACTTGGCGTTGGGCATATGAATGACAGAACGATCCAGAGTTCTGATGCGGGTACAGCGTAGCCCTATCTCCTCCACTGTGCCGCGAACGCCGCCGAAATTACCGATATTGCCAACCTTGATAGGCGCGGCTGAATAGAGGGTGATGGTGCCAATCAGGTTTTCTATCGACTGTTTCGAGGCCAAAGCGATTGCCAGCCCCCCGATACCCATCCCGGCCAGTATAGTGCCGGCATTAAAACCCAGGTGCTCAAGCCACAATAAGGTCGCCAAGCTGAGCAGGGCCACCCGCAAAAAATTCCCAAGGGGTCGCAACAAGGAGGCCGCCTGTTTGTTGCCCTTGGCTATCCAGCGCTCCCTAAGGCTGCTCTGTGCCAGCCCCACCAGCGCCCATATCAACCAAACTGTGGCCAGAATAAAGAAAAAGCCTGTGTTGACTATCTCCTGCATAGCGCCACTCAAGGTACTGTTGGCAAGCATGGCCCTATCGAGTGCCACAGCGGCAAAGAATCTCAGAGGGCCGCGAATAAAGGCGCCCAATTCAGCCTTGAGCGGGTGTGATGAACGCGAAAGCGGCCATTGCAGCAACCAGGTCACAGGTACCACGAATAAGAACGCCAGCGCCAGATAGGCCAGCATCATGGCCCATTCCCACAGATTCAGGGTAAACAGGTGTCCTTCAGGAATGTGCTCAATAAACCACTCCACCACAGGGCCATAACCCAAGGCCTGGTAAAGTTTTGGGAGCTTGGCAACAGTGGCATTGGAAACCTTCCACAGACTGCCGTATTCAGAGCTCGGCACCCGCTGCAACAGGAGCTGATAGGCCTTTTTTTCGGCTTCCAAACGGGCAAATCCCTCCCGATAGGCGGGCAGCTTGTCGTCGGTTTTGCCCTCCGGGGTATCATCCAGCTCTTGCGGGTTGAGCCAGAGATTACGCTCGATAATCGCCAGCAACTGCCTGGCATAGAGCGGCCCCTGCTCCGCTGTCATGCCGGTGGGAAGAAAACGCAGATCCAGATACTCGGCCGCGGTTTGGTAATCCCCGTCTCTGGCGTATTGCATAAAGCCCTGCAGGGCGCCTCTGGGGGTATCCCTGAACAAGGGGTCGCGATACTCATAAGCCGCTGCAGCACTTTGCTCGCTTGGCGTTTCCGGTGCAGGTTCGGCCGCCGGACATAACCCAGGCCAGAGCAACAGAATAAATAATCCTATGCCAATCAACACTCTATTCATTAACGCGCTCCTTGCCACTATAAGATAAAGTACCAATCCATCCGCTGTAAGCACTTCAAGCTGTGTTCAAGCCAGAATGCGCCAGGGAGTTATTGGCACCTTCAACAAAAAAGACTAGCAGAAACATGTAGTTCCGGATATATCGGCTCAGTATTTATACTGCTTGACTTATAGCCAACTGTCGATATAATTGCCGGCGATATTAAGGTACCCTCAGCTCGCCCCATCTCGCTCCAGGCCGCTTAAGTAAATCCGTTCAGTTAACAATTCCTGAGTTTAATTGAAATGTCACACAGCTGTGGTGAACTCTGTGCTGCGGCGATGGTCTGATGTTCTACTGACACCCGGAGTGTCTTTTTGCACTTCAGTCTGTCGGGGGCTTGATAAAGGCTGACAAACTGGGTACATTCAATAGTCAACCAACGCATCTTTCGCAATAAATGCTAAGGATTTTCTATAGTTAAGATTGTATACGCCAATATCGGCGCTAACAGAAAATAAGGAGTGTGGCCTATGTCATACAAAGTAAACGGACATGAAATCGCAGTAAGTTTTCCTGTAGATTCAATTTCCATCAACAAAAACTCAATCGCCTTTACCGACAGCAAAGGCAAGAAGAAGCAAACCTTCTCAAAGCGTACAGAAACCCTCAAGTTTATGAAGTGGTTGCTGAGCGCCAATAAGTAAGACTGTCGAAATACCCACTCGATACCCCTATCCTCTCACTGTATCGAGCGCTCAGGCAGATTGGACTGTTATCCAGCAGCAATCGGGTAGAACATCACATTTGGTCAAGGCCTTTTCCCGTGATCCCGGGAAGCAGCCTGACCAAATGGCGATAAACAGGTAAATCAAGCGCCAGATCATTATCCAAGCCTTCCACTTGAATTAAGCTTATGCTTAACAAACTTATCTGTCGGTGTTGTCTTGAATCAATCCATCACAGCCACTAAAAGCAGAGCGACTAAACCCGGCTCCATTAAACCAAATACCACGGAAGCGATGCGCTCATTGCTGAACGAGATCCGGCGCTGTATTCCGCTAAATTTGCCGGAAGCCAGCCTATGCGGCGGGAAATGCCTGGGTTGCTCCAAGAAAATGCTGGAGATGTTGGACACCGAGGTATGCTTTTGGGAATCCCGTCTCGATGACGAGGTGCCTGGGCTTGCCGATCTCAAATCCTTGCAACGCTTGGCTGAGCGCACTCATAAGATCCTCAAGCGTAACCAGCTGGTCTGAATCAGCCGTATTTACGCCTGTATCTGGGAAGCATGGACTCATTGCCAAGGAGCCCCCCCTGATGCAGATACAATACCTGGCTGCGGCCCTCACGTCGCAAGAAGTCGAGCAACACTTGCCAGCCGAGCGGATCATACAAGAGCTCAAAGCGGATACCGCTTTGCTCCAGCTCTTGCCAAAGTTGGTAAAACTCGGGGTAACACTTGCCAAAATGATACTTGCGTTCGGGTGTAACAATAGTTGGATGCAATGCCTCATCGGGCGATAACTCAAGCAACTGGGTCTTGAGGTAACTGTCTCCGCCGACCACGGCGCAAGTCAGCACTTCAATATCAGCCTGTTGCTCACAAAAATACTTCTGTAGAAACAGTGCTGTTGTACCTGTCCCCGATGGCAAAAACAGCTTGAGGTTATGGGCAGCCTGTTGCTGCTGCCACTGTAAAATCTCGGCGCCCAACTGAGCCACGCCGTATTCGGCATAACTACAGCGGCCCCCTTCAGGAACAAACAGGCTGTGCTCACACTCAGGCACAATATGCTGCCTGACAAAGTCCTCCAGGGTCATGCCGGTCATCAACTCGGCCTTGGGCGTATTCTTTACAGCAATCACCCGTGCGCCCAATTCCAACGCGGCGCGATAGTTACCCAGGGGTTGCCGCTGCAACCATTCCGGCAGGTGATCCACATAAAAGTCCAGCTGCCAACCTTTGAGTTTGGCCAGCGCCGCCATAGAGTAGAGTGAGTTGGCCTGGGCCGAGCCATAACCTATCAGGCGCTTGATACCGGGAAAGTCGTGGTCGAGGAAATAACGGAACTTGCGCGCCTTATTACCACTGAAACTGGGATGAAGCAGATCATCGCGCTTGATAAACAGCTGATGACCTCGAAACTCAAAGGCTTGAACTGGGGTTTTATCCAGTTTGAAATCGGCTAAAGACATGGCACTGGCGATATATTTCAAGGCTAAGGTGTGCAAGGGATGGCTATTGTATGTGTTTGCCGCCAAGGAGGACAGGATTCAGGCCACAAATCCTCACAGGCACCCGTTGGCTTTATGCCGACTAAGTGATGGCTTGGAGGCTAATCCTTTGCGGCTCCACTCTGTGATGATTATCGCTACTTATTGGTATAAATCACCAATCGCCGCCATCTGCCTAGGCTCAGAAATGGCAATATCCAATATTATTCAACATGTTATAATTATGGCACGCTTCTAGCTATTAATCGAAATATCCCAAGCTTTACAGCAAAACTGTGTGGCTGATCCGCCATTTAAAGGAGCACTCAATGGCTATTTTGCGTCTTATTTTTAATATTGCCTGGTTTATTCTTGGCGGCTTTGTCATGGGGCTGGCCTGGTGGTTTGTCGGCTTGCTCTGTTTTATCAGTATCATAGGTATCCCATTCGGCCGCGCCTGCTTTGTCATAGGTGAACTGGCATTCTGGCCCTTCGGTCAGGAACATATCAGCCGCGACAGGCTCTCTGGCCGCGAAGACTTGGGCACCGGCGCCCTGGGTATGATCGGCAACATTATCTGGTTCCTGCTGTTCGGGATTTGGCTGGCGATAGGCCACCTAACCCACGCCCTGGCCTGCTTTGTCACCATCATAGGCATACCTTTTGGCATTCAGCACCTAAAACTGGCCTTGCTTTCTTTAACGCCCATAGGCAAGACAGTGGTTGCCTCTCATTAATCACAAAGCCCAGGTCGGATATCTGACTCGTTTTCGACCTGGGCTCCGGCTTTACCCAAACAAGTCTAGGGCATTTGTCGACTCAAACGCTGCACCAACTCCAGCAATAACTCAGGCCTATCCAGCGCCACATCATGCCCGCAGCGGCAAAAAGGAATCGGCTTTTGCCGATATTTGGCCGCCAGGCGAACGCTGCACTTGGGCGAAACCAGGTGATCATCACAGCCATAAACAATGGTTGCCGGCACCCACAGCTTAGCCGGGGAGCGAAAGCGGGCCGAGGCAACAATTTGTCGCAGGCCATTGGCGAGTGTGGTTTTGGCCTCAAGCGCCAGTTGGCTCCAGAAACGGCACAGAGACTTGTCTTTGGCATGAGCAAGGCTGGTAAGCGCTAGAATCGTCGCCTCGCGCCATTGAATGCCCTCGCCTTTGACTCTGGAGCACAAGGCTCGTAGCAGGGCTTGCAGCCGAAATCTCTGATACCAAGGCGAAAGATCGGCGGCGCTGCTGTTGAGCAATAACAGCCCCTCAAGCTGAAATCCCTTTTGGCGGCCGGCTTCAGTGTCATTTTTCCCGGCAAGTGTCATGGCCACCATGGCGCCCATGGAGATAGCCAATATTCGGCATTTACCCACCTTGCGCCGTAACATTTCATCTGCAACAAAGTCGGCATAATCCTGAATATCCCAGGGACTGGTATCCGCCACCCTATCGCCATTTCCCGGCAGATCGATGAGCTCCACCCGAAACCCCGCCGCCAGCAGATTATCGGCAAAGGCCTGCCAATGACGTTTATCACGCATCAAGCCGCGGATCATCACCCAGGTTTGCTGCTCAGTCATGACTTGGTTTCTCCGCCGCTTGTGGATACCAAAAGTTTCGTGCCTGATAATCCAGGTGATGCCGATGAAGTTCAGGCAGTTGCTCCAGTACCTGAGCATACCCCACATCGAGCAAGAACTGCATCAGGGTAAAGTGGCGCCGTAAAATACGCTGCAGCCTGTGCTGCTTTTGAGGGTTGAAATAACCGGAGAAACGCAGCAATTGCCTGGGGTTCTTTTTGACCCAGGCCCAGGAGCCCATTTCCAGCGTTAAGGGCAGGAAAGGCACTTGGGGGTTACAACTGACCAAATAATCCCAAATATCACCGTGGGTGCGATAGAAGCGGCTTTGGGGCGCAATATGATAGTGACAATGATGGGGGTAGCTCATTTCGAACAACTGCTTTAGATGATACACCTCCCCCAGGCGGGCAAAAGGCGTATCCTTACAGGCAAAGGGAAACCAGATATGGTCCACCAGGCCAAAACCTGAGTGAGCATCGAGCACAATCAAGCTGCTGCCGCGGGCTATAAGTTCATTACTGTAGTCAATAATCGCCCGGGTCTCGGCTTCCAATTGATTGCTGCGGCCCCGATACCAGGGAAGATGGCGGGAAAGCCGTTGACCGCCGACCATAAAAGTCACTGAGCCGCGGGCATCTATGGGAGCATTGCGCATCAAATCGACCCCATTGCCATTGGCACGGGTTCCCCTGATAAGGCCGATGGGATTCAACACAGGTACAAACGCCAGCCGTATCTGAGTTAACATCAGCTGCAGATGTTTATCCCAACTGCAGCGGGTCAACAAGCTGCCAAGAAGCGCCAGTATCACCTGGCTGCCGATACGCTCTACCCCGTGAACACCGCCGACGAACAGCACTGTGGGCACCCTGGCATTTGGGTTCCCCAGCTCCAGCGCCCGCACATCGAGCGACTTACCGGCAAAGCCGACTTGGGCCAAAGACCTGGCGTTCAAATGTTGCTGGTATTTATGCTCCAGTTCGGCAAGCAGTTCAAGCTCATAGGCACTTTCTGTCACAGACCCGTCCATCTGGGGTAAAGTGCTCAATTTAGCCGCTTTGGATGACAACTCAATGATACTTTAAGTGTTGCTCCAATATGCTCTTGGCATCAATTCGGGCCAATCCCTGGTCGAAAATATCCCGCCAACGTTGCCCCTCTTCGGAATTTCGAAAAGCCACCAGCAAGCCCTTGCTGGCCAGCAATTGCCGATTCAGTTTAAGCTTGCCTTCCAACTCCTCCATCCCCTTTTGCCGCAGCAGGTAACGATAAACATTGGCGTCGATCACCACGGCATCAATTCTGGCGGCCGCCAATTTGCGAAGGTTTTGTTCATCGGAATTGGCCAGCTCGAAGGGTTGCCGGCCTGAGTCCATGGCCCGGTCCAAGCTCTCGGTATTAACATAGCCCTTTACCACTCCGAGATTGTAACGCTGCAAGTCCTGCAACTGTTGCCAGCTCACAGGCCGCTGGGATTGCTCCACCAGTGCCAATTGACTGAAGCCAAAGGGCTTTGAAAAGATAAACTTATCGCTTTGGTGATAATACTCGGGAAAGTAACCAAGATAGGGTGAACCAGGCATGTCTGCCAATTTAACCGCCCGGCTCCAGGGGTAGAAATTGACTTTGAGGTCATGGCCCATGGCAGCGAGTGCTGCCTTGACCACGGCAACACAAGCCCCCTGTTGTTCCAGCATCTGACCAGTGTAGGGTGGCCAATTAAGCGAGCTCAGTTGCAGAGTGTCGGCTCGAGCCACAGGGCTGCCACTATAAAGTAACAACAGGAGAACGAACAGCGCGGGCCGGCCGAAAAAGGTGATTGAGGTTCTTGCCATAGTATCACTCCGTTTGCCAAGGCCAGTCCCATAAGCATTCAGGAAGTTAACAGAGTATAGCTTGTCGATGTCAGTCAGCCACAGGCTCTAATAAGCGCTGCCAGGAAGATAAAAGTATCGCCCTCAGCACACTTTTACCCAAAGCGTGATGCAGGATGAAAATGTGAGAAAAGTCGATTCAGACAAGATAGCTAAAGCAAGAGGTAAAAACCGCGGCAATCATCACAAAAAATCCATCTAAATCAACGATGGAGCCAATCGATATTAACAGCTGTCAAAGCCCCTCTCCCATCACTATGATAGACAAATAACCACACACAAAGTAAGCCTATTAGAGGTGATAGCAATGAGATATCAAGCACTGGTCATGGCTGTAACGGCAGCCCTCGGGATGACTGCGGCTCAGGCGGCTGAGCCTATCGAAATTATCAAGCCGGTGAAAATCACCGAGCCGGAAAAGGTCGAACTCGGAAAAATGCTTTACTTCGAACCCAGATTATCAAAATCCGGGTTTATCTCCTGTAACTCATGTCACAACCTTTCCATGGGAGGGGTCGACGCCCTGCCAACCTCAATCGGTCATGCCTGGCAAGAAGGTCCTATCAACTCGCCTACCGTATTGAACGCTGATTATATGTTGGCACAGTTCTGGGATGGCCGCGCCAAAGATCTCAAGGAACAGGCCGCAGGTCCTATAGCCAATCCTAAAGAGATGGGCTTTACTCATGAGCTGGCGTCCGAAACCGTTGCTTCCATGCCGGCTTACCGTGCCCGCTTCAAGCAGGTTTACGGCTCTGAAGAGGTCAATATCGACAGGATCACAGATGCAATTGCCGCCTTTGAAAAGACGCTGGTGACCCCCAACAGCGCCTTTGACAAATATTTGGAAGGCGACAAAAAGGCCATCAGCGCCGAAGCCAAAGCGGGTTATCAGCTGTTCAAGGACAAAGGCTGTGTCGCTTGCCACAATGGCCCGGCGGTCGGTGGCACCATGTATATGAAGATGGGACTCATCAAGCCTTTCCACACGGATAACCCTGCCGAAGGCCGTAAGGGAGTAACAGGCAAGGAAGCTGACAAGATGGTGTTCAAGGTGCCGACTCTGCGTAACATTGAACTCACCTACCCCTACTTCCATGACGGCAGCGTCTGGAACCTGGAAGAGGCGGTCAACACCATGTCGGATATCCAGCTGGGTCAGAAGTTGACCGAAAAAGAAACTCAGGAGATGGTAGCCTTCCTCAAGTCGCTGACCGGGGAACAGCCCAAGGTTGAACTGCCGATTCTGCCGCCATCCAATAAAGATACCCCAAGGCCGGTTCCTTTCGGCAAGTAATTCATAACCATAGAGAAGCGCCGCATTGCGGCGCTTCTCTTTTACTGTTGCGGTTTAAATGACTCAGCCATTGATATCCCGGTGCAGCTCTTCATACATCAGCTCACGCATGCGGAACTTTTGAATTTTACCGGTAACTGTCATCGGATACTGCTCAACAAACTTGATGTAACGCGGCACTTTGAAATAAGCCACCTTTTCGGTCAGGAAGTGACGGATTTCATCTTCAGTGACAGTACTGCCGGGGCGCATCTTGATCCAGGCACACACCTCTTCACCGTATTTTTCACTCTGTACCCCGAATACCGCGGCATCCTGAATATCCTGATGAGTGTAGAGTTTCTCTTCAATCTCCCGCGGATAGATGTTCTCACCGCCCCGGATAATCATGTCTTTGATGCGGCCGACTATCTGCACATAACCTTCGCAGTCCATCACCCCGAGATCGCCAGAGTGCAGCCAACCATCTTTGTCTATGGTGGCTCGGGTTTTGGCCGGATCATTCCAGTACCCCAGCATCACACAGTAACCTCGGCTGCACACCTCACCCGGCTGACCTACAGGCACTATTTCACCGAACTCATCGATAATCTTCACCTCGGTATGGGGCAGAGCCCGGCCCACGGTAGTAACCTGCTTCTCCAGCGAGGACTCGACCTCTGTCATGTTATTGATCGGGCTGCATTCGGTTTGGCCATAACCGATTACGACTTCCGTCATATGCATCAACTTATGCACCCGTTTCATCACTTCCTCGGGACAGGTGGCTCCGGCCATCACTCCGGTTCGCAAGCTGCTGAGGTCATAATCCCGGAAGTTGGCCAACTCCAATTCGGCGATAAACATGGTCGGCACCCCGTGAAGTCCGGTGCAGCGCTCCTGCTCAACCACCTTGAGGGTAATAGCAGGATCAAAGGCATCGGATGGGAACACGGCCGTGGCACCTTTAGCCAGACAGACCAGGTTCCCCAGCACCATGCCGAAGCAGTGGTACAGAGGCACGGGAATACAAAGCTTGTCGTCCGGGCCAAAGCCCATGGCGTCGGCCACCAGCATGCCGTTGTTGAGAATATTGTGGTGGGTCAGCGTGGCGCCTTTGGGGTTCCCCGTGGTGCCTGAGGTGAATTGAATATTGATGGCATCATGAGGCGATAGACGCTCACCTATGCCTTTGAGATCGGCATATTCCGCCTCAGAGCCCATGGCACATACCTCGGGGAAATTCAGCATGCCCGGCGTCTTGTCACTGCCGGTGCGGATAACGCAGCGCAGCTCAGGCAGACGGCGGGACATCAGTTTGCCGGGCTCGGCATCACTGAGTTCCGGCGCCAGCTCATTCAGCATCGCCAGGTAATCGCTGGACTTGAACTTGTCGTGGGTGATAAGTGCCTTACAGCCCACATTGGTGAGTGCATATTCCAGCTCTTCCGGGCGATAAGCCGGATTGATGCACACCATGATGGCGCCAATTCTGGCGGTGGCAAATTGAGTCAGACACCACTCGATATTATTGGGCGACCAGATCCCGACCCGATCCCCGGGGCCGATACCCAGTGCCAGCAGGCCTGTGGCCAGTTTATCTATCTCTTCAAGATAGTGCGCATAACTCCAGCACAGTTGCTGATGATGCATCACCACGGCAGTGTTGTCCGGATAGCGGTTGCAGATATCCTGCAGATACTGGCCTATGGTCTTGTCTATCAAGGGAGTATTACTGTGCCCCAGATAACGGCTCTGGGACAGAGGTAAATCATTGAGTTGCTTGCTTGTCTTGTTGGCAGACATCTAAGCCTCCGTGCGTTGTTTTATCGTTATAGGAAGAGTCTGTCACCCTGAGCCGGCGGCCCTCCCTTCACAGTGTGAAGCCATATTGGCGGCATCTGAAAAGTATCAAAAACAGCGGCAATGATTGGCTTTCACTGCGGCCTGGGCGCAGGGTTCATAACGACTCTAACGAATGGCGCATTGGAATAACAAGCAAGGAAACCGGCTTTTAGACTAAAGAATAATGGCTCAAAAACCATCAGGGCCCTCAAAGGAGCCCTGAATAAAAAGTCTGCCGATGACGGGATCATGGCAGCAAAATGGACAATATAAGATCAGCCCCCGGATATTCTCAGGCCGCCTTTTGCAGTTGCTGCATTCTTTCCAGTAAGGCCAACATGACCCCCTGGCGGCGCATGTTCTGCAGGACACCCGGGCTGAAACGCTCAAGTCGCACCATGGCACTGAGCAGCAAGCGGCATTCATACAAGGAAGCATCGGCGATATATTCAGGCCTGTCGACCATATGGCTGTTTTGGTACCAATCATCCCAACTGAACTCGTTGAGCAGCATGCCTTGGCGCTTCATTTCAGCAACAAATTTATGGACTGTCGCGGGATTGTAATCCTGTTCCCCGCGGGCAAAATCATGGCGATAGGTTTGATAATCAGCAGTTGAAGCTGTCAGGCTAAGTGTGGCCATAGGCGACTCCTAATCTTTTACATCGATTATCACAATAATGCATAATCTACCAATCTAATGAGGTCAGTCTGCCCTTGCCTTGCTGAATAAGTGCTTAACAGGCTGGTAAGCTTTTCTGGTAAAAACACTCAAGGAGTGCCAGCATGAAGTACTGGTTGATGAAATCCGAACCCGATGAATTCAGTATCGGCGATCTACAGCGGGTCAAGGTGGAACCCTGGTGCGGGATCCGCAATTATCAGGCTCGAAACTTTATTCGCGATGAACTGCAAATCGGCGACGCCATTTTGTTCTATCATTCCAGTTGCAAAACGCCGGGCGTGGTGGGCACTGCCAGAGTCGTCGGAGAGGCCAAAGCCGATACCACGGCCTGGGATCCAGAGTCACCCTACTTTGATCCCAAGTCGAGCCCAGAGTCACCGCGTTGGTTTCAGTTGGATATCGGCTTTGAACGTCAGTTTGCCAGAACAGTTAGCCTGAAAGAGATCAAGGCAGACTCGCAGCTCGAACATATGTATCTGGTACAAAAAGGGGCCAGGCTGAGCGTGCAACCGGTCACAGAGCAGGAATGGCAACGTATTCTTCTACTCGCAGGAGAGAAACTATGACAAACAAACTATCCAAAGCCTTGGTAGCAATCAGCCTGGGTGCCCTGCTGGCCAGTCCGGCCGTTTTGGCCAAGCAGGATAAAGACCACAAAAATTTGCCCCCTGGACTGCAAAAGAAAGCCGCCCGGGGTGAACCTTTGCCTCCGGGTTGGCAGAAGCGCTATCACAGGGGCGATATTCTTGATAATGATATCTATGCCCGCGGCCGAGTGGTTGTGCCGCTGGGCAATGATGGCCTGATAACGGTCGACATTGAAGGCACACTGTTCAAGCTGCACGACAAGACCCGCAGGATCATTGAGATCCTGGAACATTGATACCGTTATCAAAAGCCCTAAGTTCAAAAGCAAAAAGCCATGGTAGAAACCATGGCTTTTTTGTTTGTCGGCAAAATAGGTTAAGCGCTTGACTGCCTTTCTTCGCTGCTATCTTTACTGCTATCTCTGCTGATAGTTTCGCAAATAGCGCTTTAGCGCCCATCCAGCATACGGCCAATTCCACCAAGCACTGAGCCCTCTCCCCTGTCACTGCCACCGGCGGAAGGCGCATGGGCAATGATCCTGTCGGCCATACGGGAAAACGGCAGGCTCTGCAGCCACACTATGCCATGCCCTGAAAGTGTCGCCAAAAACAAACCTTCACCACCAAACACCATGGACTTGAGAGAGCCGGCCCTCTCTATGTCGTAATCGATGCCGTTGGTAAAGCCCACCAGACAGCCGGTATCCACTCTCAGGGTTTCGCCCTTAAGCTCTTTACGGATCAAGGTGCCACCTGCGTGAATAAAGGCCATGCCATCACCCTTGAGGCTCTGCAAAATAAAGCCTTCACCGCCGAAGAAACCGGTTCCCAGGCGCTTATTGAACCTCATGGTCACCTGGGTACCCATAGCCGCGGCCAGAAAACTGTCTTTCTGCAAAATGAGTTCACCGCCGACCTCATCGAGATCGATTGCCAGGATGGTGCCGGGATAAGGTGCGGCGAACGACACCCGACGTTTGCCCTGGCCCTGATTGCTGAAATGGGTCATAAACAGGCTTTCACCTGTCAGCATACGTTTACCGGCCCCCATCAACTTGCCAAAGAATCCTGAATCCGGCTCTGAGCCATCGCCCATGCGCGCTTCAAAACTGATCCCTTCCTCCATGTAAGTCATGGCGCCCGCCTCGGCGATCACGGTTTCACCGGGATCCAGCTCCACCTCAACCAGCTGCATGCTCTCGCCCTTGATCTCATAATCCACTTCATGGCTGTTCTTGCTCATTGAAACTCCCCCTCAATGGTTTAGGGTCTGAATGACCTGGCACTCAGTCTATGACATAAAATGTCAAAACGGCAAGTGAGGAGACGGATGTGATTTGAGTAAAAAGTAACAGAATGCTTCAACCCAGACCGCTGGCATTATCCCCCTGAAAGCGCTCAAACTCCTCCAGAATAAGCTCGGTAAACAGCCTTCCTGCGCGGCCAAGAGGCCGCTCCAGCGTCGACACCAACTGAGGAATAAAACGAAAACGGCTGCCGCCGACAAAGTCCAGCTCACTTAAATCACCACAAGCCAGCTCTTCGGTTATCAGGAAGTCCGGCATCCAGCCAAAACCCAGGCCCTTGAGCAAGGCGTTCTTTTTCATGATGAAACCGGAGAGATAAAAGACCTTGTCGCCGCCGAACTGCAGCTCATCGCGCTGGCTCTTGACCGGTGATGAGTCTTCGATGGTGAGCTCCACATGTTGCTGCAATTCTGACAGGGTAATGCCGCGGCGCGAAGTCAAGGGGTGGTCTTTACCTGCCACCAACACACTGGTGATAGCAGGCAGGGGCTTGGGGTGGTAACTGGGGCCACTGCGATAGTCTTTCACCAACATAAGATCAGCGCTGTCGCGCTCAAACCTGTGTTGTACCCCACCGAGAAACTCCATATTGAGCTGGATTTTGGTCGGGATCTTATGCTCTGTCATGCGCTTGAGGGCGGTCATGATAGGCTCCATCGGCAAGGCGCCGTCTATCACCAGCTCCAATCTGGGCTCCCAGCCCTCACTGAAACGGCTGGCCAGATGCTCTATATTGCCAAGATGCGCCAGCAAGCGTTGTCCCTCGGCCAAAATAACCCGCCCTTCGTGAGTCAGCTCGGCCCGGTATTGATTACGGTCAAGCAGATTAACGCCAAGATATTGTTCCAGTTTCTTTATCTGATAACTCACCGCCGACTGCGCCTTGTGCAGACGCTCTGCCGCCTTGGCAAAACTGCCCTCTTCCACCACCACCTTAAGCACATTGAAGGCGTCGATATCGATACGCAAGGTTTACACTCCCGTAAATCCAACAAGACAATCAAATTTTTAGATTGAGTATGCCGAATAATTATTCTTTTTTTTGTACAAGCGCGCAACTAAATTGAAAGATAGATCACAAAAACGGCTCATTTGCGCTGCTAGCGACCGGCAATTCCGACAGACAAGAGCGCAAAGAGAACAAGAATAACAACAGTGGCCGCCGAAGGTTCCCAAAGAAGGTTAACAGCAAGCGCCACCAAGGAAGAGTCAGATGCCATTTTATGTAAAACAGGGGCAGGTTCCCAACAAGCGCCATATCGCATTTGAGAAGCCATCCGGTGAACTCTACCGTGAAGAGCTGTTTTCAACCCATGGCTTTTCCAATATCTATTCCAACAAGTATCACCACAATATGCCTACCAAGGCGTTAACCGTTGAGCCTTTTGAGCTCAGCCATGGTGAAGTGTGGCAGGACTCCCTGGTACAGAACTATAAACTGGACAGTAAACAGGCCGACAGACAGGGGCACTTCTTCTGTGCCCGCAACAAGATTTTCTTCAATCAGGATCTGGCGATTTATACTGCCAGAGTCACCGAGGATACCGAGCTGTTCTACCGCAATGCCTACGCCGACGAGGTGGTATTTGTCCACGAGGGTGAAGGCGAGCTCTTAAGTGAATACGGCAAGCTCAAGGTGCAAAAGTGGGACTATCTGGTGATCCCCCGCGGCACCACCTATCAGTTGAAATTCAAGGACTACAGTAATGTGCGCTTGTTGGTGATCGAATCCTTCTCCATGGTGGAGATCCCCAAACACTTTCGCAATGACTATGGCCAGTTGCTGGAGTCGGCGCCCTATTGCGAGCGGGATATCCGGGTACCCGAACTGACAGAGGCCAGGGTCGAGCAAGGGGAGTTCCCTCTGGTCAGCAAGTTTGGCGACAAGTATCAGCTGACTCAGCTGGAATGGCATCCTTTTGATCTGGTGGGTTGGGACGGTTTTGTCTACCCCTGGGCCTTCAACATCACAGAGTACGCGCCCAAGGTAGGCAAGATTCACCTGCCCCCATCGGATCATCTGGTGTTTACCGCCCACAACTTTGTTATCTGCAACTTTGTTCCCAGACCTTACGACTTCCATCCCAAGGCGATCCCCGCACCTTACTACCACAACAATATCGACAGTGACGAGGTGCTCTACTATGTGGACGGCGACTTTATGAGCCGCACCGGCATAGAAGCCGGTTACCTGACACTGCACCAAAAAGGCGTGCCTCATGGGCCGCAGCCCGGGCGCACCGAAGCCTCCATCGGCAAGAAAGACACCTATGAATACGCCGTTATGGTGGATACCTTTGCCCCGCTGCAGTTAACCACCCATGTGCAGAGCTGCATGAGTACTGATTACAACCGCTCCTGGCTCGAACGCTGAGCCCGGAAACGAATATCCGCCAAGGCCATCAGAGAATGGCCGCAAGCAACATCATTGAAGAGGACATAGAAATGGCAAGCGAAAAGAATCCACTGGGACTGCTCGGTATCGAATTTACCGAGTTTGCAACCCCGGACAGTGATTTCATGCACCAGGTCTTTATCGACTTTGGTTTCTCCATGCTGAAAAAAGCCAAGGACAGGGAGATTTTCTATTACAAGCAGAACGACATTAACTTTCTGCTCAACAAGGAGCGTCAAGGCTTCAGCGCCGAATTTGCCAAGCGCCATGGCCCGGCCATCTGCTCCATGGGGTGGCGGGTAGAAGATGCCAATTATGCCCTGCAACTGGCGGTATCCCGCGGCGCCCGTCCGGCAGATCAGGCCCACACTGATCTGCCCTACCCGGCAATCTATGGTATAGGCGACAGCCTGATTTACTTCATCGACCGTTTCGGCGAGCAGGACAATATCTACAAGACAGACTTTGTCGACCTGCCTGCCCCTGTGATAGTCCCTGAAAAAGGCTTTATGGAAGTGGATCACCTGACCAACAATGTCCACAAGGGTACTATGGAACAATGGTCTGATTTCTATAAGGATATCTTCGGATTCACCGAAGTGCGTTACTTCGATATCAGCGGCGTACAAACCGCCTTGGTCTCCTATGCCCTGCGCTCTCCCGATGGCAGCTTCTGTATCCCCATCAATGAGGGCAAGGGTGACGACAAAAACCAGATTGATGAGTACCTGCGCGAATATAACGGCCCGGGCGTGCAGCATCTGGCGTTCCGCACCCGGGATATCGTCGCCTCGCTCGATGCCATGGAAGGAACCTCAATCGAGACCCTGGACATCATCCCTGAATACTACGACACCATCTTCGACAAGGTGCCGCAAGTGACGGAAAACCGCGACAAGATAAAGCATCATCAAATTCTGGTGGACGGGGATGACAGTGGCTATCTGCTGCAGATCTTCACCAAAAACCTGTTCGGCCCCATCTTTATCGAAATTATTCAGCGCAAGAACAACCTCGGCTTTGGCGAGGGTAACTTCAAGGCGTTGTTCGAATCCATCGAGCGCGATCAAATGAAGCGTGGCGTGCTGTAACCGATAGCGAAATCACCTGTTTGAGACCGATCTGATGATCGGTCTCTTGTTTTCCGCCTTAGTATATTGAGCGCTGCAATTTTTTACTTTGTCACCCGGTAGGATTTCATTAGACTGATCTCCCTTTTTGAGAGACAGCTGTACCCAAAATGCAAGACTACGCCCTGCTCGCCGCTTTTATTCCAACCTTTTTCTTTGTTTCCGTTACCCCGGGAATGTGCATGACCCTGGCCATGACACTGGGGATGAGCATTGGGGTGCGCCGCACTCTGTGGATGATGCTGGGTGAACTCGTGGGGGTCGCCCTGGTGGCTTTGGCGGCCGTGCTGGGCGTGGCCACGGTTATGTTGAAACATCCGATGATCTTCCAGGGGCTCAAATATCTTGGCGGTGCCTATCTTATCTGGCTAGGCGTCAATATGTGGCGGGCCAAGGGCAAGATGGCCAATCTGGACCAACCCAGAAGTATCAAGCGCACAGCGTTGATCTCCCAAGGCTTTGTCACCGCTATTGCCAATCCCAAGGGCTGGGCCTTTATGATTTCCTTGCTGCCTCCCTTTATTAATCTGCAGCAACCTATGGCACCGCAACTGACGGCACTCATCGGCATTATCATGTGTACCGAACTCATCTGCATGCTGGCCTATGCCAATGGCGGCAAGAGCCTGAGGCTGTTTTTGAGCCGTGGCAACAATGTCCGCCTGCTCAACCGGATAGCCGGCAGTCTGATGCTGGGGGTCGGTGTCTGGCTGGCGCTGGGTTAATCGCCCTTTTTGTAGGGTAAGGCCTGCTGCAACTGCGCTTGATACAAGCGGTTGTTGCCGGCCTCTGTTTGACAGAAATCGGCTATCGCCTCCCGAAAGCCCGGATGCGCTATGCCATGCAGCGAATAGGTGGTGACACACTCAAAGCCGCGGATAAGCTTGTGCTCCCCCTGGGCACCGGCGTTGAAGCAACTGAGGCCGTTCTCGATACAGTAGTCTATCCCCTGCCAGTAACAGGCTTCGAAATGCAGCGCCGGGATCTCCTCAAGTGCGCCCCAATAGCGGCCATAAAGAGTATCTTTCCCCTGCAGATAAAGCGCGCATGCCAGCGCCTGCTGCGGCGTTTCACCCAAGCGGTGCACCAGGAGCAAACGCACCTCGGCCGCCATCAACTTACCGAGTAGCTTGAAAAAGTCGGGCTGAAGATATCCCCGGTGGCCGGAGCGTTTCAGGTAAGTTTGCCGATAGCAGCGATAGAAAAGCTTCCAGTGCCAATCTTGCAGTTCATCACCCCTGAGCCAGACAAACTGCAAGCCAGCCAAGGCGCGGCGCTCTTTGAGAATATTCTTGCGCCGTTTGGAGTTGAGCCGCGCCAAAAAATCATCAAACTGGCTGTAACCCCGGTTAAACCAATGAAACTGCGTTCCTTCCCGCACCAAGGTCTGGGGCAAATGCCGCAATGACTCGAGTTGCACCTCATTGACAAACAGCCAATGCCAGGAGGAGTAGCTTTCAAGCAGTTGCCAAAACAGTTTCCCCAGCGCCTGCTGGATATCAGTGGCTGCCGCCCTGGCCTCAGGCGCTATCCCGAGTCTTGGGCCGGTGACAGGCGTAAAGGGAATGGCGCAGACCAGCTTGGGATAATAGGCTTCACCGTGGCGCTGATAGGCATCGGCCCAGGCCCAGTCGAACACATATTCGCCCCAGGAGTGATCCTTGAGATAGAGAGGCATCACAGCCAAACGCCTGTCGTTGCAAAACAGCTGTAAATGCATGGGTTGCCAGCCGGCTGCGGCGCAAACACTGCCACTTTGCTCCAGCGCCTTCAAAAAAGCATGTCGGCAAAAAGGGTTGTCCGGCTCTGTTTGGCCATCTTCAGCCAGACACAGATCCCATTCGGCGGCGGGGATCTCATCAATGCCGGCGGAAAAACGCCACTGCCAGTGCTTATTGTCCAAATTTATTCCATATGCCGAGGCAAACTTGCAATCAAGGATAATTGGCGGCACATTGCATAGCAACTTAAGCAAAAGCAGTATAAGGAAATATAGTGCGTCTGATAAAACCGCTGATCTTCGCCGTCGCTCTGGCTCTGCCTGCAGCCTCCACCCTGAGTTACAGCCCACAAGCTACCGCCAACGAATCCTCGATTTACAGTGAAATGGCCACAGCCCAGCCCGTTTGGGCCAAGCATGGCATGGTTTCCAGCCAAGAGGCACTGGCTTCCCGTATCGGGGTGGATATTCTCAAGCAAGGCGGCAATGCAGTAGATGCAGCAGTGGCCGTGGGTTATGCCCTGGCAGTGACTTTGCCCCGGGCCGGCAATATAGGTGGCGGTGGTTTCATGCTGGTACACCTGGCGAAGGAAAACAAGACCATAGCCATAGACTATCGGGAGATGGCGCCTTCCAAGGCCCACAGGGATATCTTCCTCGATGACAAGGGCAATGCGGTCAATAAACTCAGCCGCGAGCACGGCCTGGCGGTGGGTGTTCCCGGCACTGTGATGGGCATGGAGCTGGCCCTGTCCAAGTATGGCACCATGAAACGGGAACAAGTGATAGCCCCGGCGATCAAACTGGCGCGGGAAGGGATCAGCGTTACTTCAGATCTGGCCAACTCCCTCGATGGGGTTAAGCGCCGCATCTCCCAATGGCCAAGCTCTGCCGCCATCTTCTACAAGGCAGATGGCAGCAGCTTTGTACCGGGCGACATCATCAAGCAGCCTGAGTTGGCTCACTCGCTGGAGCTGATTGCCAAACAGGGCAGCAAAGGATTTTACCAAGGGGAAACCGCCGAGAAACTGGTGAGTGCCATTCAGGCTGCCGGCGGCATCATGACCCTTGAGGATCTCAACAACTATCAGGCCATAGAGCGCCAGCCGGTGCGCGGACACTATCGAGGCTATGAGGTAGTTTCCATGCCGCCGCCATCATCGGGTGGCATCCATATCATAGAGATCCTCAACATTCTCGAGCAGTACCCCATCCATGATCTGGGCCACAACACCGCCGCCACTTTGCATCTTATGGCCGAGGCCATGAGACGGGCCTATGCCGATCGCAGCGAGTATCTCGGCGATCCGGATTTCTATCCTGTGCCGGTTAAAGCCCTGTTGAGCCCGGATTATGCCAAGACATTGGCCAAGAGCATCGACAGCAAGCACGCCACCCCTTCAAGCCAGGTCAAACCCGGCAAGCTGGCACCCTATGAAAGTGACCAGACAACTCACTACTCGGTCGTGGATAAATGGGGCAATGCGGTATCCAACACCTATACCCTCAACTTCAGTTATGGCTCTGGGCTGGTGGCCGATGGTACAGGGATTTTGCTGAACAATGAGATGGATGATTTCTCAGCCAAACCCGGCACCCCCAACGGTTATGGCCTGGTGGGCGGTGAAGCCAACTCGGTACAAGGCAACAAGCGGCCACTGAGCTCCATGAGCCCGACCATGATAATGAAAGACGGTCAGCCGTTTCTGGTTACCGGCAGCCCGGGTGGCGCCAGGATCATTACCACAGTGCTGCAGATCATCATGAATGTGATTGACCACGACCTGAATATCGCCGAAGCCAGCTTTGCGCCGCGGATGCATCACCAGTGGCTGCCGGATGAAATTCGGGTTGAGCGCAGCCTCAATGGTGACACCATAGCGCTGCTGGAAGCCATGGGCCACCAGGTCAAGGTCAAAAGTTCCATGGGCAGCACCCAGAGCATTATGGTGACCGAAGAAGGTAAATTTGGTGCATCTGACCCGCGCCGTGCCGGCAGTGAGGCGGCAGGCTACTGAGCCCAGTTACCAAAACCTAAGCCATTGAAAAAACTCCTTAGATAGGTTTCTGAAACAAAGTAGTGAGCGACGGGCATTAAATTCGGCTTAACTCTCATTTAAAACAGCTCCATTGAAAACAGCTCCGCAGATGCCACTCTTGCGGAGCTGTTTTTTTACACTGAACCAAGGTTCACTTTTAACAAACCGGCGGCTTAACCTCCGCGCCTTGGCGTGGGCTAAATATGCGCTAATTCAATCCAGAGCTTTCATTTCTGCTACCCGAGACGCAATTAACAAGCCATCAATAACCCTATTATTTATAAGCATTTATCAATCCATTCAGGCTGCACAATTCCTTGCTTCTGACAAGTAAAAACTCAGATAGCGGCACTTTTGGCGATTATGACGCCAATATGTGTCCAAAATTAAACCACAGCTCAAAATTAAACCTATCACACTGTTTTTAATCAGGAATTTTATGTGAACCCAATCAATTTATCTTTTGTTTATCAAAGTTATCATCTGCATCCCTTTAAATGGAACTTTTGTATCTAAAAAGGTGGATGGGCGTCATCAAGGCGCTCTAATTATTTTGGGATAGAGAATGAAGAAGACGACTTTGCTTGCAGCGTCAATTGCACTGGCACTGGCCGGTTGCGGCGGCAGCGACAACAATGACAACCCCACAGCCAAATCATTTTCGGTCACAGCCATTGATGGTTATCTGGTGAATGCCGACGTTTATGCCGGCGAAAACTGCCAAACCAAAGTGGCGACAACCGGCAAAGGCGGTATTGCCCGGATCGATGGCCAATATCAGGGACAAACACTGTGTGTTAAGGCCATTGCCGACAAAACCATGGATGAAAGCCGCGGCTTGGTGAAAAAAACCTTTGAGCTCAAGGCCCCGGCAAGCAAAGATGCCAACAGCCAGGTGATCAGCCCGCTGACCGACTTGGTTGTCAAGCATATGGACGCCAACCAAGGTGTATCCAAGGCGGATGCCGAACAAGCTGTGTCGGCTCAATTTGCTGAACTTAAAGCCGAACCAGAGCTGCTGTTTGGTGACTATCTGGCCAAGAGTAGTGCCAACAAGGTCGCTCAAGCGCTGAACATTGTCGGCGAGACGCTGGTTAGCCATCAGGGCCTGGCTGAAGCGCATCTGCAACTCTTGGTTGAAGATGTGGCTGCCAAGGTGGAAGCCGGTGACAAACTCGACGACTACGAGCCGGTGATCACCCCAGAAGGCGGTGTAGAATCCAATCACAGGCCTCATATTGCCTTGAACCAGGCCGAGCTGGACAAGCTGACCCAAATTGAAGTGGAACTGGGTCAGCCGATGACTGCCGTAGATTTGTCAGCCGCTTTTGCCGACAAGGACAACGACAGCTTCACTCTGAGCCTGATGGAGGAAGATGGCAACATAGCACTGGAAACCCTGGGCCTGGCATTCGATGCCAAAACAGGCGTACTCAGCGGCACACCTAAGGTAGCCGGTGAAATTGACCTGCACGCTTACGCCACCGACAGTAAGGGCGCCCGCTCTTACCCACTGGAAATTGAGATTGAAGTCAGCAGTATCAACCATGCTCCTGTCATCAACCCGGCTGAAAAAGCCGAACTGGAAGCTGAACTGGCACGCATGGCGCTGACAGTGGGCAATCAAATCGATCAGGTGATTGACCTGGATGAGCTGTTTGGCGATCAGGATAAAGATCAACTGACCTTCAGCGCCATGACAGATATGCAAGGTATCGCCCTGAAAATTGAGCAAGGTGACTCATTGCGTTTGTCCGGCAAGCCTCTGGTTGCCGGCGACTTTGTGATCACTGTGACAGTCAATGACGGCAAACATGCGCCTGTGAGAGTCGATCTTAAAGTCAAGGTTGCCGATAACGGTGTCGAACCAGAGCCCAAACATCCGCTGGAAGGCAAAACCTGGTTCACTACAGAATGGGGTTCTGCCGACGAGAACGACGACGGTGTGATGCAAGTATGGTGCGACACTCTGGAGTTCAAAAACGGCTCTGTGCTGCGTAATGTCCGCACTCAAGACAACCTCAGCGAATGCTCCGCTACTGCAACCGTGGAAGTTTCCACTTATATCATCAATGAACTAGGCCAAATGGTGCTGGAGTACGGCGATGATGAAGGTGTTGAACATCAGGAAACCATCACGTTGACCGACGCCATAGCAGGAGTGGGTAAAGGAGCCAAAGTCGCCCAAATGTGGGGCGGTCGCTACACTCTGTTTGCCAACGCCGATGATGTAGAAAAACGTCTGGATATTGAGTCTGATGACGATGCCCAAGGTCGTATGTTTACCGCTGAACTTCCGGCGGCCAAAGAAGCAAGCTATCAGCTCGGTCACCTGACCATGCAGATGACTGCGGCGGATAATGGCGGCGCCAAGGTGGGGCTCTACTTCGATGTGCCCAACACCGACTTCAGCTGTGATGAGGTAAGAGAGTTTTACAACCTCAACCTCAGCTACCAAGGTATGGAATATCGCATTCCAGCCTATCTGTTCCCCGGTGAAGAAAATGGTATCGAATACTGCCAGGCGCAATTCGATATCGAGCAGCCTGTTGTCGGCAAGATCTACAGTGTTATAGGTCATGTTACCGAAGAGGATGCCGGTCTGGTGGAAGAGATTAAAGCCAATATCCAATGGACAGGGACAGGCAATAACGAGTGATACCGCTAAATAGAATCGGCGCCTTGACTGAATAGGCTCTGATGCCGTGAACTCTACCAAGCCGGTGGGCAAGATGCTGACCGGCTTTTTTTGTCTCAAGTAAACACGCTCTACCTTTCTTAAGTGGCTCGTAGCATGTAACGCCGCATATTTATTCCCCTTGGCAAAAACACAACTCCCGCCTGGCTTTGGCTTTAGCACTCACTTGGCATCACCCACAAACGTTGGAAAAGTCACAATCTTCAAACGGAATGGCAAACTGTTTATAACAGGTGGGAGTCCCCCGGAATCAGGCTATAGTTATTGTACATTTGTCTAATAGCCAATCCTTGATGGGGAAGTAAATGAATATTAGAGACTTAAGTGTCGTTAAAAAAATATGGACGAGTTACCTGGTCGTCTTTGTGGTATTTGCTGCTGTAGCCATATTATTGGTACTGAGCCTGTCGGCATTGAACCAAAATATCAAGGTGCTGACCGACAAGAGCCTGCCTTCGGTGGCCATATTGAAAGGTATCCAAGTCGATATCACCAAGGTTCGAAAAGATGAGTTTTCACTGCTTCCCAATATAGATAACCCGCAAATAGGTGAATGGCTGCAAGGGCTGGATAAACTGAGAGCCGACGTTCAGGCGGGCATAGTCGCCTACGAAGCTTTGGATCTGAGCAGGCAAGAGCAGAACGCTTTTAAAGCCTTTAAAGACACCTGGAATCAATACATTCAGGAAACCCGTTCCTATAATGAACTATTGAAAAAAGGGGATGCGGCAACCGCCAATCAGGTGATCCTCTCCAGCTTTGATACCTATTCCCGCGCCTTGACGAGTCTCGACAATACCTTGGGGCTCAATGATGAATTAATCAATAAAATCAGTGATGACGTTCAGCATGAAGCCTCATTGACCCAGTACGGTGCCGCCATAGGTGCGCTCATCATCATAATGGTGATAGCCCTCTCCTCTACCTTGCTCTCGCGGGCAATTTGCCGCCCCATAGACAGGGCCCTGAAATTCGCCGCCAAGATAGCCAAGGGACAACTGAATAACGCCATAGATGAGCAGGCCCTGACCAAAGATGAGCTGGGAACACTACTGAAAGAGTTGGTCACCATGCAGGCCAACCTCCACTCTCTGGTGTCTGAGATCAGCGACTCCACCATCCAACTGACCGCAGCGGTGGAGGAAGTCAGTGCCATTTCGGCGCAAAATGCCTCGAGTATGCAAAACCAGCAATCAGAGCTCAGCTCTGTCGCATCGGCCATGACCCAAATGCAGGCAGCAGTCGCCGAAGTGGCTCAAAACACCGAGGCCGGAGCAACGTCGGCCTATTCGGCAACCGAAGTCGCTAAACAAGGCACTGCTACCCTGCAACGCACAGTGGCGGTTATCGAGCAAGTGTCCAAGAGCATTCAGCAATCCGATCTATTGGCAAGGGAGCTGGAATCAAGCTCAAACAACATCAATATGGTAGTCGACGTTATTCGCGGCATCGCGGAGCAAACCAACCTCCTGGCACTGAATGCCGCCATAGAAGCGGCCAGAGCCGGTGAGCAAGGACGTGGATTTGCCGTGGTCGCGGACGAAGTGCGCTCTTTGGCGCAGCGCACCCAGGATTCAACCTCGCAAATTGTCGACATCGTTAATCAACTGCAGGAAAACAGCAGCAAAATCGGTCTTTCCAGCCAAGAATGTCAGACGGGTATCACCCAATGCGTAGAGCAGGTTAACGAAGCCGGAAACCAAATAACCGAAATAGAGCACTCGGTGGAAAACATCGCCCAAATGAGTACTCAAATTGCTACCGCCTGCAGTGAGCAAAATGCGGTATCGGAAGAGTTGAACCGCAGTGTCGACCATATCAATAACGTGTCGACCGAAATGGCCGAAGGGGCATCGCAAACGGCCATAGCGTGCCAGGAGATCAGCAACTTAACCCATAGCCTCAAAGCCAGGATGGAAGTATTCAAGCTCTGAGTCAACATTAACCCGGTTTCTGTGGCTTACGGCGAATCCCGCCAAGCCACAGAAGCCGGCTCACCATGGAAACAGCCGATAAGCTGACTGGATAAAGAGTGTGGTCAGTTTGCCTTTATCAAGGCTAGAAAACCTCTGCCAAGGCTGACTTATCCAGTGGACAGGCTTTCAGATCATTAAACGCGGCATCGCCCTGTATCTAATGTCAGTTTGACATCAGCATTCTGCTCATTGATAAGCATAGCGACCGACTGATATTGGATTGGCTCCTCGCTCTTCCCTGAGCTTTGCCACCTTGGTTGCCAAGAGCGGGACGTCCCAAGCTTCTATAAAAAAACGCCCCGGTGATTTACTGCCTTACCGGGGCGTGGTTGGAGGGTTGCGGCCTGAGGCCGCTTTTACAGTAAAGCAGCACTGTTATTCGAAGCGCTGTAACTCAAAGCACTGTTACTCAAAGGCGATTCGAAGAACAGCCATTCCAATCAGCGTCAGTCGAAGAAGCGTCGTCCTTCTGCGGCCATGGTCTTGAGCAATTCACTCGGGGCGAATCTGTCGCCGAAGCGGCTCTGGAAGCGCTCCAGCTTGGCCAGCAACTGATCGGCGCCCATGGTGTCTATATAGTGGAAAGGCCCACCGAGGAAAGGCGGGAAGCCAATGCCGAAGATGGCGCCAATATCACCATCGCGGGCAGAGGCTATGATGCCCTCTTCCAGACACCGCACCGCTTCATTGAGCATCTGCACCACACAGCGCTCTGCCAGGTTGGCATTTTCGGCGCCAACACCCGGCGCTATCCCCAGCACCTGATAAACGCTCTTGTCCACTTCCTTCTTCTTGCCGGCTTTGGGACCGTAGAGATAGAAGCCCTTGCCGTTCTTGCGCCCCTTGCGGTCATCGGCGAGCAGCTTATCGAAGGCAGAGGGGGCAGCGAAACGCTCACCCAACTCTTTTTCGAGTATCGGCGAAATCTTGGCGCCCACATCAATACCCACTTCATCGAGCAGAGTGATAGGGCCTACCGGGAAGCCAAACTTCACCAGCGCCTTATCCAGGCTCTCGACACTGTTGCCCTCGAGCAGCAGCTGCGCCGCTTCATTCATATAGAGCGCCAAAATACGATTCACATAGAAACCGGCGCCGTCTTTCACCACTATCGGCGTCTTGCCCTGTTTGCGGGCAAAGGCCACTGTGGTGGCTATCGTCTGGGGGGAGGTCTTGTCGTGAGCAATCACTTCCACCAGCGGCATCTTCTCTACCGGCGAGAAGTAATGCAAGCCGATGACGTTTTCCGGCCTGGCGGCGGCTTCGGCAATCTGACCTATGGGCAGAGACGAGGTGTTGGACGCAAAAATAGTGTGTTCACCGCATTCGCGTTCGATATCCCGCACCATTTGATGCTTGAGGTTGAGATCCTCAAATACCGCCTCGACCACTATGTCGGCATCCTTGACCCCGACATAATCTGTAGTCGTCGTCATCAAGGCCATCTGCTTATCGCGCACCGCTGGGGTCATATGCCGACGCTTGACGCCCTTATCCAGCAACTTATAGGCATAGCCCAGCGCATTGCTGAGTCCCTGCTCACTGATATCCTTGACCCGCACCGGAATTTTGGCCTTGGTGGTGGTCACTGAGGCGATACCGCCGCCCATCAGGCCACCGCCGAGCACTACGGCCTTGTGAACCGGACTGGGCTCAGCACCTTCGGCGCCGGTTTCCTTTTTCATTTCTGTGGTGGCAAAGAAGATGGAGCGCAGCGCCGCCGACTCGGGCGTCATCACCAGCTCGCCGAAATGGCGCGCCTCTGTGGCCAAACCTGCCTCTAGCCCCTGGCTCATCCCTACTCGCACACAGTCGATGATCTTGTCCGGCGCCGGATAGTTACCCTGGGTTTTTCTGGCAACCTGTTTACGGGCCTGATCAAAGATTATTTTCTGCCCAAAGCCGTTGCTTTCGAGCAGCTTGTTCATCATAGGCTTATTATTTTTGCCTTTACCGCGCTTGGCTTTGCCGGCCAATGCCAGTTCAACCGCCGCCTCCAGCAAAATCGACTTGGGCACCACATCGTCCACCAGCCCCATCTTCAGCGCCTGCTTGGGGCGAACCTGTTTACCGGTAAGCATCATATCCAGCGCTGTGGTGATCCCCACCAGGCGTGGCAGACGCTGGGTACCACCACCGCCCGGCAGCAGACCGAGCTGAACTTCCGGCACCCCCAACATGGTTTTCTTGTCGTCACTGCACACCCGCAGATGGCAAGCCAGTGCCAGCTCGAGGCCGCCACCGAGACAGGCGCCGTGAATGGCTGCAACCACGGGGATCTTCAGCCCTTCCAGTTCGGCAAACACCTTATGCCCTGAGCTCGACAGCTCGCGGGCATCGGCGGCGCTTTGACAGGCATCGAGCATGGAGATATCGGCGCCGGCCACGAAGGAGTCAGGCTTGCCTGAAATGATCACCAAGCCCTTGATACTGCTGTCCGCTTTGATTTCGCTCAGCAAGGCGCTGATCTCAGGGCCGAATTCGGCCTTGAGGGTATTCATGCTTTCGCCGGGTACATCCATGGAAAGAATGGCAATGCCGTCGTCGCGGCGGCTGAGGCTAAAACTCTTGTTGCTGTTTTCCATCTGCAATTACTCCACTTCCACTATCATTGCCACACCCAGACCACCGGCCGCACAGGCGGTTGTCAGCCCCGTACCGCCACCGCGGCGTTTCAGTTCATTACACACTTGAGTTATCAAGCGAGTACCCGTGGCCGCAAACGGATGGCCATAGGCCAGCGAGCCGCCGAGCACGTTGAACTTGCTCATATCGATTTCACCAATGGCGCGGCTCTGACCGAGTTTTTCCTCGGCAAACTTCTTCGAGGCAAACATCTTCATATTGGCCAAAGTCTGGGCGGCAAAGGCTTCATGCATCTCTATCAGGGTCAGATCTTCGAGCTGCATACCGGCGCGTTTCAGCGCCAGTGGCGTGGCGTAGGATGGCCCCATCAGCATGTCTTCCCAGACATCTATGGCGCTGAAGGCGTAGCTCTTGATATAGCCAATGGGGGTGTAACCCAGTGCCTTGGCTCGGCCTTCACTCATCAGGATCACCGCCGAGGCGCCATCGGTCAACGGGGTACTGTTGGCGGCGGTGACACTGCCGTGCTTGCGGTCGAATACGGGTCTGAGTTTGGCGTAAGACTCAAGGGACGAGTTGTCGCGGATATTGTTGTCACGCTCGATAAAACTCTTGTAGGGCGGCACATGGGCCACCATGACTTCATCCTTGAGCTTGCCTTCATTCCAGCTCTGGCTCGCCAGAGTATGAGAGCGGTGGGCCAGCGCGTCCTGATCGGCACGGCTGATGCCGTGGCTCTTGGCCATCTGCTCGGCGGTTTGCCCCATGGACAGGCCGGTGGAATATTCGGCCACAGCAGGCGGCACAGGCAAGAGATCTTTAAACCCCAGACGGCGAACTATGTTCCACTTCTGTCCCAGGGTACGGGCCTTATTGAGATCGACCAAGGCATGGGCCAACTTGCGGGACACCCCGATAGGCAGCACAGAGGAGGAGTCCGAGCCCCCGGCTATGCCTATTTCGATATTGCCCGTCATGATCGACTCGGCAATATTGACAGTGGACTGAAAACTGGTGGCACAGGCACGGGTAACACTGTAGGCATCTGTGTGCAAATTCATGCCGGTACCCAGGACAATTTCACGGGCAATATTGGGCGCTGCCGGCATCTGTACGACCTGGCCGTAGACAAGCTGCTCAATCAGCTTGGGGTCCAATTCACTGCGACTGAGCAGCTCATTGACCACCATCTTGCCCATATCCAGCGCCGACACGCCGTGAAACGCCGTCGCCTGTTTGGCGAACGGGGTACGCAGACCAGCCACTATGGCAATCCGCTCGCCCCTGGCATTGGTTACCTGTTGTCTGTCACTCATTTGTCACCCTCTTTACAGTGGCGCACGCCGAAAACTGGCCTTGACGCTGCGCTTTATTGTTTTTCCATAAGAGACCCGTACTGCCCTAAACAGGTCTGACCATTAAAAATGTGATCTGATTCTAACTTCTTGTTGGCCGGTTTTAAACACCTGTTTGTTTTTTTAACACTAGCCAAGGGCGCAGGGAATTCTTTACCATAACCGCTGTCTATAGTTGGGCCTTAAAATAAAACGAGTAGCATCATGCCTTTGAGTCGATTTCATGCACTGCGGACCTATCTGGATCAAGTGATCATAGGTCAGCCAATTTTGACCGAAAACCTGCTTATCGCTCTGATAGCCGATGGCCACCTGTTAGTGGAAGGACCACCGGGGCTAGCCAAGACACGGGCCGTTAAAGCGCTGTGTGATGGCATTGAGGGCGACTTTCACCGCATTCAGTTTACCCCGGACCTGCTGCCGGCCGATTTGACCGGCACCGACATCTATCGCGCCCAAACCGCGACCTTTGAATTTGAAGCCGGACCGATATTTCACAACCTTATTCTGGCGGATGAAATCAACCGCGCCCCGGCCAAGGTGCAGTCAGCCCTTTTGGAAGCCATGGCCGAAGGCCAGGTGACGGTGGGCAAGCACTCCTACAAGTTACCGCCGCTGTTTTTAGTGATGGCGACCCAAAACCCGCTGGAAAACGAGGGCACCTACCCGTTGCCGGAAGCCCAGCTTGACCGCTTCCTGATGCACCTGAACCTGGATTACCCGGAGGCAGACACTGAACTTGAGATCCTGCGTTTGTCCCACAGCGAAGCCAAGACCCACGGCATGGAGAAAGTCACTCCCATAGGCCAGCAGGAAGTGTTCCTCGCCCGGGAGCAAGCGCTGGAGCTGTATCTGGCCGAACCGCTGGAGCGTTATATTGTCGACTTGGTGATGGCGACCCGTCAGCCTCAGCGCTACAGCGACCAGCTTGCCAAGTGGCTGGAATACGGTGTCAGCCCGCGGGCGACCCAATCCATCGAGCGCTGTGCCCGCGCCCGCGCCTGGTTATATGAACGTGACTTTGTCTCCCCTGAAGATATTCAAGCCGTGGTGCCCAATGTACTGCGCCACCGTTTGCTGCTGAGTTATCAGGCGCAGGCCGAAGGGGTCAGCCGCGATCAGGTGATTGACCATGTGCTCAATCAGGTGGCCGTTCCCTGATGAAAGCCGCAACAACAGACTCTTCACTGCCACTGTTTGCCGACGGCCTCCACCTGTGTGAGGCCGAGCTGCTTGCCTGCCAGAATATCGCCCGTGCTCTGGGTGACAGGCAGGGAAAAGCCCGCGCGGCCATGGCCGGTCACAGAGCCAGCCTGGTCAAAGGCCGCGGCATGGAATTTGCCGAAGTGCGTCACTATCAACAGGGCGATGATGTCCGTACCATAGATTGGCGGGTCACAGCCCGCACCGGCAAGGCGCATACCAAGCTGTTTGTCGAGGAGCGTGAGCGCCCTATTCTGCTGTTGGTGGATATGAAGCACAGCCTCTATTTCGGCTCCCAGCTGCTATTGCAGTCGGTACAGGCGGCGCATCTGGCAGCGACCTTGGGCTGGAATGCCATCATGCAGGGCGACCGCCTCGGCGCGCTGGTGGTGGGCGATAGCGCCCACAGAGAGCTTAAGCCAAGAGCACGCAACCAGGGGATCCTGGCACTGATATCGGCGCTGGTGGCGGTACACAAGTCGCAGCTCGAAGCGCTGGACAGCCCCCATGAAGATGGTCAGGCATTAATGCTCCAGGCCTGTCAGCGTCTGGCACGACTGGCCAAACCCGGCTCCCTTATCTGGATAATCACAGACGGCAACGGATTTGGCAGCGAATGTCAGCAGGCGCTGTCGGAACTCAAACGCCACTGCGAGCTGGCGGCCTTTGTGGTAACAGATCCCATGCGCCAAGGCACACTCGAGCTGCCGCGGCAGTTTGCCCTGCCGGTACGGGAGTCTGGCCGCAGCCTGATCCTGGATCGCAGCGGTTATGATGCCTGGCTCGGTCGTCAGCGCGCCAACCTGGCGCAGTTTGATACCCTGATGCAACAACTCAAGGTCCCGGTTCGCACTCTGGATGCCGGCCGGCGCCTCAATCAACAATTGACACTGTTAAGATGAATCCCAATCAAGCCAATCCGGCGCTGAGTGCGCTCAAGGATATTCAACTGCCGGCCGAGGTGCCCTTTTGGCCTCCGGCTCCCGGTATTTGGCTGCTGATGCTGCTGGCCTTGTTACTGCTTGGCGCCGCGGCATTCTTTGGCTATCGGCGCCTGCAGGCAACCAAGGCTCACAAGGCGGTGGCTCAAGCCGCCATGACTGAACTGACACAGCTGCAGGACCAGGACCCGGAGCTGCTATCCAAGATGAGCGCATTGTTGAAACGCACCGCCATCAGCTATGGTGAGCGCACCCAGGTGGCCGGACTCAGCGGTAAATCCTGGGCCGAGTATCTGGATAACGCACTGCCAGCCGAGCAGCGCGGTCGCTTCGCCTCTTTGCTCGAAAATCAATACCGCAGCCAACCGAGCGCTGCCCCCACCGAGTTGCGGGCGCTTTGTGTTTGCTGGCTCAAGCGCGCGCCCAAACACTTTGCCAAGGGAGGCAAGCCAAGATGCTGACCCTCTATTGGCCCTGGTTACTGCTGCTTATTCCCTTGCCGCTGCTGCTAGCCTATCGCCCCGCCGTCAACAGCGGCGGCCAACTGCAACTGCCCGGCGTCGATGCCCATGCCCGCGAGCAGCAACAAAGCAAACGCAGAGCGCCCTTGAGTCTCTGGCTGCTGTGGTGCCTGTTGCTGCTGGCCATCGCCCGGCCACAGTGGCTTGGCGATCCCATAGAGCTGCCCACCGAAGGGCGGGATCTGATGCTGGCGGTGGATCTCTCCGGCAGTATGCAGATTGAAGACATGGTGCTCGATGGCAAAGCGGTAGACAGATTCACCCTGATCCAGAAAGTGGTCAGCGACTTTATCGAGCGCCGCGCCGGCGATCGTATCGGCCTGATATTGTTTGCCGATGCCGCCTATCTGCAGGCTCCACTGACTCAGGACAGACGCTCTGTGGCTCAGTATCTCAAGGAAGCCCAAATCGGCCTGGTGGGCAAACAGACCGCCATTGGCGATGCCATTGCCCTGGCGGTAAAACGCTTCGATAAGGTGAAAGACAGCAACCGGGTGTTGGTGCTTTTGACCGACGGCTCCAACAATGCCGGCAGCATAGTGCCGGATCAGGCCGCCGCTATTGCCGCCAAGCGCGGCATCACCATCTACACCATAGGTGTGGGCGCCGATGTGATGGAGCGTCGCACCCTGTTTGGCCGTGAACGGGTCAACCCCTCGATGGATCTGGATGAAGCCCAGCTGCAACGGATAAGCGATGCCACCAAGGGGCGCTATTTCCGTGCCCGGAATACCGAAGAACTGGAACAGATCTATCAGGAAATCGACAAGCTGGAGCCCGTCAGCCGTGACGCCCTCAGTTACCGGCCGCAATCCGAGCTGTTTTACTGGCCGCTGGGACTGGCGCTGGCGCTAAGCGCACTATTGCAGCTGCAAAGCCTGTTGCTCAGCGTCTGGCCAGGGCGTTGGGGGAGGAAATCATGAGTTTGCACTTTATCCGTCCCGAATGGCTGTGGGCCTTAGTGCCTCTGGCATTGCTGTTAGTGCTGCAAAGTCGCCGTCAAGCGGGCCAATCTGACTGGGATCGTTATATTGCGCCGCATCTGGCGTCACTGCTGTTGACCCAAGGCAGCAAAAGCCGCCGAAACCGCCTGCCCTGGCTTGGTCTGGCCTGGTTAGTGGCAGTACTGGCCTTAAGCGGCCCGGCGCTTTACAAGAAACCCCTGCCGGTATTTGCCAGCAGCACAGGACGGGTGCTGGTGATGGATATGTCTTTATCCATGTATGCCACAGACGCCGCCGCCAACCGTTTGACCCAGGCCAGGTTCCGCGCCACGGATCTGCTGGAGCAACTCAATGAAGGGGAAACCGCCCTGCTGGCCTACGCGGGTGACGCCTTTGTCATCAGCCCCTTGACCCGGGATCGCAACACCCTGCTCAATCTGTTGCCAACCCTGAGCCCGGCCATCATGCCAGTGCGCGGCTCCAATTTGGCCGCAGCGCTGGAGAAAGCCAAGGAGCTGCTCAGTCAGGGCGGCCACCTGCAGGGCGATATCATCTTGATGACAGATGGCGTCGGTAGCCGTCAGCTCAATGCAGCCAAACAGGCGATTGAGGGCAGTCACTACCGCTTGGGCATTCTGGCGATAGGTTCATCCCAGGGTGCACCGATAAGGCTGCCGGATGGGCAACTGCTCAAGGACAGCCGAAATGAAGTGGTAGCACCGGCCACCGATTTTGGTCTGCTCAGCGAGCTGGCAAGTGCCGGGAACGGCATTTTGGTGCCCTACAGCAACGATGGCAAGGATCTGCAAACGCTGCAGCAGTGGCTCGCCACCAGCTCGGATGCCACAGAAACAGATCTTGCCGGCGATACCTGGGTCGACCTTGGCCCCTATCTGGCGCTCTTGCTGTTGTTGCCACTGCTCTTGAGCTTTCGCAGCGGCCTACCGGTGCTGTTGCTGCCCTTGAGTCTTGGCCTGCTTGTCAGCCCACCTAGCCAGGCAAGCGGCTGGGATGACCTTTGGCAAACCCGAGATCAGCAGGGAATGCAGGCATTCAAGCAAGAGGATTTTGCCACTGCCGCCGACAAGTTTGTTGACCCGGCCTGGCAAGGCAGCGCCCGCTACCGCGGCGGCGATTATCAAGGCGCGCTGCAAGCCTTCGAGCAAGATGACAGTGCCACAGGCTTATACAACCAAGGCAATGCCCTGATGCAGCTTGGCCAATATGAAGAAGCCATCAAGCGCTACAGTGACGCCCTGACACTAGTGCCCGATATGCAGGATGCCATTGACAATAAGGCGTTGGCGGAGTCCTTGCTAAAGCAGCGAGAGCAGCAACAAGATCAACAGAGCCAGGATAAGCAAGAGGATCAAAGCCAGCAGGATCAACAACAGAATTCTCAGTCCGGCAAGGATCAGAGTCAGGGCAGTCAGGACAGCGCCCAGGGTGACAACAGCCAGGGCCAAAACCAGGACAAAGAGCAAGGTCAAGACAGCCAAGCCGACCAGGGCTCAAGCAAGGACTCGCACCAGGGCTCAGATAAAGACGCTAACAAAGAGAATAGCGAGCCTTCCACTACCTACTCGCAGCAAAATGATGCTGACAATGCCACTGAGAAGGACGCCGAGAAGGACGCCAAAGGCGATCAGAACCCGCAAAATGCCGAGGATAACACTGGCGCAGGCTCTGAGCCTGAGATGCAGGCTTCATTGCCACAAGAGCAAGAGCCGCAAAATGAGTCAAGCGCAGCTGCAAGTCAAAACGGTGCAGCTAAGCAGGATGGTTCAGAGATTGATGCCGACAAGGCCAACTCGGCGAGCCTTGCCGAGCAACAAGAAGGGCCAAACGATGAGCAAAGCGATGAGCAGCCTAATGCACAAGTTGCCGCCTCGTCACTCGAGGACACCGAGCCCCTGCCCCCTGAAATGGAGCGGGCGCTGAAGGCATTGGTGGATGACCCGGCCACTTTGCTGCGCAACAAGATGCAACTCGAGTATCAAAAACGCCGCCAGCGCGGCGAGACACCCAAGGACAATGAACAGTGGTAACTAGACTTATTCCTCTATTGCTTCTGTGCCTACTGCCGCTCAAGGCACTGGCACTGACACAGCTTCAAGCCTCGGTCGATCGCAATCCCGTGACCGAGAGCGAGTACTTTATGCTGTCCGTGGTGGCAGATGATGAACTCGAAGCCCAGGCACTGGACACCTCGGCCCTATTGAAAGACTTTATCGTCGGCCGCACCAGCGTCAGTCGCAGTACCCAGATCATCAATTTTGATGCCCGCAAGGAAACCCGCTGGCAAGTGATGCTGGCCCCAAAAACCACCGGCCAGGTCACTATTCCGGCCCTGAGTATCGATGGCATCAGCAGCGATGCCATCGAATTGAAGGTGATGCCGGCAGGTAGTCGCCCCGAGGCGCAAAAAAACCTGTTCCTGCGTACCAGTATCTCGGCCAAGGAGGCCTATGTCGGCCAACTACTCACCTACAAGGTAAAACTCTTTCTGGCCGTTGAGCTGCAGCGTGGGGTGTTGTCGGCCCCCTCTATCAGCGGAGCCCAGATAAAACAGCTCGGCGAGGATAAAGAAAGCAGTGAAATCGTCAACGGCCGCCGTTTTCGGGTGATAGAGCGCAGCTACGGCATCATAGCCGATGAACCCGGCGAGCTGGCGATTTCCGGTGCCAACTTCTCTGGCGATGTGCTGGTCGATACCCCAAGACGGGGCATGTTCGCCTTTCAGGAAAGTCGCCCCATGCAGGCCCAGAGTGACAGCATGCTGGTCAGCATCAAGCCCATCCCGGCCGAATATCACGGCGACTGGCTGATATCGGATCTGGTGATGCTCAAAGAGGAATGGGACGACAAGCAGACTTTTGAAGTGGGTCGCCCTATTACCCGAAACCTGACACTGCTGGCATCCAATGCCGATGAAACCAGCCTACCGGAGCTTAAACTGAGCTTGCCGGACAATCTCAAGAGCTATCCGGAAAAGGCGCAGCGCAAGACCTTCGTTCGCGACAACCAACTGGTATCGCAACTGACCCAGACCATTGCCATAGTGCCCTCGAAGCCGGGGAGCTATACCCTGCCGGAGATCAAGGTGCCTTGGTGGAATCCGCATTTGAAACAGCAGGAGTTCGCCCTGCTACCGGCGCGTACTATCCAGGTGGCCCCCGCCGCCGATATGCCACAACCAACCATCAACCAACCTGCTCAGGAGCCCGGCAGCAGCGCAGGTTTCTGGCCTTGGTTGACGGCCCTGTTTGCGTCGCTGTGGCTGGCCACCTGTGTGTTGTGGCTAAAGGCGCGCAGGCAGCAAGCTCCGACCGCTCCGGCAACAGTGTTGCAAGCTCAAACAAGCCAAACCCAGCCGGGATTGAGCCAGGCTTGTCAGCAAGGGGACTTGAGCCAGGTGTTCAAGGCGTTGCAGCAGGAACTCAGTGATATCAAAGGCCATAGCGTCACACTCGATGAACTGCCTAAACTGGCCCCTGAGTTGGCCGCCGTGGTCGCCAAGATTCAGGCCAGCCGCTATGGCAGACAAAGCGGCGATCCCGGTCAGCATCTCCCGGCGCTGCTGCAGGCCTTTGAGCGCTTCAAGAGTCAGTACTCCAACGCCGCCGATGCGGCCTCAGTGCTGGCGCCGCTAAACCCTTAATCGACTGCTTCAGCCATAGCGTCTATTCGCTATGGCTGAGTGCCCGTCTGGGTATAGCCCGCCGTTACCATTTCCCCTCTCAGGCCTTTAACAGCAGACTTTTTCAACCAACTGTTTCCCTTCCTTTTCAACAGTGTGTTTACCCTTATCCCGATATTTCGGCCATCATTTTTACCGCCAAGCGTGCTGAAATCCAGGCTAAATCAGGCTTGCAACCAATTTTACACTCATGGTATTTGCCAGAATGCCCCCAAGGCCATTAAGCTTAGCGGCAACAAAAATAAAACAAGCATGGAAAATGTTCGATAGCTGGCGAAAGAAAAAGTCTGATGACGCGGTCATTTCTGACATGCTGAATAAACAAAGACGTTACGATAGCCTGGTCCGGGCGCTGCATACCGATATTTACCGCTACGCCTTCTGGCTTTGCGGCGACCGTCATGTGGCCGAAGATATCACCCAGGAAACTTTTCTCCGGGCTTGGCGCTCGCTGGATTCCTTGAAAGATGACAAGGCGGCCAAGGCTTGGTTAATCACGATTTTACGGCGGGAAAATGCCCGCCGCTTTGAGCGTAAACAGTTTGATTATGCCGATATCGGCGAAGAGCATTGGCAGGATCCCGGTTCCCAGAGCCAGGAAGATCATGCCGAACACTATCTGCTCAGGCGTCAAATCGCCCAATTGGAACCCGAGTATCGGGAGCCTTTGTTATTACAGCTGATAGCCGGATTCAGTGGCGATGAAATTGCCCAATTGCTGGATCTAAACCGAAATACTGTCATGACCCGCTTGTTTCGGGCCAGGAATCAGTTAAAAGAAGCACTGGAACACTCCAAGGTCAGAGGTCAATCCAATGGATGAGCTGAAGTTTCGCCGCCAGGCCTATGGCGACCCCAATAATCAGGATCCCGAGTTTCTCGAGGCCCTCAGCCAGAGCGAGGACAATCAGGCGTTTGTCGCCGAACTCAAGGCACTCGATGGCAAAATAAGTCAGGCGCTCAGAATTCCTGTGGCCGAAGATCTGAGCGAAAAACTGCTGCTGAAACAGCAGTTGGCCGTGCATCACGCCCAACGCAGACGCACCGGCTGGATGCTGGCGATGGCGGCCTCCGTCGCTTTTGTTGCCGGAGTCAGTTTCAGTCTCTGGCGCCAAGGGCCAGTGGATTTAGGACAACACGCCCTCGCCCATGTCCGCCATGAAACCATTGCCATGACCAGTGATGCCGATATCTCTTATCAGGCGGTCAATGCCAAGCTCGCATCGCTCAAGGGGTTGGGCAGTGCCAGATTCAACAGCCAACCGGGACGGGTGTTTTACAGCACCTTCTGCGATTTTCAGGGAATTGAGAGTATTCACCTGGTATTGGCCGGTGAACAAGGCAAGGTAACAGTGTTTATTGTGCCCCCTGAGCACAGGGTGATGCTGGCCGAGGCCTTTGCCGACAGCGAATACCGGGGAGAGGCGATAAAAACCGACTCAGCTTACCTGGTGTTGGTAGCCGAATATCCTCAGGACCTAGACGCTGTTAAAGAAGAAATAAAACAGAGCTTTATCTAAGGTATCGCAGTTCTTTGCTTGCCAAATCTCCCGGCGAACACTCGCCGGGACTGGTCAGATCTGCCTCACATAACCTGTCAACATTGGGCGCTTTGGCAAACTTTTGCTAGTATCCGCGCCAAACAACAACACAAAAGTGTAAACCAGCATGCATATTGAAACCCCGGTAATGATAACTTTTCTGGGCTATTTGGCTCTGATGATGGGGATAGGTCTTTGGGCCTACAAGGCGACCGATTCGGTCGATGACTATATTCTCGGCGGTCGCAAGATGGGCCCGGCCGTAACCGCTCTCAGTGTTGGCGCTTCCGACATGTCCGGTTGGCTGCTGCTGGGTTTGCCCGGCGCCGTCTATCTCGGCGGTCTGGGCGAAGCCTGGATGGGAATAGGTCTGTTACTGGGCGCCTGGCTTAACTGGCTTTTGGTGGCCAAACGCCTGCGGATCTATACCCAGATGGCTGACAATGCTCTCACGCTGCCGGACTTTTTTGAGAAGCGTTTCAACGACGAGGGTGGCCTCCTGAAACTGGTTTCCGCCGTCACCATATTACTGTTTTTCACCTTCTACGCCTCCTCCGGCATGGTGGGCGGCGCGGTGCTGTTCAGCAATGTCTTTGGACTCGAGTACCTGACGGCGCTGCTGATAGGTTCCGCGGTGATAGTGGCCTATACCTTTGTCGGCGGTTTTTTTGCCGTCAGCTGGACAGACTTCTTCCAGGGTTGCTTGATGTTGATAGCCCTGTTGATAGTCCCGGTCAGCATGTTTACCCATCCAGAGAGTCACAAGAGCCTGGATGCCCTGGACCCGGCTATGCTGTCGTTATGGAGCGATAAGCTGACCTTGATAGGTCTGCTGTCGGCTCTGGCCTGGGGGCTGGGTTACTTTGGACAGCCCCATATTCTGTCGCGCTTTATGGCGATTAACAGTGTCAAGGATCTGCCGGTTTCGCGCCGCATCGCCATGAGCTGGATGTTTATCTCCCTGATCGGCGCCCTGGCGACCGGCATTGCCGGCGCGCTCTATTTTGCCGACGAGCCGCTCAAGAATCCGGAAACTGTGTTTATCCATCTGACTCAGGTCGCCTTTAACCCCTGGATTGGTGGTCTGCTTATCGCCGCTATCTTGTCGGCCATCATGAGCACCATAGACTCGCAATTGCTGGTGTGTTCCAGCGTGATCACCGAAGATTTCTACCGTAAGTGGCTCAGGCCCGAGGCTTCAAGCAAGGAACTGATGTTGGTCGGTCGTACCGGCGTGTTGGCCATTGCCATTATCTCAGTGGTTGTTGCCCTGGATCGGGAAGCAAGCGTACTGGGTCTGGTGAGCTATGCCTGGGCCGGTTTCGGTGCCGCCTTCGGCCCTGTGGTGATCCTGTCGCTGTTTTGGCGTGGCTACAGCCGCAACGGCGCCATTGCCACCATCCTAGTTGGCGGCTTGACAGTAATCATCTGGAAACAATTGGAAAGCGGTATCTTCGCCCTCTATGAAATATTGCCTGGATTCATTCTGGCCACCCTGGCCGGGGTTGTAGTGAGCCGTTTGTCGCCGCCATCCGAGGCTACAAAGACACAATTCAGTCGCTTCGAACAGAGCCTCTAAGCTCGTAAATTCAGCTTTCAATTGCCCGCCCTGGCGTTTGGCGTACACTTGTACGCCAAACGCACCGCCAGTTTGTAATTTATTGTTTCACCCGATTTTACAGCTTAGCAACACACGGGCTTGTCATCTTCAATCAGCCACTATTCAGCTATTGCTGCTTTTCCGGCTCGGCCTGCATTTTGAAGTTCATCGCACGTTCGCAGCACATTCGCAGAAATTAACCAAAATATTACAAAACTTCACATCTGGTCGGAGTTGTTGGCGCTATGGGGCGTCCATAAGATGCACTGGACGAATAAGCGGGTGTCTGTGGGGTATTAGAGACTGACAGCCAACCTGCAAACATAAAAGAGAAGATAATAATGAAGTATTTCAACAAGACTCTTATCGCGGTTTCAGTAGCGCTGGTCAGTGGCCAGACCCTGGCAGCCGGTTTCCAGCTCAACAGCCAATCAGCCACAGGTATCGGCCGCGCCTTTGCCGGTGATGCCGTGATTGCAGATAACGCATCCGTGTTATCCCGTAACCCGGCCGCCATGGCACTGTTTGACAGCAAGGCGCTGTCCATGGGCCTGACCTACGCCGATATCGATGTTGATGTTAAAGACATCAAGCTGGCCAACGGTATGGGCAGCAGCTATGGCAGCGAGCACGATGCCGCCGATGCCAAGGTGATCCCCAACTTCTACTATATCCAACCATTGAGTGACAAATGGGCCTTCGGGGTTGCTGCTTTCAGTAACTTCGGTACAGGTACAGATACCAGTGCACTGGCCAACAACATGATAGATCTGCCTTCTGCGCCGGGGTTGCCACCCAAGATGGTTGCGCCTGTGGACCTCCTGGGTAACACAGAAGTCACCACCATCAACCTCAACGGTAGCCTTTCCTACCGAGTCAACGAGTACCTGAGTCTGGGTGCCGGCCTGGACATAATTTACGGCCAGGGCAAACTGACCCGTAACGGCAACCTGCCGCTGGGTCCCAATGGCGAGTTGGTACATACGGATCTGGTGAATGTTGACGCCGATGGCTGGGCTATCGGTGGTATTGTTGGTGCGGTATTTGAGCTGGACAAGAACAACCGCTGGGGCGTGAGCTACCGAATCAGTCCTGAGTTTGATGCCGAAGGTGATATCAGCACATTCAGCACTCAGGCTGGTGCCATGGTTGAATTTGACAAGATAACCATTCCACTGCCAGACATCTTCCAGATTGCCGGTTTCCATCAAATCACCGAAAAGTTTGCCCTGCACTACACAGCGCAGCTGTCTACCTGGGGTGACTTTGACCAGATCACAGTGAAAGACGGCAGCATTGGCGGCGCCGTAGCAGTGCCAGATTCAGCGCTGAAGCACTACAAGTGGGATGACTCCTGGCTGTTCAGCGTAGGAGCCACCTATCAAGTGTCCGACAAGTGGACGGTTCGCGCCGGTTTCATGCACGACAAAGGCGTAGTGGATAGCCTGAGCTCCATCTCCATCCCGGATTCGGATCGTAACTGGTATACCGCAGGTGCCAGCTACCAGCTGAGCCCCAACTCTGCCATCGACATGGGCGTTGCCTTTGTTCGTGGCCAGGATGTCACTGTACTGGAAGAGAGTGCCGTATTGGCGCCACTCGAGCCAATCGGCGGTAACTATATCACTGCCGGTACCCGCTCCAACGCTGTGTACTACTCAGTACAGTACAGCTACCAATTCTGAGCCAAGGCTCCAACGAGTTTAAGCTGACAAGGCCGCCCTTCTGGGCGGCCTTTTTGTTGATTAACAGCAAGTTATTCAGGCAGTATTCAAGCTTACAGATGCATTCTCGCCAAGGCTTGGTTATCTTATGGAAGATGTAAATTGCGCTGCTTCGGCTGGCTTACTGGGCCGGATATAAGGCGTACTTCATATCTTCCCTATGTCACAAAAGGATTTCGAAATGAGTAAAAATTATTCTCTGGCGGCCCTGTTGCTTGGGGGTTTTATTTGCGCCGGTTTACTGCTGCTTGGCACCAGTATTGGAAACAGCCTGCTGGCAATGAAAGGTATGGAGCGAACCGTGGCGGTCAAAGGTCTGGCTGAGCGCGAGGTCAAGGCCAACGTCGCCATCTGGCCGATTCGCTTCAATGAGGTGGATAATGATCTCAACACCTTGTATCAGACGGTGCAACAAAAGACAGATAAAGTGACGGCCTTTCTTGAACAGCAAGGTTTCAACAAGGATGAAATCTCTGTCTCTCTGCCTTCCATCGAAGACAGGCAAGCCCAGGGTTATGTCGATCCCAATGTTAAGTATCGCTATGCCGCCCGGGTAACAGTGTCGCTTTATACTCACCAGGTGGATCTGCTGCTTGAGAGCCGTAACAAGCTGCTGGCCCTGGCCAAAGAAGGTATAGCCATCGCCAGTCAGGACTATGACAGTCGCACCGAATTCCTGTTTACCGAACTCAACAGTATCAAGCCGGCCATGGTGCAGGAGGCTACCCAAAATGCCCGTGAAGTGGCCGAGAAGTTTGCCAAAGATTCAGACTCGGTACTTGGGAAGATCAAACAAGCCAGCCAGGGCACCTTCACCATTTCCGATCGCGACAGTAATACGCCTTACATCAAGAAGGTGCGAATCGTCTCTACCCTCACCTACTATCTCAACGACTGAACTTTTGAAGCGCAAACCTGAAACGGATTTTTCAATATAAACAGGTGGCCAAGGCCGCCTGTTTTCGTATCTGTATTTTGGCTGTGTATATTCTGGCCTGGGTATTCAAGGTTTAGTCAGTTACTCAAGCCACCTCTTATTTAATCATATTTTTCTAATAATAGTTGCAGGCGACCACCTTATTCATTAGAATTTTCTCATAGATGTTTTTTTGAGAACAGTTCCATGCCCAGAATAACGCCAGTATTGACCCTGTTACTGCCCGCGCTGCTGCTCATTCAACCCGTTAAGGCAGCCGAGCCGGCCACAGTGACTGTCCGCCAGACAGAGCACTCCCAATTGCTGACCCTGGATGGCAGGCTCGAGGCGGTCAAGGCCGCAACCGTGTCGGCCCAAACCTCGGGACGGATCCTCAAGCTTTACTTTGATGTCAACGACCGAGTCCCCGCCGGGGCGGCGCTGCTTGAGATCACCAGTGAAGAGCAAGGCGCGTCCCTGGCGGCGGCCGAGGCGGAATACGCCAGAGCCAGAGCCTTGGATACCGAAGCGCAACTGACGCTCAAGCGCTATCAGGAACTGTTTCCCAAGGGCGCGATTTCCCGCGGCCAAATGGATCAGGCCATAGCCAATGCCAAGTCAGCCTCCCAAGCGGCCAGCGCCGCCAAAGCGAGGATCATTCAGGCAAAGGAATCACTGAAATACACAGTCGTCAGCGCGCCATATGCTGGCATAGTCACGGCCAGGCATGTGGAAGAGGGAGAAACAGTCGCTCCCGGTCAACCGCTCCTGTCCGGTTTTGCCGACGATGAGATGCGGGTGGTGATGCAGCTGCCGCAGCGTTTTCTTCAGGCCGCCAAAGCCACAGAAAAGATGACGGTTATCCTAGCCGATGGCCGCAGTTTTGACGTCACTACCCCCAAGGTCTTTGGTTTCAGTGATGAGCAGAGCCGCGCCTTTCAGGTGAGACTGCCACTGCCGGCCAACACAGGCGATCTGCTGCCCGGCAGTTTCGTTAAGGTGCGCTTTACCATAGACAAGCGCCAGGAGATAGTACTGCCCAAAGAAGCACTTTACAGCGTCAATGAGCTGTCGGCCGTCTACCTCAAGCGCGGCGACAACTTTGTCCTGCAACAGGTACGTCTGGGTGATGTGCGTGACGATGGCGTGACCATACTGGCAGGACTCGAAGCCGGAGACATAGTCGCCGCCAACGCCTATCAGTTGCTGCTCAAGCAGCGCCAGGCCAAGTAAGGGGAACTCATGGCTAATCACAGCGAAAATAACACCGGCATCTCCGGCCGCATTGCCGCCAGTTTCCAGCTCAGTGCCATTACGCCGCTTCTGGCCTTGCTGGGCTTGTTGCTGGGGATGTTTGCCATTATGGTCACTCCCAAGGAGGAAGAACCTCAGATAGATGTGACCTTTGCCGATGTATTTATCCCCTTCCCCGGTGCCACACCGACCGAAGTCGAGCAGTTGGTTACCCTGCCGGCAGAAGAGGTGATCTCGCAGATAAAAGGCATAGATACCCTCTACTCCTTCTCGCAGCCCGATGGCGCGATGATCATCGTCATCTTTGAGGTGGGCGTGCCCCGTAACGAGGCGATAGTCAAACTCTACAACCAGATCTATTCCAACCTGGACAAGCTGCCCAGAGCCGCGGGAGTGGGCGATCCCTTGATAAAACCCATGGGCATAGACGATGTGCCCATTGTCAGCCTGACTCTCTGGTCAGAGGAGCCCGGTGTCTCTGCTCAGCAACTGACTCATGTGGCCCATGGGCTCGAAACCGAACTCAAGCGCATTCCCGGCACCCGAGATGTCGAGTCCATGGGATCCCATGAGTTGGTGCTCAATGTGCGCATCAATCCGGCCCAAATGAGTTTTTATGGTGTCAGCTTCGATGCCATCAACCGGGCGCTCGGCGCCAACAATACGGTCTCCATGCCCGTGTCTCTGGTGCAGGATAACCAGGAGATCAAGGTGCAGACCGGCCAGTTCCTGCGTTCGCTGGAGGATGTGCAGCAACTGGTGGTCGCGGTGCACAATGACAGCCAAGGCAAGGCCGCTCCTGTATTCCTCAGTGATATTGCCGATATCAGCCTCAAGGCCGACGTTCCCCTCTATGGCGCCTGGCATCAAAACGGTCACAGCGCCGAAGCAGAAGCTAAAGGCGTCTTTCCGGCAGTGACCATAGCCATAGGCAAACAACCGGGTGAAAACGCCGTGGATGTGGCCGATGCTATCCTTACCAAGGTGGAAAAGAGCCGTAACCTGCTTATTCCGGACAATGTCAATGTCACTGTGTCACGCAACTATGGCGTAACGGCGGCAGATAAGTCCAACACTCTGATCTTCAAGTTGATCTTTGCAACCGCCGCTGTGGTTATCCTGGTGGTGTTCACCATGGGAATGCGCGAGGCACTGGTGGTAGGTGTGGCGATTGTCATTACCCTGGCGATTACCCTTTTCGCCTCCTGGGCCTGGGGCTTTACCCTCAACCGGGTATCCCTGTTTGCGCTGATCTTCTCCATAGGTATTTTGGTGGACGATGCCATCGTCGTGGTGGAAAACATCCACCGTCATATGGCCATGGGCAAACGCAGCCTGAGTGAACTCATTCCCGCCGCCGTGGATGAAGTGGGTGGCCCCACGATTCTGGCGACCTTTACCGTTATTGCGGCATTGCTGCCGATGGCCTTTGTCTCGGGGCTGATGGGCCCCTATATGAGCCCTATTCCCATCAACGCCAGCATGGGCATGTTGATCTCCCTGGCTGTGGCCTTTGTGGTCACCCCCTGGCTCAGCCACAAACTGCTCAGGCACAAGGGTGGCGAGGGGCACAGCGACAATGCCAACCCTGTGATGCTCAGGCTGTTTACCCGGCTTATCAAGCCATTCCTCGAGAGCCGCAAGGCCCGTGTAGGCATGGCCGCCGGCGTGTTTGTGCTGATAGGCATGGCCGTGGCCCTGCCAGTCGGCCAATTGGTGGTGCTCAAGATGCTGCCCTTCGACAACAAGAGCGAATTCCAGGTGATGGTGGATATGCCGGAAGGCACGCCGGTGGAGCAGACGGAAAAAGTCCTCAAGGCCTTGTCAGATTATCTGGTGACTGTACCCGAAGTGCAGCATCTGCAGCTCTACGCCGGCACCCATGCCCCGATTAACTTCAACGGCCTGGTCAGGCATTACTTTGTCCGCAACAGTCAGGAGCTTGGCGATATTCAGGTCAATCTCAGTGATAAACAACACAGGGACAGAGACAGCCACAGCATAGCCCTGGCGGTGCGCGGCCCGCTGCAGCAAATCGCCCGGGGCTTCAACGCCAATGTCAAAGTGGTGGAAGTGCCCCCCGGCCCGCCAGTGTGGTCGCCGATTGTGGCCGAGGTCTATGGCCCCAGCCAGGATATTCGCCAGCAGGCGGCCAGGGAGCTGCAGTCCCTGTTCCAGGCGACCGAGGATGTAGTGGATATCGATATCTTCCTGCCGGCGGCACAACAGAAATGGCAGGTGCTTATCGATCGCAGCAAGGCCAGTCTGCTGGGCGTACCCTACGCCAACATAGTGGATCTGGTGGCCACCGCTGTCGGCGGCAAGGATATCAATGTGCTGCATAAACCGATGCAGAAACGCCCAGTGCCAATTCGCCTGGAACTACCTGAGGCCGACAAACTGGATTTGACTTCAGTGCTTAACTTACGCCTCGACAGCCTCCATGGCGGCACTGTGCCCGTGGCCGAATTGGTGACAATCCGCAAAGGACAGATAGACGCGCCCATCATTCACAAGAACATGATCCCGATGATCATGGTGATTGCCGACATGGCCGGGCCACTCGACAGCCCACTGTACGGCATGTTTGAAATGGCGGCGGATATCGACTCAGAAGGTGGCCTTGGTTTCAACCAGCACTATTTCAGCCAACCCGATGGCCTGGATGCCATCAGCGTACTCTGGGATGGCGAATGGAAGATAACCTATGAAACCTTCCGTGATATGGGCCTGGCCTATGGGGTTGGTATGATTGCCATCTATCTCCTGGTGGTGGCCCACTTCCGTTCCTATCTGGTACCGCTGATTATCATGGCGCCTATCCCCTTGACCATTATCGGGGTCATGCCGGGGCACGCCTTGCTCGGCGCCCAGTTCACCGCCACCTCCATGATAGGCATGATAGCGCTGGCGGGGATCATAGTGCGTAACTCCATACTCTTGGTGGACTTTATCAACCAGGAAACCGCTGCAGGAGTGCCATTTGAACAGGCGGTCATTCACTCGGGCGCCGTGCGGGCCAAACCTATTATGCTCACCGCCCTCGCGGCCATGATAGGCGCCATGTTTATTCTGGATGACCCGATCTTCAACGGTCTGGCCATCAGCCTTATCTTCGGGATCCTGATCTCCACCCTGCTAACGCTGGTGGTGATCCCGGTACTTTACTATGCCCTGATGCGCAAGCGCATCGACTCAGTGATCAACCAGGCCCAGGCGGCCAAAGGAGCTTAAAATGTCTGTAGAACGTGCCACTATGGCCTTTGCCGGATTTATGGTGATGTTGTCATTACTGTTAACCGCCACTGTCCATCACAATTTTGTATGGCTAACTCTGTTTGTTGGCGCTAACCTATTCCAAAGTGCTTTTACCGGCTTTTGTCCTGCCAGCATGCTGATGCGTAAATTCGGTATGAAAACGGAGGCTGAACAAGCCAAGGCCAATACCCACTGATTAAGGAATGTAAGTGAAGATAATAACCCGTACCCAGCGCCAATTCTTGTGGCTAACGACTCTGCTTTTTGGTGTATTGCTGAGCCTCAGCGTTCGTGCCGAGCAGATGGTTCCCGAGGTGGCACTGACCAAGGTCGCCCAGGGCGCCATGCTGGTGGATGTCAGAACCCCGGAGGAATATGCAGAGGGACATCTGCCAGAGGCGGTTAATATCCCCTTTGAACAGATAACCGAAGCCTTTGCCAAACAGGGCATTGCCAAGGACACCCCGGTAGTTGTTTACTGCCGTAGCGGTCGCCGCTCAGGTATTGCCAAAGAGTCGCTGGAAAAAGCCGGTTATCAGGAAGTCTACAATGGTGGCGGCTATGATAGCCTCAAGGCCAGCGCCGGCAACTAGCTGACCAGATAACCATTAAGTACTGCGCCACTCATGCAACCGGGCCCACTCAAGTGGGCCTTTTTACGAAACAAGTAGCACAAATAATTAACAAAAAACCAAAAACCAAGATAACGTGCAAGTGTCAAATTTGCACACTCAGTCAAAAAGTCGCCTTTACCCCATACTAAAGTCTCCTTTTCGCAACGATTATTCTTCAGAATAATTACTTATGCCAAATTAGAATAAGAGACATAATTAAAGTTATAAATCAATCAATTATATCTTTCACGTATCTCAGGGCTCAATCAAACCTCATATCGAATCTTATTCAAACCCGGCAAAATTTCATGCACCCGCTACTGATACATTTAGTAACAGCAACACCTAAAATGAATTTTTATTCACAAAAAGTGAAATACAACCAAACTGAAATAGAACGCCATTCCGTTAACATATGTTTTACATGACTTTTTCATAGCGGTAGATTGCAAATGGGTCATTTCAGTGAATGCTGAAGTGCCCGAGGACAATAAACCAAGATCTGTTACACGGAAGACAAGTATGAAAAAAATAACAAATAAACAGCTGGCCCTGAGTCTGTCCATGCTGGCCCTGGCAGTCTCTGCCGGTGTTCATGGCGCACCTTTCAAGCCTCAAGCCAATGATCTGTCACAGCAGTCGCCCCTGCCCAAGCGCTATATCGTTAAGTTCAAGGACAACAACGGCCTGCAAACCATGAGTGGCCAAAGCGAACTGAATCAGGTATTCGGCCAGCACAGAGCGCTTAACGGCGTTAAGGCTCGCGAAATGAAGCGCATTGGTCGCAGCCACAGCTACAGCGTCAAGTTGGATAACCCCGGGCTCAAGGCGCTGCGTGCCCGCACCGATGTGGAGTATGTCGAAGAAGATATGCCCCGCCGCTTGCTGAGTGAAACCACGCCCTGGGGTCAAACCTATGTCGGCGCGACTCAGTTGGCCGATAACCTCAGCGGTAATCGCACCATATGTATCATAGACTCCGGCTATGATCGTGCTCACCAGGATCTCAGTGGCAACAATGTCACAGGTACCAACAACTCGGGCACCGGAAACTGGTTCGAGCCGGGCAATAACAATGCCCACGGAACCCACGTTGCCGGCACCATAGCCGCCATCGCCAACAATGAAGGCGTGGTTGGGGTGATGCCGAATCAGAACGCCAATATCCATGTGATTAAGGTATTCAACGAGTCAGGTTGGGGTTACTCCTCTTCACTGGTATCCGCCGTGGATACCTGTGTCGACAATGGCGCCAATGTGGTCACCATGAGCCTGGGTGGCTCAGGATCCAGCACCACTGAGCGCAATGCCATGACCAACCACTTTAACAATGGCGTGCTCTTGATTGCTGCGGCCGGTAACGATGGCAACAACACTCATAGTTACCCGGCTTCCTATGATGCGGTAATGTCGGTGGCCTCGGTCGACAGCAACAAAGACCATTCGGCCTTCTCCCAGTACACCAATCAGGTCGAAATCTCCGGCCCGGGTGAAGCAATCCTCTCAACCGTGACTCGCGGCGAAGGACGTCTGGCTGATATTGTCATTGCGGGTCAGTCGCTGTTTGCCGAAGGGGTGGTGCCTCACAACCGCTTTGTACCATCGGGCAGCAACTATGTGCCCTCGCCCATCAGCGCCAGTGCCAGCGGCGAACTGGCCGAGTGTGACACCAGCGGCGGCAACTACAACTGCGGCAACATGACAGGCAAAGTCTGTTTGGTGCAGCGTCTGGAAAACCAAGGTGCCGGTTATCCCGAGATCAATGCGGTTCGCGCCTGTAACAACGCCGGTGCGGCAGCGACTATTGTCTACTCCAACAGCGATCTGCCCGGACTGCAAAACCCCTTCCTGGTGGACTCAAACACTGAATTGACCAAGGCTTCTGTGTCTGTAGACCGTGAAACCGGTCTGGCGCTGCGTAACCAAATCGGTCAGCAGGCCAGCGTATCCAACACCACTGGCGAAGACTATGAGTACTACAACGGTACTTCCATGGCGACGCCACACGTATCCGGCGTCGCAACTCTGGTATGGAGCTATCACACTGAGTGTAGTGCCGCCCAGGTGCGTCAGGCGCTGAAAGCCACCGCCGAAGATCTGGATGTCCCCGGTCGTGACGATCGCACCGGCTATGGTCTGGTCAATGCCGTGGCTGCCAAGGAATATCTGGATGCCTCCTGTAATGGCCCGAGCGATCCCGGCACACCAAGCGATGGTCAGTTGGAAAACGGTGTGGCAGTCAACAACCTTAGTGGTGCCAAAGACGATGAACTGCACTTCTTCCTCGATGTGCCTGCCGGCGCTTCCAACCTCAGCTTCAACCTGAGTGGCGGCACAGGTGATGCCGACCTTTACATGCAGTACGGCGCGGCTCCAACCACCAGCAGCTTTGATTGTCGCCCCTGGAAAGGCGGCAACACTGAAAGCTGTTCGGTCAACAGCCCTCAAGCCGGTACTTACTATGTGATGGTTCGCGGTTACAGCAGCTTCAGCGGTGCCAGCCTGGTGGCTAGCTACACAGGCTCAAGCAGCACCAATCCAGGTGGCGGCGCAGCGAGCTACACCAATGGTGATAATGCCAATATTCCCGACAACAACAGCACAGGCATTACCAGCCCCATCAGCGTCAGCCGCAGCGGTGATTCGGGTGTGGTCACTGTAGATGTCAGCATAGTGCACCCTTACATTGGCGATCTGCAGGTTGAACTGCACAGCCCCAATGGCCAGATTGCCGTGCTGCACGACAACACAGGCAAAGGCACCGACAATATCAACCAGAGCTATTCGGTCGATATGACAGGTGTCGAGTCCAGTGGTACCTGGTTGCTCAAGGCCGTCGACTCGGGTCGCCGTGACGTAGGCTACATCGACAGCTGGTCACTGCACTTTAAATAATCTCTCTTTCAAGGGGCCGCTACGGCCCCTTTTTCCTCTCTCGATGGTTTCCCCTTGGCTGAAGAGCTGCCGGACAGTTTGACGCGACTTTTTCAACCTTTTTGCAAGGCATTTGAAAAGTTTCTCGGTTATACTGGCGCCGCTTTTATAACACCAGCTACCAAGGCCCATTCATGACAGCTTCCGATTCCCCTCAAGCCAACAAAGATCCCCTGCACGGCTTGACCCTCAAGGCGATACTCACAGAGATGGTGGAGCAGTACGGCTTTGATGGCCTGGCACAAAGGATAAAAGTGCGCTGCTTCAGCCATGATCCCAGCATCAAATCGAGCCTGACCTTTTTGCGAAAGACCCAATGGGCCAGGGAAAAACTGGAACGCCTCTATCTGACCAGCAAGGGCTTGCCCATTCCGCCTCACCTGCTGGGCAGTTCAACCCCGGCCACAAGGCAAAAGCCAGCCAAACAAACCTGTGCCGACAAGCCTCAAACCAATGCCCATATCTGGGGTAAAAAGAGCGACTAGGCAGATACTGATACAACACGCAACCCGCTATATTTTTAACCAATTTTGCCTTAAAGCTGCTAAAGTTCTTCCCCTTGCAGCCGATAAGTCGTTATCGACTATCAGCACGAACAGATGCCGCCAAGGAGTTTAATGATGAACATTGCAGGCTTAGGTCAAATCGCCACTCAGGGAACCGGTCCCCGCAACCTGAGTGAAGTCACAGTGGCCGACAAAGACGCAGCCAAGGAAAGTGCTGCCACAAGTTCGGACAGCCAGGATAAAGTGAATATCTCTTCTGCAGGTCGCAAGGCGCTGGCGGATGATATAGGTGGTCAGCTGTATAGGAACAATTCGGAGCAAACCTCAGAAGCGCAGAAAGCCGCCGAGGAAGATACCTCGGATATGTCTGAAATTGACAAGAAGATTAAAGAGCTGCAGGACAAGCTCAAAGAGTTGCAGCAGCAGCTACAGCAACTGAATGGTGATGATTCTGAAGCGGCCGAGATAGAGCGTAAGTTGCTGCAGGATCAGATTGCCGCCGTCAGTGGTCAGTTGGTCGCCCTGCTCAACGAGAAAGCCCGCCAGGACAAGAACGCCGCCACTGAGGGCTGATGCGGCTCAGATGGGCATGCTGAACACCAGGCGCCAGATCTCCAGCCCATCACCACTACGGTAACTGATCCCCAATCTGTCTATGCCAAGCACTGGCTTGGCAAGGGCCAGGGTGGCCCCCAGCTCAACACTGCCGGACACCAAAGTATCCTGGTTGAGATCGCCGGCAAACTGTAACTGGTCAAAATACCAATAACCCAAAGCAAACACCCTGGGCTGCATCTGTAACCCCTGCCAGGACCAGTGATAAGGCAAGCCGATATCCACTCCGGTTTGCAATACGGAAAAGCTCTGGCTGATGCTAAACGCCCGTTCACTGTAGGCGGCAAATTTCAGTCGGGTCACCCACAGAGAATCTGCCTGCCACAGCTCAAAATGACGCAAGCCACTGATGCCGGCTGCCATGATGGCGACATTACCGCCTTGGTCAAAATTACTGCCAAAACCGAGATCGCCATAGGCCTCCATGCGCCAGTTTTCATCCAGACGCCAACGCTTTTCAAAGCCTGGGGTCACGGTCAGGGTACCAACACTGGAAGGCAATTCGAACTCACCGGCATCTTCAAGGCTGTAGTTGAAAAAGCCTACAGAGATGGGCAGGCGCAGCAAGACCTCCGAGTCCTCACTCTGCTCCAGCGTAAAGTCCAGCGGTAAGCTGATGACGGTAGCATCCTGTTCGGACGCGCGATAGACCCCGCTGCCCAGATAGCTGCCAAAGGCATAGTGGGAGTTGTCCGGCGGCCGGGCGTGGCCGGGGGACTCTTGGGCAAAGATTGGGGCTGCAAGCAGCAAAAGCCCCAGGGAAGACACACTCAATAAACCAACTTGGGTTGATGCTTTCCCCGGTGACTTCATCTTTGCCGACTCAGTCCTGATGACCTTCGGTGAAATGATACTCAGACATCATATGGCCAAGCTCAGTAGACTTGGTCTTGAGGTAGGCTTCGTTGTAACGGTTTTTGCCCACCTGCAGCGGCACCCGCTCGACAACTTCCATGCCGACATCTTTCATCGCCTGCACCTTGCGCGGATTATTGGTCATCAACCTAACCTTGTGAACGCCAATTTTTTCCAGCATGGGCGCAATCATATCGTACTTGCGCATATCGGCCGGAAAGCCCAGACGCTCGTTGGCTTCCACTGTATTGGCGCCATCGTCCTGCAACTCGTAGGCTCGAATTTTGTTCAACAGCCCTATGCCACGACCTTCCTGACGCAGGTAGAGAATAAAGCCCTGACCGGCTTCGGCGACATTTTGCATCGCGGTCTGCAGTTGAAAGCCGCAGTCGCAGCGCAGGCTGAACAGGGCATCTCCGGTGAGACATTCCGAATGGATCCGTCCCAGCATGGGTTTATCGGCTTGGAGCTCACCAAAAGTCAGCGCCACGTGCTCTTTACCGGTTTCGGTATCCTCGAAACCATGCATGGCAAACACCCCCCAAGGGGTTGGCAATTTGGCGGTGGCGATAAATTTAATAGACATGAATTAACCTTAACGACTGCTCTCATTCCCTGAGACGGTTAACATCCCTCAAAATCAAGATAATAGTGAAGCGTGCTCAGTACTCAGGCCGGTCATTTTATGCGTTTTTACCACCGACCGGAATACCCAAGTAAATTCATTGGTTATTATCTGCTGTCACGGCGGCAGTTAAAATGCCTTGGGTGCAAACCCGGTAACGGCAGTAATACCCATTTCTCTGCCCAGCGCTGTCATGGGATGCACAACGACCAAACCCCGGACAGACTTCTTGAGTTTGCCCATGTCGGCCTGTTCGGCTTTGGTGAGTTCGCGGCTAAAAGGCAGATCGCGAATAGACTGTCCCTGCTTGCCAAGCTGCCGACTCTGCTGGCCCTTGATGGCTGCAATCCGCTTGTTGACGGCGGCGATTTCCCGCTGAAACTGGGCAATGATAGGACCATCGCCACGTTGCTCTGCGGCGGCCAATTTACGGCGATACTGATCCAGCTTATCGTTGAGCTGTTGCAGCTCCTGCTTCAAATTCATTCTGTTACCTTACAAAATCCCGGCACCCTGAGAATGGACGGCCTGGTTGCCGTAAATGTGCCGGACAGAAGTATAACAGCAACTCAAGCCCAGGTGACGGGGTTTTTTAGCAGGGAAAAGCAATTGTGTTAACCAGTTTTCACTTTTGTACTTACTGAGGGTCGTTGAGCAGATGTATCACCTGGTTGGCCGAACCACGAAACTTCAGCGACGGATCCGCTTGCTCCTGCACGAATTTGCCATCCACCAACACATGAATAAGCCCGAGCAATTCCCGCTGCGCCGGACTGAGTTCATCGAGACGATAACCAGTCCAGAGCCAGACATCCTTTCCAGGGCATTCGTCCCGCACCCGCAGCAGTAAGGCCTTGATGGCGTCAAGATTGCCCGGAAACAGTGGGTCACCACCTGAAAGTGACAAGCCCCTTCTCGGGATCCGGCTGTCATTGAGATCGGCAATGATCCTGTCAGACATCGCCTGGTCGAAAGGATGCCCGGAGCGGGGATCCCAGGTTGACTGGTTATAACAACCCCGGCACTGATGTTCACAACCGGAGACAAACAGGGTTACCCGGGTGCCCGGTCCATTGACCACATCCACGGGGTAATACTGATGATAGTTCATAGCTATATCCACAAGGCGCCCCGAGGGGCGCCTATAAAACAGTTTGTCGTTAAAGGTGCTTAACCCGACGTTTGACCTCTTCCTGCTTGCCATGGTTGAAGGGTCTGGCATCCGGGCTGCCGAGATAACCGCAAACCCTGCGGGTCACAGACACCCGACTGGGCTCATGGTTGCCACACTTGGGGCAGGTAAAGCCCTTGCTGGTACAGATAAACTCACCGGTAAAACCACAGTCGTAACACTCATCTATTGGTGTGTTGGTTCCATAGTAAGGCACCCGGCTGTAGCTGTAGTCCCAGACATTCTCCAGCGCTTCTAGGTTGTGCTGCATATTCGGGTATTCGCCGTAGCAGATGAAACCACCATTGGCGAGCTCGGGATACGGCTGTTCGAAGTCGAGTTTGTCGTAAGGATTTACCTTCTTCTCCACATCCAGGTGGAAGCTGTTGGTGTAATAGCCCTTGTCGGTAACACCATCAACCAGGCCAAAGCTCTTGGCATCCAGCTTGGCAAAACGGCTGCACAGGCTCTCGCTCGGTGTACTGTAGAGGCTGAAACCATAACCGGTTTCCTCTTTCCAGCGCACTGTAGCCGCCTTGAGGTGAGCCACTATGGCAACTGCTTTCTGCCTCAATGTTTCATCGTCAAACACATGGGTGTCTGTACCATAGAGAGCATTGATTGTCTCATGCAGGCCTATATAGCCCAGAGAGATGGAAGCTCGGCCGTTTTTGAAGATTTCGGCAATGTTATCATCACCGCGCAGGCGCACTCCGCAAGCCCCTTCCATATAGAGAATGGGCGCCACTCTGGCCTTGACGTTGGCCAGACGTTCGATGCGGGTATCCAGCGCCTTGCGGGCCATCTCCAGCCTTTGATCCAAAATGCGATAAAACTCGGCTTCATCACCCTTGGCTTCCAGCGCCACCCTCGGCAAGTTCAGGCTGACTACGCCTAGGTTGTTGCGACCTTCATGCAGCAGCTCGCCGTTTTCCTCATAGGTGCCAAGGAAACTGCGACAACCCATAGGAGTCTTGAATGAGCCAGTAACCTTGACCACCTGCTCATAGTTGAGAATATCCGGATACATGCGGATGCTGGCACACTCGAGCGCCAACTGCTTGATGTCGTAGTTGCAGTCGCCGGCCTTATGGTTGATACCATCACGAATGGCAAACACCAACTTGGGGAAAACCGCTGTCTTGCGGTTCTTGCCAAGGCCTTCCATGCGGATCCGCAAAATAGACTCTTGGATCAGCCTCGACTCCCAGCTGGTACCCAAACCGAAACCGAAGGTAACAAAAGGCGTCTGACCATTGGCGGTATGCAGGGTATTGACCTCATATTCCAGCGACTGGAAGGCGTCGTGACACTCTTTCTTGGTCTGCTCTGTGGCAAACGCCTTGGCATCGGTAATCCCCCACTTGAGTGCAGTTTGATAATGCTTGTCGTAGCTCTTGGCCACAAAAGGGGCCAACACTTCATCTATGCGGTTGATTGTGGTGCCGCCATAAATATGGCTGGCGACCTGGGCGATGATCTGCGCGGTAACTGCGGTCGCAGTCGAGATGGATTTTGGTGTCTCAATCTCGGCATTGCCCATCTTAAACCCTTGGGTCAACATGCCACCGAGATCGATCAGCATACAGTTGAACATAGGGAAGAAAGGCGAATAGTCGAGATCGTGATAGTGGATCTCACCGGCCTCATGGGCGGCAACCACATCCTTGGGCAGGATATGATGTTTGGCATAATGTTTGGCGACAATACCGGCCAGGAGATCCCTCTGGGTGGGGATCACCTTGGAGTCTTTATTGGCATTTTCGTTGAGCAGGGTCGCGTTGCTCTGCTCGACCAGGCCGCGGATCTCCAGATTCAGTCGGCTGCTGGATTCACGGCAGATATCTCTGTCGTGACGATATTCAATGTAGCTACGGGCCACTTGCTTGTACGGCCCTTCCATCAACAGGTTTTCGACCCTGTCCTGCAACTCCTGGATATTGACCTCAGCCTTGTCGGTTACCGCCTGGGTGACCAGCGCTGCGACTGTGGCCGCATAGTCCACATCTTCTATACCGCAGTGGCTAGAGGCTGCCAGCACCGCATCCCTTATCCTTGTTTCGTCGAACTGAGTACGGCACCCGTCCCGCTTAATCACTACCGGCATTTCTCTAATCTCCATGTTGTTTATTTAACACCATATATAGTGGTGTTTTATTAACCAAGCACAATATGTAGAGAATTAAGCGACAAATCGCTCTTCAATACCATGATCTGGATCATGGTATTGAAGAGGATGAACAACACTATGGGATTAGTGCCGACGAGCACAACTTGTGGAGATTTTTCCCTTGACCGAGACCCAAACGGCCGCTAGTCAGTACCTCTTTGCCAAGGCCAGATAACTATTGATTTGCCCACTGCCCTGCTGCTGGCTGCCTATGGCTGCTGCGGTGCGCATCAGAGCGCTGACACCACTGAGCCGGGATAACAGTTGAGGATCTTGCTGTGCGGAATCGGCCTTGGCCGCTAGCTTGTTGCTGTTGTTCTCTGCGCTCTCGGCAGTTTGGTTTTCTCCCTTGAGCACGGCGTCCAACTGAACTGCCACCTTGTTGGCCGCCAAAGAGCTCGATGGGGTATACATCATCCCCATATTGCCCATCAGGCTGTCCGCCCCCTTGAGTGCATTGAGCAAAGGGCTTTGACTGGCCTGTTGTCTGAGCAAACCAATCTGGCCTTGAATAAACTCCTTGAGGCTGGCGTTATCCTTGGTATCAACTCCCATCAGGCCGCTGCCCTGCAATCTGGCCATCTGGCTTTCAGACAACAGCCCTTCGTCGCCGAGGCGCGCCAGCAGCTTGGGTAAATCGGCACTGCTGAACTGGCCTGAGCCGAAAAATTCCTTGGCCAACTCCTGCACCCGCGCGGCTCTTTTACCATCGTTGGAGAGGGATATGCTGTCCTGCCCTATGTTTGCCGAGGCTGAACCCTGGCTCTTGCTGTCATTGACAGTTTCAGTGTCGACAACCGAGAGACCGCTGCCGCTGGTAAGACGATTGTTGACGCCATAGGCATCGACCCCGGACAATCTGGGATCCACAGAGGAATGGATAGGCTGCATGTCAGTTTTCCGTCATATCGACGCCCAAGCGGTTGTTTTTAAGACAAGATTGTCATAAAAATTGTCAAAAAATCGCCCTTGAAGCGCCTTGATGCTGATGATGTGGTGACTATGCAGGAAGTGTGCCCATACCAAGCACTAACAAAAAAGCGCCTGTTTCAGAGACGCCCCAACGCCGCATCAATCAGATGCGAGGCCTGCTGCACCGCCTTCTCACCGGCGGCAATGGCTTCACTGGCACGGTGAAACTCCATGGTGCCTATGTCAGACACCTTGGGCACGATACAGATATCCGGTGGATCCCCCATCAAGCGCGCGCGCTTGTGGCGCTGCTCCAGAATATCCATCGACTGTGACATCACAGCCAACATGCCGGGTTCGGCCTTATTGCCGAGGGAGAACTTGTCGGTCAGGCCGGAAATATAATCCTTGCCCTTGGCCAACAGATCCATAAAACCGTTCTCGGAGGAATGCTCCACCACTTTGTTCTGTAATGAGTGCTCTTCACTGTTGAGTGCCACCGGCAGTACCTGCAACTGTTCGCGCCTGTGACCATGCAGATCGACACCTATCACCAAACTGGCCCCCATGGCTCTGGCCACAGACACGGGAATGGGATTCACCACGGCGCCATCCACCAACCAACGATGGCCCTGACGCACCGGCGACATGATCCCCGGCATGGAGCAGGAAGCCCTGACGGCCTGGCGCAAGTCGCCCTGACGGAACCAGATCTCCTGCCCTGAGTAGAGGTCGGTCGACACCGCTGTAAAGGGATATTTGAGCTCTTCAATCAAGAGATCGCCGATGCGGTCCTGAATGGCATTGAACACCTTGTCACCACTGATGAGTCCGCCCCGGCCCCAACTGATATCCATCAATCCCAACACGTCCCAACTGGAAAAACTGCGCACCCAGTCTTCCAGTTCTTCGAGGCGTTCATTGGCATAGGCCGCACCGACCAGGGCACCTATGGATGAACCGGCCACCTTGGCCGGATGCACCCCCATGGCAGCCAGACCTTTGAGCACTCCTATGTGGGCCCATCCTTTGGCGGCGCCACTTCCGAGGGCGATACCGATACAAGGGTTATGACTCTGCGCCATCCTTTCTCCTTAAAAAACTCCAAGCTATGCCATTCAGCCAAAGCAGCATACACCCGAAGCCTGAGCGGCTCCAGATTTTATCCGGCAGGCTTTCAGCCATGAGCTTGCGACCTTTTTAAGCAAAAGTCGCCGCTGTTTCGACACTCCTTTGACTAAATACATGCCCAGCGCCACAAAAGCCGTTATAATATGCGGTCGTTTTTATTGAGGAGTTAACCTTTGCATTTTTCCGATTTTTCGCTGGATCAGCGTCTGCTGCAAACCCTTAAGCATATGGGTATCGACGAGCCTACCGAAATTCAGCGTGAAGCGATTCCCGTAGCGCTGGCCGGGAAAGACCTGATGGCCTCATCCAAGACGGGCTCGGGAAAGACCTTGGCCTTTTTGCTGCCGGCAATGCAAAGGGTGATCTCCACCAAGGCGCTCAGCAAGCGCGATCCCAGGGTATTGATACTCCTGCCGACCCGTGAGCTGGCCAACCAGGTTTACGCCCAGCTGCGTCTGTTGGTTGCCAATACCCAATATAGAGCCATCAGTGTGCTTGGCGGGGAAAACTTCAACGATCAGGCCAAGGCGCTGGCGCGGGATCCACACTTTATCGTCGCCACCCCGGGACGGATTGCCGACCACCTGTCACAACGCCATCTGTATCTGGAAGGGCTGGAACTGCTTATTCTTGACGAAGCCGACCGCATGCTGGATCTCGGCTTTGCCCCGCAACTCAAGGCAATCAACGACGCTGCCAACCATAGACGGCGTCAAACACTGATGTTCTCGGCCACTCTGGAACATGAAGAGGTCAATGACATCGCCACCACCTTGCTCAATGATCCACTGCACGTAGCCATTGGCGCCGCCAATGCCGAGCATCAGGACATACACCAGCGTATTTTCCTCTGTGACCATCTGGATCATAAAGAGGCGCTGCTGACTGAGCTGCTAAAGCGCGAGCAACAGCGCCAGGTGATCATCTTCACCGCCACCCGCCAGGATACCGACAGATTAGCCGAGAAGCTCAAGCAAGAAGGCTACAGCGCCGTGGCGCTCAGTGGTGAACTGCGCCAAAGCGCCCGCAACCAGATAATGGATCAGTTCAGCCGTGGCCAGCAGCAAATTCTGGTGACAACCGACGTCGCCTCCCGCGGTCTGGATCTGGTGAATGTGTCCTTGGTGGTCAACTTCGACATGCCCAAATTCGCCGAAGAATATGTCCACCGTATCGGCCGTACCGGCCGCGCCGGTGCCAAGGGCGACGCCCTGTCTCTGGTAGGTCCCAAGGACTGGTTCAACTTCAAGAAGCTGCAGAGCTTTCTCGGTCGCCGCTTCGAGCTCAGTACCCTTGAGGGGCTAGAACCCAAATTCAGTGGCTTGGCCGATCCCAAGCGCCAGAGCAGCAAACCCAAGAACGCCAAGGCCGGCAAGCCCAAGGGACGCAGCAAGACAGCGGCTAAACCGGGCAAGGCCAAGTCCGGCAGAGACAAGCGCTTTATTACCGGGGTGGATGTGGGCGATGCCCCTATGAGGCGTAAACCCGCTCCAGTAGATAACGGCGATGAAAGCGGCTCCGAGTCATAAGATTAACATTAGCCGCCGGTGCGGCATGCTGAACCAAAAGGAATACCATGAAAGTTTGTGCTGTTGAATTAAAAGGCGGCGAAGCCGTCATCTGTTTGCTGAGCGCCCAGGGTGACGTATTCAACGTCCCCGATTGCCGCCGTCACTCATTTACCTTGAGCAATCCTGCCAGCCAGGAAGCAATTAGGGAGTTCCAATTCGCCTTCAATAAGCTGATGGAAGACTATCAGGTCGAACACATAGTGATTATCGAACGCGAATACAAGGGTAAGTTGGCCGGCAGCTCTGCCAGTTTCAAGTTCGAGGCAGCCATTCAACTGGGTAAGTTGCCGGTAACAATGCTGACACCTCAAAGCATTAAAGAGCAGCTGAAACGCAATCCACCGCAAGTGGACTTCAGCGGCCTGGAGCTGAAAAAGTTCCAGCAAAACGCCTTTGACGCCGCGTACGCCTTCCAGCAGATGCGGATCTACAAGAAGGTCTGAGCCCTTGAGCGGTTTTGATTATCTGGCCCACTACAGCGACGAGATAAAGCAGCAGGTTCAGCAGCTCAGCCAAGCGGGCAAGCTGGGAGAATACCTGCGAAAACGCCATCCTGAGTTGCACCAGATCCGCAGTGATAAAGCGCTTTGGGACTATACCCAGGCGCTGAAGCAAACTTATCTGCGTCAATCAAACCCGCTTGCCAAAGTGTGTTTCGACGACAAGATCAGCCTCAGCCATCAGGCGCTGGGGCTGCATACCTACGCCGCCCGTAAGCAAGGGCACAAACTCAAGAGCAAGAACGAAATCCGTATCTCCTCCCGCCTGAAACGGGCACCCGAAGCTTTTTTGCGTATGTTGGTGGTGCATGAGTTGGCGCACTTGAGGGAGAAAGAGCACAACAAGGCCTTCTACAAACTGTGCACCTATATGGAGCCTGACTACCATCAGTTGGAGTTTGAGCTCAGGATCTACCTCAGCTTGCTGGACGCCAACCAAGACCCCTACCCAATGTAAGTGTTAGAGCTGCATTCAAAAAGCCACTTGGTTATAAAAGTGCGGCTCCTGGGCTTCCTGTAATATATCCAGTTGCTATCCAGCCGTTATTCGAAGCGGTTCCCGCCAAGGCCTACCCTCAAAAGACCCAAGCGTTATAAAATCAACCGCATATTGACTGATAATAGTTTTCATTTAAAATCAGCTTTAGTTTTTGGTATCAGCTTTTCAAACAGCCTTTCCAAAAGTTATCGTCAGTGCCCTTCTGACAGCTTCTTTTGACCGGCCTTGGCACAGATGAAAATACCGGCTAGATGTGGAGTGGTTTATGCCCAAGATAAGCAAGCATGTTTCCAAGATATGCCATAAACAGGCCAATAAAGCGCTGAAAAAGACGCTACCCGCGCTTGGCAAATCGAGCCGCAAACGCCTTGGCAAAGACTTGATTAGTGCATTAGAGCAGCAACTGCCCACAGAATTCTCCCGGCAAAAGAAACTCAAGAAGCCGCAAAAGAAACTGCTCAAGGCGGAACTGCAAAACCGTGCCGGCAGTTGGATTGCCGCCAATCAACCTTCTCTTGGGCAGCTTCACAGCCTAAAACCCCAGACCGGCAGCATGAGCTTTGCGCTGCGGCCCTTTAAGAAATCCCCCTGTGGCGGCTGCCCGGCACTCAAGGGCAAACTGTGCCGCTGCGCCCTTAAGTATCAGCAGCGGCTACAGCAGGCAGGCTAACGCCTTCCGCGGGACTAGATAATTGCCCGACATTACTGTCAGTCGTCGCTGATCAGATCGTCAAAACGTTTGTAGCCATGGAGGGAATCAAAGTCTTTCTCCTCCTTGGCCGCCTCACTGAGTGAGGCACTGAAACCCACAGCCAATTCCAGATCGGAAATCGCCTGCTCTTCCGAGCCCATGCGGGTAAAGGCGCAGGCCCGCTGATAAAGTGCATTGGCGTTCTTGGGATCCACTTCCAACACCCGGTTACAGATGCTCAAGGCCCAGTGATACTCGCCCATTTCCATGGCAGCATCGGCCTTGTAGGTTAAGGCCTCGAGATCGCCCGGACGTATTTTGAGGATATCGTTGTAGATCTCAATTCGCTGCTCCGGTGTCTGCGAATGTTGAGCACGGATCCACAGGTTGTGTATCTCGTTGATCCGTTCAATTTCCTTGTTGTTTTCAGTAATGATCCGGCTCTTGCGTTTCAGCTCACGTTCCATTTCCTGAAACTTTTTCTCATACTGGGCAGCAATCGCCTCCAGCTTCTCGTTGGCCATCTCCTGGGTCTTGTCGCGAATATCCTTGAGTGACTGCCAACCTACCAGAGCAATCAGTGACACTGCGGCAGCGATAAGATAGAAGAAGTAGGTCACAGTCACATTGGCATAGTTCATCGACTTGTCGGCCACCGCCAACTCTCGGTCGGTAATATCAACCGTGACCCGTTTTTCCAACGACTGCATGTCTTGCCGTATCGACTTGAGTTCATCGAGCACATAGCGCTCCATCAAGGGCTTGTCGTAAATACTCTGCTCAGAATAGGGTTTTGGGGGCTCTTCGGCCGCCGTAACCGTCAACGCCAGGCTCATTAACACTAATACCAGTGCATGCCATAACTTCATTTTTCCTCCTGTTGCACTCAGGTTTTCTCCACACCCTAACAAATGGGCCTGGATGGGTAAAATTTGCTTATAAAAAAAGCCAGCGCCGTTGAGCGCTGGCTACTGCAAAACCAATAAGCGGATTTAACCGAGATCCATCATCATCTTGCGGGTACTGACCAATTGGCTGAACTCACGCATCTGCTCTTTGGAGAGTTGGCTGGCCATGGGGATATCCGCCTTCATTGGGTTGACCGGCCGCCCATTAACATGAAATTCATAATGCAGATGCGGCCCGGTCGAGCGCCCGGTATTACCGGAAAGCGCAATAACCTGGCCACGGCTGACTCTCTGCCCCTTGTGCACCAAAGGTTTGGACAAGTGCAGATACCGGGTACGGTATTTGTTGCCGTGCTCTATCACTATATATTTACCAGCGAATCTGTGATTGGTTACCAGGGTCACCACACCGTCGCCCGGCGCCACGACCTTGGTGCCTATCGGCACGGCAAAGTCGGTGCCGTTATGGGGTGAAACCCGCCCTGTGACCGGGTGACGGCGATTGGGGTTGAATGATGAGCTGATACGGTAACGTTTCTCCAGCGGGATCCGCTGAAATGCCCGCGCCAGGCTCTGACCTTTCTCATCATAGAAGTTGCCATCTGTGCTCTGAAACGCGGTGATTTCATTGCGGCCGTTTTGAATGCGTAATCCCAGCACCTGACTGACACCGGTCGACTCCCCTTCTATGTACTGATCATTCATCAGCACTGAAAAATGGTCACCGGCACGCAGATCCCGGGCAAAATTGAGCTTTTCCTTCAGCAGGCTCTCAATTTTTTGAATTTCGGCGGCGCTCAGGCCGACCCGCTGCGCCGAACGATAGAAAGACCCCTGGATTTCACCGCTGACAATCCGGTTTTGCCAGAAACCTTCGATGTTGATCTCTTCCACCCCATAGCCGCCATCGTCGAAGCGCTTGAACAGCACCTGATGTGCGGCGTTGAAGTAGAGTTCCAGCTGGGTAAGATTGCCCTGCTCATCGAGCCAGAAACGGATCCTGTTACCCGGTTGCAGGGTATCGAGTGCCAAGATATCCAAATCGGCTTCCAACACCTTGTACATGGTTTGCTGGCCGACACCTGCCTTTTGGAACAATACGCTGAGGGTGTCACCACTTTGGATCACACGTTCAAAATCCGGGCCGGCGACTTCAACAACCGAAGGCTCAGTGCCGACTTGAGGCAGCAGAGCTTCAATATCCAGATGCAAGGGAATACGTTGTGGGGTGACTTCGTGAGCTCCGGGCCAAAGCAGTGCCGCACCCACCAACAAACCTGAGCTGAGCAGCAGCTTCTTGTGAAAAGCGGGTAAGGCCTGCAAACGCATAGGGATCATACTCAACCAGGATATTCTATCTGTCTGCAACTGTTGCCTCACCGAGTTCAAACTGAAAAACCAATAGCTGGATCCCCTGTTTTCAAGGGGCCAGCTGCAAACTTATATCAAAAAAAGTCCCTGAGACAAGTATTATTCGCCAAAACCCCATGATTACTGGGTGAATTTCGGAATTGACCGACAAAATTGCCCCATTTGCATCAAACTGTAACCAGGCGAATACTGCTGCCCAGTGCATGCTTGTTGATATCAATACGGCAGCTTATCTGCTCTTTCATCTCGGATACATGGGAGATAACCCCTATCATGCGGCCACTGGATTGCAGATCCATCAGGGTGCGAACCGCCAGCTCCAGCGAGTCCTGATCCAGGCTGCCAAAGCCTTCATCGATAAACAGGGTATCGAGCTTGATACCGCCGGCGTAGGCCTGCACCACATCAGAGAGCCCCAACGCCAGCGACAAGGCCGCCATAAAGCTCTCACCACCGCTGAGTGTGGCCACCGGACGCACCTTGGAGCTGTAAGCATCCTCCACCTCAAGCTCCAGACCTGAGGCTTTATTGCCCTTGGCCCTGTCCTCTTTACGCAGCAAGCGGTAGCGGCCTTTGCTCATCAGCGCCAAACGGCGACTGGCCTCGAGCAGCACATCATCGAGCAAGACGCTGAGCACAAAGCGCTGCAGACTCACCTTGCTATGACTGTTGCCATTGGCCACATCACTCAGAGTGCCGATAAGGGCGTATTCCTGCTCCAGCGCCTGAGCGGCTAACGCTTCTTTATTGAGCTGGGCTTCTGTACCTTTAAGGCTCTGCATTCGGTTGTTGAGCGTCTGCCAGGCATCCTCCGCCTCGGCGAGTTGCTGCTGCTGTTGCTGCCAGAGGCTTTCAAGCTGCCCAAGCTCAGGCAGGCTTTGTCCGGCGAGCCGCTCATCCATGGCTTTGAGCAGCGCCTGCTGCTCCGAGCGCTGAGTGCGCCAGGCCTCTATCTTCTCAGCCAATGCCTGCATCTGCGCTTCATCCAGCTGCGCCTGTTCCAACGCCTGACGGCCGGCAAATCCAGATTGTTTCAGGGCATCATCAAGCATTTGTTGTGCTTTGATGGCAAACTGCTCGGCCCGGGCGTTGTCTTCACGGCTCGATGCCAATGCCTGCATCAGTGCCTTATGCTGGCTGACAGCCTCGGTATACTGTTGATTGATATCTTGTTGTTGCTGTTTGAGCTGTTGCCACTCACTCTGCTTTTGCTCAAGTTGCCGCGCCATCAGTTCAAGCGCCGCCTCGGCCGCCAAAGAATGATATTCATTGGGCAGAGCAGCAAGCGCCGCGTCTTTACGGGCACCTGCTAGACTCAACTGCTCTCTTAGCTGCTGCAACTGCTGTAATTGAGTCTCTCTGTGTTTGAGTCGCTGCTCCACTTGCTGCTCGGCCTGCTGCAATTGTTGCCTGCAGTTATTGAGGCGGGTTTGAGCCGCTTCGGCCTGTTGCAATTCATTGAGCAGCTGCCTGCGCCGGGACACAAGCCTGTCTATTTCCATAGTGAGATCGGCTTTGGCATAAGAGTCGGCATCCATTGCGGCGTCAGCCTTAGCCTCTGTCGTAGCATCAGTCTTAACATCAACCATAACATCTGCTGCAGCACAGGCCTGTAGCTCAGCGCTCAAGCGCTGCAGTTCGAGCTGCAATTCCTCGGTTTGCCGCTTGATATTGCGATAATCGCTGCGAGCCGCCTCATGCCTTGCCGCGGCTTGCTGCTCGGCGTCTCTCGCTCGGTTGAGCTCGGTTTCACCCGGAATATCTTGCGCCATCTCGGCCGGTGCCGGATGTTCCAAGCCGCCGCATACGGGGCAAGGTTGCCCAGGCTGCAGCTTAGCCGCCAGAATAGCCGCCTGCCCTGTATGCCAGGCCAGTTGCAACCTTTGATGTTCCGTTTCGGCGCTCTGTCTTTCGGCCTTGCATTGATGACCATGGGCCTCGGCCTGCTGCAGGCCAGCTTGGGCTTGCTGCCATTTTTGCTTAATGTGCCCGAGCTGCTCCGTCTTCTCCAGGCGAGTGTTCAACGCCGCCAGTGCCTGATGCAACGACCCTTGGCGCTCGGCGCTTGAGAATAGTTCGTTCGCCTCTGATTTAAGCTTTTGTTGTTGCTGCTGCCATTGTTCCAGCTCAGTGCGACTCTGCTGCTCTGCCCGCTCAAGACGCCCAAGCTCCACTAGGCCAAGCTCATGCTCCTCGGTCAGTTGCTTGAGCTCGTTAATAGCCGGCTGCAGCTTGTCGAGTTGTTCAAGCTCCCGTCGCAGCTTATTGCCGTGCTCATCCAACTCGGCGAGTGTAGCCTTATCATCTGTAGCCTGTTTCAGACGCTGCTCAGCGCTCTGCAACTGCTTGGCATAGTCAGCCTCCTTGGCTTTAGCCTGCTGCCACTCCTGCTGGCGAAACTGCAACTCTTTGAGGCTTGGCAGCAACTTTTCAGCCTTGCGGGCATTCTCCAATGTCTGCTGATGCAGCTCGATTTCAGCGCGCCGCTGCTCAAGCGCATCAAGCTGGGTTTGCAGCAGCTTGCGGCGCTCAAACTCGGCGGTTAACGCCTTGGCGTTATCGAGCGTCTTGGCACTCTGGGCCAAGGCATCGCTGGCTTTTTGTTTGTTACTTGTCGCCTCGGTCAAAGAGGGGGTCAGAGCGGCAATTTCTGCTGTCAACTGCTCGAGACTCTCGACACCGGCAGTTTCCAAAATCCCGGCGCGGCGTGATTGCAAGTCTCTGGCCTTTGCCTTGATTTCCAGCGCCTGCTGTTTGAGGCGCTCTTCAATGCGGCGGTAGATATGGGTTTGAAACAGCTGGCTGAAGATCTTTTCCCGCTCTTTGGAGTCCGCCAGCAAAAGCTCGCGGAACTTGCCCTGGGGCAGCACCATCACCTGGCGAAACTGATCCACATCCAGGCCGGTCAACTCTTCGATGCAGGCGTTGGCATCCGTGACCTTACTGGCCACCAGCAACTCTTCGGTGCCATCGGGCAACAGCCGCTTGAGTTCCGCCTCGCTCTTTTGCAGGGTAAAACCATCGCCGCGGCTTTTAGCTCTTTGCTGCTCGGGACAGCGGCGAATGCTGTAGCGTTTGTGCCCCAATTCAAAACTGAAATACACTTCGGTGAGCAGGCCGTCATCGGCATTATCGCAGCGCATCTGGCTGCCTTCCCGCTCGTTACCTGTGGTTTTGCCGTACAAGGCAAAACAGATGGCATCCAGAATCGTGGTCTTGCCCGCCCCTGTGGGGCCATTGATCAGAAACAGCGGCTTGTCGCCCAGCTCGGTAAAGTCGATGCGCTGACAATCGGCGAAGGGGCCGAAGGCGCGCATTTCCAAAATCAGCGGTCTCATTGTTCCTGCTCCCTGTGCAACTCTTCAATCAAACGGCTCATGGTCTGCTGCTGCGCCTCTGTCATGGCCTCACCCTGTACCTGACTGAAAAAATCGCTGAACATGTCGAGCTCGCCTTTTTTGATTCTGTCGCGGCCAATCTCCTGCCCCTGTTGCCGGGACATCAGGCCCGTGCGCTCCAGATGCAGCACATTGGGATAGACGCCGCGCAGCTTGCCCATGGGATCCAGCAGCGCCTGGGTATCGAGCAGGCGCACCATCAGGTAGTCCTCTCGCCCCGGGTCTTTTTCGCCCTGTTGCAGCAGTTCATCGAGCAGGCCTTCAATCACCCTCACATCCCGCCTGGGTTTTAGCGCTAGCAGGGTTATTTTTGGGGTATCACCTGCGCTCAGCTCCACCAGGGTCACGGATTTTTTCTGTTTGTGTTCACTGAAAGAGTATTTCAGCGGCGAGCCCGAGTAGCGCACGTGCTCGGCGCCCTTAAATTGCGGGCCATGCAGATGCCCGAGTGCCGCGTAGTCAAAGCCGCAAAAGAGTGCAGGGTCGATTTTATCGGCGCCGCCGATACTCAAGGGCCGCTCGGATTCAGACTCACTGCCGCCATCGAGGAAACAGTGGGCCACCACTACCTTGGGCAGGCCTTGGCTATCGTGCGCCTGAACCTGCTCCAGCAAGCAGGCCATCGCCTGCTGGTGGCTGCTGGCATCCACCTCAAGCACATGCCTTACCTGCGCCGGCTCGGCATAGGGAATGGGATAGAAACAGGCATCGCCGTCACGGCCTTTGAGGATAAGCGGCTTAACTTGCGCTTGCAGCGGGCCGCTAATATAAAGGCCACTGGCGGCCATCTGCCGCGCCGCAAATCCGAGCCGCTCCTGACCGTCGTGATTACCGGCTATCATGAGCACAGGAATGTGATGCTCATTGAGCAGGATATTGAGGAACTTATCCAGCAGGGCAACCGCGCTGGCAGGCGGGATCGAGCGGTCGTATATGTCACCGGCGACCACCAGGGCATCAACCTGATGCTCAGCGGCAAGCGCCACTATCTGCTCAAGCATATGAGCTTGCTCATCCAGCAGCGACTCGTTGTGCAGTTGCCGACCGATATGCCAGTCCGAGGTATGGATAAATTTCATTGGGCGCTAAAATTACAGGCGGATACGTGAGCCTTATGGTATGCAAAATCAATGCAATAGTATATGCGCCCGCCGAGGTTCAGCGGCCGAGTGCTTAGCACTCAGCCGACTGCCTTATTTGGGTTTAAAAACTCCACTGATATTGATCGGCCAGCAGCTTGAGGCTCATGACCAGCGACATGACCACCACCAGCGGCTTGATGATCTTGCTGCCCTTGGTGATCACCAGACGTGAGCCCAGAGTCGCCCCGGCGGCCTGCCCTGCCAGCATCACCAACCCCAGCAGCCACACCACCTTGCCGCCAAGGGCAAAAAAGATGAGCGAAGCAATATTGGTGGAAAAATTCAGTACCTTGGCATGAGCCGTCGCCTTGGCCAGACCGAACCCCGCCAAAGACACAAACGCCAGGGCAAAGAAGCTGCCGGTGCCCGGGCCGAAAAAGCCGTCATACAAACCCACCCCGAGTGCGGCGGTAAAGGCAAATACCCCCGGGGCCAGAACCCTGGCACGGTCATCTTCAGTAATTTTCTTGGAAAACAGGAAGTAACAACCAATAGCCAGGATAAGAAACGGCAGCACCAACTCCAGCACGCTGGCATCTATCAACTGAACCAGAACCGTACCGACTGAGGCGCCGACAAAGGCGCAGCCAATTGCCAGTTTCATCTCCCCCAGCTTCACCATTCCCTTACGCACAAAGTAGAGGCTGGCGAAGAAACTGCCACCGCATGCCTGTAGCTTGTTGGTGCCGAGCGCCGCCGCCGGAGGCAGTCCGGCCCACATAAGCGCCGGAATAGTCAACAGGCCACCGCCACCGGCGATAGAGTCAATAAAGCCCGCCACCAGGGCGACAAAAAACAGAACCGTAGCCAATTGCAGAGTGAGTTCAAATGCCATTTTTTATGTTGTCGAATACAGAGTTGAAGGATTGCTATTAGACGCAGTTTGCCCCCAAAAGGCAAAGGAGTTATTCTCGCCCATGTGTGAGATTTTCTCACACAAAAACAGCGGAGAAAACATGCTTCAGGAATTACCTCCTCTCAATGCCCTGCGTTCATTCGAGGCAGCTGCAAGGCTGCAAAGCATCACTCTGGCGGCGCAGGAGTTGTATGTGACCCACGGTGCCATCAGCAAACAGGTGCGCCTACTTGAGAACTTCCTGGGATTCAGCCTGTTTGTGCGTCAACACAGGCAACTGGTGCTCACAGATGAGGGGCGACAATACCTGCCACAGGTGCAGGCAGCACTGCAAACCCTGGCCAATGCCACCGCCGAGCTGAAACGTCAAAGTCTCAAGGCGCAGACCCTGGCCATCAATGTGTTACCCAGCCTGACCATCAACTGGTTGATCCCGAGAATGGAGGAGTTCAAGTCACACTTTCCACAGCTGTATGTGGATCTCACTATAGGCGACTTCGCTGTCGACTTTGCCAATGGTCGCTACGACATTGCCATTCGCTCCGCCACCAGCGAGCCTCAGGGGATGAATGTGATCAAACTGATGGATGAAGAGCTGTGCCTGGTATGCTCGCCGCTGCTGGCCCCTGAATTGAAACGGCCCGAGGACATCAACCAGGTGACGCTGCTGAAGCACACCACCCGTCCTGAGCTTTGGCCTTACTGGGCCAGGCAACTGGGGATAACATTGACCACAGAGCAGAAGTTTGGCGTCGAGCATTTCTATATGCTGAGTCAGGCCGCCGCCAGCGGCATGGGGGCGGCACTGATCCCGCGTTTCTTTATCGAAGATCAACTCAAGGCTGGCACTCTGGTGATCCCCTTTGAAGCGCCCTTTGTCAGCCCCTACAGCTATTATCTGTTAACCCCCAAGTCCAGCAGCCTGCCACGTAAATCGGCGCTGTTTATCGATTGGCTGCTGTCTGAGTTTGCGCCCTACCGCTTGAAGCCAAACAGTGGCAAGTAGTCGGCATTGTCCGCCAGACTGACCTCAAAGCGCAGCACTTTGTGGCACATGGCAAACAAAGACTCTCCCAACCAACGGGGATCGAAGGCATCAAGAGCCCTGAGCATACCCGAAGGGCCGGCATCGCCCTTGAGCTCTATAGGGGTCAACACATCAATAAAACTGGCCACCAAACCATAGAGATCCCGTTCGGCATCCCCTTCAAGGGCCCAGAGATCCGGGTCGGCATATTGAGCAGCATAGTGCCTGGCCGCTATGTCCTGACCCAGGCCAAAGTTCAAAAGCACGGCGCTATCGCCATTGCAAACAATATTCTTCGGGCAGATGGCACGATGGAAAATATCCAGTCTGTGGAGGTACTGCAGTGCCGTCAGCAACTGCCGAAACCAGTCTATCACCTGTTGCGGCGATTGGATCTCGGCGCAATCCAAAGCAACTCCTCGCTCCCAGGCCCTGGCAATGAAGACCCTGTCGCTGCCGCCAAGTTCGCCAAAGGCCAATACCCGCTCCACATTGGGGTGATAAATGCGGCTCAGGCTGCGGTATTGATGATTAAGACCGGGCCAGTCCTGCTGCAAAAAGCGGTAGACAGACAGCCCGACATCGAACTGTCCCTGAAGGTGAGTGGCGCGCCAGAGTTCACTGTGAGCTGCCTGATAGATAACTTCTTCGAGGCGGAAGTGATGGTCGATAACGCTGCCCTCGGCTATCTCTGTATCGCTATCCAGGCTGTCACAGACTCCAGTTTCGATAAGCGCGCTGAGGTCGGCTCTAAGCTCATCAAGATCCGCGCCCCGCCCTGCCGCGACTCGCTGGAACCAGAGATAGATACGTGGCTGATGAGTGGCCAGCGCCAGGGGCAAGAATCGCTCAGCATAGCGCCTGAGATCCTCGTCGATACTGATGTCATCACGGATATCGATAAACTCGACTTCGCCATCATCACCGATAAACAGGCAGTGCTCATCCCAGCCACCGACACAGATATTACGCCGATGAATTTGCGACAGACTGGTGGCCCCGCGGCGCAGTATCTCCAGCAGTTGATAGATGCTGAGCCGCTCGATTTCCAGCAGATGAATAGGCACACCTCTTGGCATGCGAATAGGCAACACCAACTGCTCGCCATCCTGAATAAGGGGCGCAGAGTAAGGCACGCCGCTGCAACCGGACAGTTTCTGTAACCGTTGAAACTCCCCCCGCAGCCGCTCTTCATGCTGTCTTGCTTCAGAAAGCTGCTCGAAATGGGTAGGGATCAGAATTTTCAGCAGCCAGGGCGCGGTCCAGCCGCCGGGATTGTACTCGGCCTGCCAGACTTCGAGGCCACTTTGCAGGAACAGGCATTTGAGCTTGATAAAATCCTGTATTTTATTGTTGCGCTGTTCCACCAGAGCCACCTGCCCCAGAGTGTCCAACACCGCCTCTTTCTGACGCTGATTGATCTGGTGCTTATGGGGAGCCGTCAGGCCCCACTCTTTGGTAAGCGCAGCGATGATCTGCCTTGGGGTATAGATGCTCAGGGCACCGTCCTGCTTCTCCAGCTCTATGGCTTCGCCCTTGTGACCGGTTACAAATACCATGCCTTGGCACCAGGGAGCATAGACACCGACCGGGATCTTATTCTTCAGCTTACCGGCCAAAACTCTGGCAACATAATTGGCCTTGGACAGGCTGTTGTCCACCTCGCGACCATCCAGCGACCAAGCGTGCAGACCGGCATTGAGTCGGCCGATATAGCCTTTGACATCGATGACATACACGCCCCACTCGCCGACCACCAGAGCATCCACCTCCATCGCTTGCCCGGACTGAGTCGGGATCTCAATATTGGTCAGCAGCAGATAATCTTTGGGTAACTCATCACCCAGCAGTTCAAAGGCCCAGCGCTCGGCGTCGTTGACCGGGGTTCCAAAACTGATGTGTTTGGCCATATCACTCTCCCTGAGATTGGCAATCCGTGAGTGCAGAATAAAAAGCCACCCAAATTTGGGTGGCTCAGGAAAAATTCACTTATCTTCAGTGGTGGCAGTGCTCATCACACTCGTGGTCATCATCGGCAAACTCGTCATCGCCGTCCTGATGCTGCATCACGCCCCAACCATCTGTCATGCCGTCAAACTCGGCGGCAAAGCTGTTCAGCTCAGTTTCGCGCGCCACCAAAGCCTGATACTCGGGCACCATATTGATGCAGACAATCAGCTCCCACTTTTCAATCTCTTCGTTGAACTGCAGCTCAACTTCGCCTGCCTGCTCGGATTGACTCAGGTCTTCCAATGCCGATTCAGCGTCGCGCTGATCATCAAACACCAGGAAAAAGTCCACATCCAAAGGCTTGCTCAAGTCGATACCCGACTCTTGCATTGCCTGCAGCATCTTGCCGTTGTCATCATCTGGAAATTGCATTCTGTTCCCCTTGCGCCTATTGCGCCGCCACTATTTTAACCGTTTCGCCGTTGAAGCTGACCAGATCGCCCGGCAGCAGTTTCTTGCGCTTGCGGGTTTCAACCTCGTTATTGACCAGCACCAGCCCTTCGGCAATCACATGCTTGGCCTCGGCGCCGGCACTGGTCATGCCTTCTGCCTTCAGCACCTTATAAAGCTCAATATACTCATCGCCGCTATTGAGGGTGAATTCGCTCATTTTCTGTGTCACTGTGACCTTGCCTTGCTGGAATTGACTCGATTTGGGGCGGATTATAGCAGCAAGCATCCGCTTGGGGGAGAGAAGTCAACGACGCTCATCGCTGAGCAGGCCATAGGCTCTGTCATCCACCCAAAGATCGCCGATACGGAAGTTGTGCCGCAATATTCCCTCAAGCTCGAAGCCACATTTCTCCATGACCTTGGCCGAAGCCAGATTGTCATTGGCGCAGTGACCGATGAACTTGTGAATATTGAAGCTCAAACAGCCCCAATCTATTACCCCGCGCAGCGACTCTGTGGCATAGCCCTTCCCCTGCATATCCGGATGCAACAGGTAACCTACCTCGGCCTGCGCCAGCTCAGGATCGACACAGTAAAAGCCGGTCAAGCCAACAAAGCAGTCGCTGCCCAGTTCTTCAATCACCAGCGTCAGCCAATCCCCGGACTCGTAACGCCAAGGCTGGCTTCGCTGCTCAAACTTGGCTTTAATCTGCTCCTGCGGCTCCGGCTCACGTACAAAGCGGCCCACCTCAGGATCGCAATGCAGCGCCAGAAACGCCGGCCAATCTTGCGCCGTCAGAGTCCTGAGCCTGAGTCTATCGGTATAGATTTCTATCACTTGCTTAAACTCTTACAGCTTAATCGCGACTGGTAACTTCAAGCAGGTGAAAACCAAAAGCGGTTTTGACCGGCCCCTGTACTTCATTAAGCGGCGCGCTGAACACCACTTCATCAAACTCACGCACCATCATACCCGGGCCGAAAGAGCCCAGCTCACCGCCTTGGGCTCCTGAAGGGCAGGCGGAATGTTTACGGGCCAACTCGGCAAAATCGGCGCCATCGATAATCTGTTGCTTCAAGCTGGCACATTCCTCTTCGGTCTTTACCAGTAGATGTCTTGCTGTTGCCTGCACCATAATTTGCTCCTCAGTAATCTTGGCCAAGTGGCCTTTTTCGGTGGTTCACCGAACAAACCCAGCCAGTATAATATCATTCTGTGTCAGAAGTTAACTGACACAACAATAATGGCAAGCCTTGAGTTGAAAATGAAAAACGCCGTCTGATGGCGGCGTTTTTAGTTTGCTTATCAAAGACTCGACTTAAGTCTGGTCTCAGGCTGATGCTTTCTGCTTCAGCTGTTTTTCTATCCAGAGATCTATCTTGGCTTCCATCACCGCCATGGGTAAGGAACCCGTGGTGAGAATTTGATCGTGGAAGGCCTTGAGATCGAAGTCGTTCCCCAGGGCTTTCTCGGCCCGGGCTCTAAGCTCCAGGATCTTCAGTTGACCGACTTTATAAGACAGTGCCTGACCAGGAATTGCCATATAGCGCTCCACCTCGGCGATAATGTCGCTTTCTGCCAGCGGAGAGTTGTCTTTCATATACTGAATCGCCTGTTCGCGGCTCCAGCCCTTGGCATGCAGGCCGGTATCCACCACCAGACGCATCGCCCGTAGCATTTCATCCGAGAGCTTGCCGAAATACTGGTACGGGTCTTCAAACAAACCCATCTCTATTCCAAGATATTCGGCATAGAGGGCCCAGCCCTCTTCAAAGGCGGTGTAACCGCTGAAACGCTGGAACTCAGGCACGCCCTGCAGCTCTTGCTTGATGGCTATTTGGAAGTGGTGACCCGGCGCCGCTTCATGCAATGACAAAGTGGTCATGCCCCACTTGGGCTGAGCTTTCAGGTTATAGGTGTTGATGTAAAACACCCCTGGACGACTGCCATCGACGGCCGGTGCTTCATAGGAGGCTCCGGCGGCCGATTTTTCACGGAAGCTTTCAACCGGCTTCACCACATAGTCGGCCTTGGGCATCACATTGAAGTAACCGGGCAGTACGGCATTGATCTTGTCCTTAAGCACCATATAGCCGTCAATTAAGCCCTGCTTGTCACTGAAGAAGTACTCTGGCTCGGATGACAGTGAAGCAAAGAAGGCCTTGAGATCACCTTCAAAACCCACTTGCTGGCGCACCTTGTCCATCTCATCGAGGATCCGTGCCACTTCCTTGAGGCCGATTTGATGAATATCGTCCACCGCCATAGTGGTTGTGGTATGGGCATTGGCCAGATGTTGATACCAGACTTTACCGTTAGGCAGCGCCCACCAACCGTCAGTGGCCCGCGAGGCTGGCAGATAGGTTTGCTCAAAATATTGCTTGAGTGAGGCGATAGCCGGCAGCAACTCTTGGCTGATCATCTGTTGATATTCCTGCTCAATCAAGGCACGCTCGGCGGCATTGAAGCTCTCGGGCATCTTGGTCACCGGGGCGTAGAAGATACTGTCTTGAGGTGTGTCCACCAACTGCGCCTGCAACTGAGGGATAAGCCGCTCGACCAATACCCGTGGCAGCACAACCTTGCTGGCAATGCCCTCATCCATACGCTGTTTCGCCAGCTCAGTCCATTTGACAAAACCTTTCACCCTCTGCTGCCAGTTGGCGTAATCCTGCGGGGTATTGAAAGGCTGGGCACTCTCACCGCTGCCAAGCTGCACCATGGTAATCACTGTGCTGTAAAACTGGCTTATCGGCATAAAACGGCTGGGGAAGGTTTCATCCACCAACGCCATGTCCCTGTCATAGACAAACATGTCGTAACTGAGTTGCAACTGTTCGGGCAAGGCTTGTCTATCTATGGTCTTGGCCTGGGCGGCGTAGCGGCTATTGAGTTCATGGCGCTGTTTGAGGTAAGCCTCGGAGAGGTCGCCACCGAAAGTATCGTTATAATCGTTGACCCCAACAAAGGTGGCATAGATGGGCTCAAGCTTGAGGTAGTCCTTGAAGAACTGATCCACCATGGCGAGATAAGCCTGCTCTGCCGTTTGTGCCTTTGCCGCAGCGGGCTGTTGCTCCGCCTGTGGCTGAGTCACTAAAGTGCTCTCCTCTTTGGAGCAAGCGCTCAACGCCAAAATAATAGAGCACAGCAAAAACCCTTTTTTCATTGTCGTTATTCTCCTGTCACAACTCAGTAGATGGATTGGTTAACTATACTTGTAGCAGTCACTAGCTCGGAGCCAACCCATGATTTATTCCTTCAGTAACTCGGGTTTCAGGGATCCGGAAACCGGGGTCTATAACCGGACCTATTTTATGGAAGTCTTTCACCGTGAATGGTATCGCCATCTGCGAGATCACCAGAGTCTGGCGCTATTGTATCTTTGCCCTCACATACATGAAACAGTTAACCAACCTCACCTGCTGGAATTCTTTGCCAAACAGGTGCAGGAAGCCTTGCTGCGCAATACAGATCTACTGGGGCGCATGAACCACCACCTGTTCGCCCTTGGTCTGTTCAACGTCGATAAAATGGGGACAGAGAAAGTGATTGAGCGGATTAATGAAAAGCTCAAGGCCTTCAGCGAAGAGTACAGCAAATTTCATCATCTTCGGCTGGATTATCGTCTGGCGGCCTGTATTTGCTTACCCAACAAAGAATTGAAACCCGAAACCCTGTTTATTGACGTCGAAACCTTGAGCCATCAGTTGGAAGAGCAGGACAGCGCCCTTTCAAGGGTCAAGGAAGTTCATTGACACTCAGACAATAAAAGCTACTCTGTTGCTCCCAAGTCACCCACTTGCTTAACAAGCAAAGCCTGGGTTAGTCTCTAGCACTCCTTTTAACACCCGGCTGACAAAAGTAGACGCGATTCAGCCGACTCAGCATCCGGCATAGAAGGCCGGCTTCAAGGAATTGGCCGGGCGGTTAATCCCAAGCACTTCCCCCAAAATCAAAGGACTCGAAAACTGTGATCACCTGCTATATCAAATACGTCATCAAACCCAAGCAACTGGCCGAATTTGAACGCTACGCCAAAATGTGGATCCCCTTGGTGGAAAAGTTCGGCGGCACCCATAATGGTTATTTTCTGCCGAGCGAGGGTGCCAGCAATATCGCCCTGGCTCTGTTCACCTTCCCGAGCCTGGCGGAATACGAAAGCTATCGCAATCGAGCCAAAGACGACCCTGAATGTCAGGCGGCGCTGGTATTTGCCGAACAAACCGACTGCATTGAAAGTTATGAGCGCAGCTTCTTTCGGCCAGTGCTCGGTTAAGGAGAACGAAGATGTCTTCAAGCTTGTTTGCCCCGACACTCGAGACTTCGAGACTCAGGCTGCGGCCGCTGCAAGTGCTGGATGCCGATGCCCTGCTGGCGATATTTTCCGATCCCGAAGTGATGAAATACTGGAATACCGCTCCCTGGACCCATAGCAGCGACGCGCTGGATTTTATCTCTGCCGCCAAGCAGGGCATGACCAGGCAAGAGGGCATCACCCTTGGCATATTCCAGCGGAATACCTGTGAGCTGCTGGGGAAATGCATGTTGTTCAGCTATGACAGCGGCTCCAAACGGGCCGAGATAGGTTTTGGCCTGGGCAAAGCCGCCTGGGGCAAAGGTTATATTCAAGAGGCCGGCGAAGCCCTTATCGACTATGGCTTCAACACGCTTAAACTCAGACGCATAGAGGCCGAGATAGATCCCGGCAACAATGCATCGGCCAAGGCTCTGGATAAACTCGGCTTCATCCGGGAAGGTTTGCTGCGCCAGCGCTGGCAAATCAATGGTGTTATTTCTGATTCGGCGCTCTATGGGCGACTGGTCAGCGACTGACCACGGCTCTGCATCAGGCGGCTAAAGGATGAGCAAAAGCAGTAGCAAGAGCCCAATATTGAAACTCGCCGCTACCTTGACCGCCATCGCAGCACTGCTGCATCTGGCAATTATCCCAGGCGGCGCAGAATGGTATCGGCTGTTTGGCGCCGGTGAAGCTATGGCGCAAATGAGCGAAAACGGCTCCACATATCCGGCAATGGTAACCGCAGCCATCGCCCTGATACTCGCCGGCTTCTCGGCCTTTGGCTTTTCCGGCGCCGGTGTAATCAGGCCCCTGCCCTTATTGAAAACCGCATTGGTGCTGATAAGCGGTATCTTCCTTGCCAGGGGGCTGCTTGGGATCCCGCTGGTGCTCTTGGGTAACTCCCCTTACCTCACAGAGCTGGCCGGCCAGATGAGCTTTATGCTGCTGACATCGGCAATCTCTTTACTAATAGGCGGCTGTTATGCCGCTGGCACAGTTAAGTTGCTGAAACAGAATGCATTAGAGTGAAACAATAAAAGGACTCGATAGTTTGGATAGTTTGCTTGATACGCTGAGGATGCTGAAGAAGTACCAAGACGATTTATACTGCAATCCACCGGCAACAGAGGCGCAAATCGATCAGTTGCTTAATGTCTGGGAGTCTATTCCACCAGATTCACTGCCCCGCGACTATCTGGATTTGCTCAGGTATGCCAATGGCATCCAAATTAACAATGTCATCCTTAACTCAATCGACGAACTATTGCACTGCAGCCTGGAGCAGGATGACTTTTTACAGCTGGGCCATGAAGGCAACCTGGACAGCATAGTGTTTCATCTCCCCAGTGCCGAATACCGGGTAGTGAATTTTTTCGACTTACGGGAAACCTTTGAAAGCTTTGATTACCTGAAAGATTTGATAGCTTACTTGTTGCAGGAGCAAGGAATAATGTCTTAGGGGAACTGACATTTTGAATGTTCAAAGTTGGCTTTTCACGCCAGCGCCCTGTCCATCAAGCGTCAGTAAGATCAGCTTTCACCCTGGCTTTGCTCCTGTCTTTGATAGTCATCCTCCATACGGCGGACAAAGTCCTCCATCTCCTGGCCCGGGGTAATGGGGAAACGCTCCGGCAACTGTGACAGATTAACGATACGGTCGACCCGAAAGGAGCGAAAGTCGTCTCTCAGTTCACACCAGGCCAACAAGGTCCAGGTGCCTCGCCAAAAGTAGATAGCCAGCGGCCTTATTTTGCGCTGACTGGCGCAGCCTTTTACATCCTGATAGTCGAGCAGCACAAAGTGGCGCAGCCTGGCGGCGATACGCAGTGGGTCAAGATAAACAAACTCTTGCTGATCCAGATAGAAGTCCGGTGAGAACATCAAACTCTGCAGCGCCCGCAAACGCTCAGGCACCACGGCTTCGACCTTGATAAGCGCCTGTTTGGCCGCCTTGCCCAGCTCATTGCCGCCCCAGGTCTGCACCATGCGGATCCCCAGTTGAATCGCTTCCAGTTCGGCCTCATTGAACATCAGCGGTGGGACACTCACCTCCTGACGCAGCAGATAGCCAAGCCCGGCCTCCCCTTCGATGGGGATACCACTGAGACAGAGATCCTGAATATCCCGATAGATGGTTCTGACAGAGACTTCCAGGCGCTCGGCCAATACGGCCGCAGTGGTCAAACGGCGGTGGCGCAGGATCTGCACTATCTGAAACAAACGGTCGGCGCGGCGCATGACTTAATACCATTCCTTATAGCTGTTTGATTTGAATTCCAAAGTTTGGCTTGAAACACCAGGCTTACAGCGCAGACCAATGTCGATTTATCCCAATACACCATGCGTTGCCCTACTTGCCTGCCACCCCTTCATTCTTGCCGGCTGAGTAAACGCCTATGCGCTATGGTATTCATTCAAGCAAAGACCGACATTGCGTCGGTCCCGATAAAGATAACAGCGCTGAGCTTACAGCTGCATGGCCCACAAGCCAAGTCGGTTGCCTTCGGAATCGGCTATTTGGGCACAATAGCCGCATTCACCTTCCTTGATGGGCATAGGTGGCAAGAGGATTTGCACACCTTGTGCTTCCAGCTGACCTATGGTGGTACCCAGCTTGTCACCCAGGTGGAGGTAAACCACGGATGCCGTCATTGAAGGGGCCATCTGCGGGTGTTTAATCAGCCCAAAGCAAGCGGTATCACCACTGGTGCGGCTGACGCTAACATACTCACACTCAGGCATAGGGTCTTCGCTGCAGTGCAGCCCCAGCACCTCTTGATAAAAACGCTTGGCGCGAGCCATATCGGCAACCGGGATCTCACTCCAGACCAAAGGGATTTCTGCTGACATTTTCACATCTCCATGTTGATTCAGTTGTGGCAGGAGGACCATCCTCCGCCGTCCTGACAAGCTTGGCTCTCAGGACGAAAACAAGTATGCACGGGTGCTGCTGACAACCTGTTGTCAGTAGCCTGAGCGAAAACACCAATAAAATTTGCATGGGAATATAAGCAGATCAAAACGACAAAAGGCCCGTAGTGCGGGCCTTTATCTATCTTCTCAGCAGTTTTCCGGGCAGTAGGTTACTTGGGCAGTGACGCCTGATGGCCGCTGACGAAGGCATCCAGCGCGGCTCTGGCCCGGCTTTCGGCATCTGCCAGGCTGTCGCTTGCCTGCATAGGCTCAACCACCTCGTAATAACACTTGATCTTGGGCTCGGTTCCCGAGGGTCGCACTATCACCCGGGCACCGCCTTCAAGGTGGAAGGTCAGCACATCACTGGCCGGTAATTCGATGATCTCCCGCCGCCCATCGGCGTAACGCCGCTCGGCCGATTTGAGATCCTCGGTCACCAATACCGCCATGCCCGCAATGGACTCGGGGGGATTGGCCCGCAGATGGGCTCCGATATCCGGCGTCCCCGGCTTGAGCGCTATGCTCACCTGAGTATTAAGGTGTAAACCATAGTCGCGATAGAGTTGTTCCAGTCTGTCCCAGATGGTTTTGTCCTGCGCCGCCAGCTCGGCAGTCAGCTGGGCAAAAGCCACCAGCGCCGACAGGCCGTCCTTATCCCACACCATGCTGCCCACTGTGTAGCCCAGCGCCTCTTCATAGGCGAACAGGAATTTATTGCTGTCGCTCTGGCGCTGCATACCAACATTGGTGAGCCATTTGAAACCCGTGAGCGTGGTATAAAACTCACCGCCCTTGGCCTTGGCGATTTTGGAGAGCAAGGTTGAAGAGACTATGGTGGTTCCCAGTAAACGCTGATTGGCCGGCGCCTTGGACAACAGATAGTGGCCCAGCAAGGCCCCCACCTGATCGCCGGTGAGCATTTGGTACTCGCCATCATCACGGCGCACTGCTACCGCCAGCCTGTCGGCATCAGGATCGTTGGCACAGGCCAGCAACGCCTGATGCTGCTTGGCCTCGGCGATCACCAGATCCATGGCGCCCTTCTCTTCCGGGTTGGGGAACTTAACCGTTGGGAAGTCACCGTCCGGTTTTTCCTGGGCTGCGACAGAATAAACCTGAGTAAAACCGGCATCCTTGAGCACTGTCTTGGCCATTTCTGCGCCAACACCATGCATGGCGGTATAGGCCAGGCTCACCCTTTCGGGCGCCGTTTTGTGCTGCAACACATCGGCATGGAACACGCCGCGGCGATAGTCCTGATAGAAATCATCCTGCAGCCAAATGAGTTTACCCTGCTTGGTGGCTTCACTCTGCTCCAGCCAAGGCAGCTCTTCGTTGGCAGCCTTATCTATGCAGGCAGCAATACCTGAGTCATGTGGCGGAATGATCTGCGCGCCATTACCCCAATAGACCTTGTAGCCATTGTATTGCGGCGGGTTATGGCTGGCGGTCACTACGATACCGGCGGCAGCTTCAAAGTGTTTCACCCCAAAGGCTACCAGCGGCGTGGCGGCCACTTTGGCGGTGAGTCGCACCTTAATCCCCATGGCGGTCAACACGCTGGCGGCATCATGGGCGAAGGTACGTGAATCATGACGGCCATCGAAACCTATCACCACACCGCGGCTGGCGGCATCTTTAACCTGGGCGAGCAGATACTGCCCCAGGCCCGCTGTGGTTTGGCGGATAACCAAACGGTTCATCCGCATTGGACCGGCGCCGACCACGCCCCTGAGACCGGCGGTGCCGAAGGCCAAACGGCCGGCAAAGCGGGCGGCCAATTCAGTTTCATTACCTTCGGCTTTAAGACTCAACAGCTCATCCCGGGTTTTAGGGTCGGGATCTATGTCCAGCCAATGTTTCAGTTGCAGCTCCAGATGAGTATTCATAGGTGGCCTCTTTGACAATCAGTTTCATTCCAAAGTAAGAAAAACTCAGGTCCGCGACAAGTGAATTTGCATTAATTTTATGATTTTGTTCGGACTTTAAAGCAGCCCCTCCTACTTAAGTCAGCCCTTTGCCATCAGTATGGCTAGTATGCAGCGGCAATGAGAACTCTTGTAGAGCGGGCTCCCGGCTTTTATAACACCTGTGACTTACAAACAGATAGGTGCAACTATTTCAGCGGGACATATTGATGGAGATAACGTTATTGAAGATCTCCTTGTCAAATTGCTGCTCCAGTTGTTGCCGCCAGGGCATGGGACAAACACGCACCAGGAAGAACTGTTCCCGGGAGGTATCTGTCACAAATGCCATGCCGTGCTGCATCAATTCATAGTGGATATCATGGACAAACACCATGGAGAAATTCTGCCTGCCGGTAAGCTGGTTGATATCCTCACGGCTCATGCTGACCCCGTGCTCTACCTGCTCGAAACGCTTGTAAAGCCAGTCGGCAAACTCTTTGGCACTGACCATAGACATAATCCCATTCCTTATAGAAGTTTGAGTCACTCAAAGCGCTGTCAGCCGTTCGAGTACCAGCCGGATTGGCGATAGCATAGTGATTCTATGGCGAGTCAGGTTAGGCGGTAATCGACTGGCCATATCCATAAACTATAGTCGAGCCCGGAGTGCCGGGGTGATGAATGGCAACCCGCCTGAGACAGTCGCTGAGTTCATAAATGTAAAAACGCCCCGCAATCAGGTTTGCGGGGCGTTTTGTCAAATAGCCAAGTAGGCCGTTAAAGGATCAGAGCTTGAAAATATTGTCTTCCGAGTCCCGGTCCACCAGCTTGATGAAGGGATCGACCCCGACATAGGCAGGCTTTTCGCTCAGCACCAGTTCGAGATGATTCTCTCCGCTCTTGAGCCGATATTTGTGCAGCGACAACACCTGCTCATCCTGTTTGAGCTTGTCCGGGTTAACCTTGAAGGCGCCTATATCAATCCACTCGTCCAGCGGTACTTCCTGCTCAGCGCCCTTCTCTGAAGCGACCCGGCGTTGGGCATAGATATCCAGACTGACTTTAAACTGGCCTTCCGGCGTTTCGGTTACCTTGGCCTCGGTCAGACGCAGGTCATAGAGGCTGATTTCAGAGAAGGAGTCCTCAATGAAACGCGCCTCGGCGCCGTCCGTATCCCGCTTCAGATAGCTGAGCAGGTCCAGAGTGGTCGGGAAAGGATCGCCGCGGAACTTGTAGCGCTCAAGAAATGCCTTCAAATTGGCATTGAGCCGTTCTTCACCCAGGCGGTCACGGATCCCCATCATGATCACCGAGCCCTTCTGATAATGGATATAGCCCTGCCCTTCACTGCGCAGTAGCGGTTGCTCGCCCTTGCTTTCCGATGAGCGACCTCGCAGGTAGCGGTCAAGCTCATACTTGAGGAATCGGCGCAGCATCTGCGGGCCATACTTGTGCTCCATCACCATCAGCGCCGAGTATTGCGACAGGCTCTCGGAGATAACCGCACTGCCCTGTACATCGGCAGCGCCAACCTGATGCCCCCACCACTGGTGTGCCACTTCGTGGGCCGTCACATAATAGACGGGGTCAATATTGTCCGAGTTGCGCAGGTCGGTGATAAAGCCGATACGCTCAGAGTAAGGCACAGTGTTGGCAAAACTCTGGGCAAAGGAGCGATAACCGGGAAACTCTACTATGCGCAGTTGCTTGTGTTGATAGGGACCAAAAGCCTGGGTGTAATAGTCGATAGAGTCTTTCACCGACTCTATCATTCGCTCCACGTTCCAATAGTGGGCCGAATGATAGTACACCTCGATCACTATGCCCTTGTACTTCTGCCGGTCCACTTCGAAACGTCCGGAGAGGATCGAATAGAAGTTCACCATGGGGCTGTCCATCTTGTAATGGAAGAAGTTGCGACCATTTTCACGCCATTGCCGCTGCAGGTATCCGGGCACCAGTGCCATCTGCTGGCCCGAGGTGGAAACCGTGGCTTCAAAGTCGATAAAGTCGCCGTCTACACCAAAGAAATTCTGCCGATAAAAGCGCGTGTCTTCCAGCTTATTGGCTCTTGGTTTGTCTTCAAGACCACGTTTCTCACGCTCATGGCGATCGCTGAGTTCATAGCCTTCCTGATACCCAAACTGAGGCAGCAGCTCGATATTATTGATAAAGGTGCCGTTTTCGACCACGGACAGATCGAAGTTGGACTCTTCAACCCCTTGGGTTTCCCGAATCAACTGAATGCGGCCACTGATTTTCTCCCCCGGCGGCAACGGCTTGTCAAACACCAGCCAACTGACATTGAATTTATCGTCAAACTCGCCCAGAGTCGCCCCCGGCAAGGTGATGCTGAGATCTTCCGCGCGGGTGTGGGACGGTAAACTGACCAGCAATTTGCTTATCGGCTTGTCCTGTTTGTTGACCCAATCAAGCTTGATATCGGCCTCGATTCGCCGTGACTCGGGATAGATATCAATGTCGGCCTTGACCGCAGTGGTGGTCAGCACGGGCAAAGACGCATACTGCTTGAATTTCTTCTCATAGTCGGCGCGCAGGTCGGTTTCCTCATCATTGGTATAGTAATGATTGACCACCTTGGTCTGGTAGAAGAGATAGCTGCCGCTGGCAACAAACAGCAGTACCCCAAAGGCCGCCAGCAAGCGTCCCTTGGCCCCCAGCTGACCGCCCAGCAGGGCAAACCTGTGTTTCAGAGACTGTTTCGGCCCCCTGTGATAGAGGCCATAACCCAGCACAAACAGCAGCAGTGAGAAACCGCCCCAATAGAGCATATACAGGCTGTGGCTCAAGAGTCCCCAGCCGTAACCATTCATATCCGAATAGGCCAGATAAGGGGAAGCACCGAAGTTGTACAGCGAATGGCCGAATCCCCAACTGGCCATCACAAAGGTCGTCAGGTAGTAGGCGACAAACAGCCCCATACCGGCATACTTGTTCGGGCTGAGCACCTGAAAGAAGAACGCCAGAACCGCCGACATCAGCAGTGGCAACAGATAGTAGAAGCCCAACCTGATGGCGTATTGAGCCAGTTCGAGATTGTACTGCCCCTTGATCAGTTGGAAAGTAATTGTGGTCAGGGTCGCCAACAGGTACAGCAGCGCCATCACCAACACCACAGCCACCAGCTTGGAGGTCCAGAACACCAGATTCGGCACCGGCAGACTGTCGACTATGTCCCCCATTCCGGAGTTGCGCTCACGCCAGACAATCTCGGCGCTGTAGTAGATGAGTACTATCACCATCAGCAAGCCGGTGGCCCCGGCAATATTATCGACCATGTCCTGGGTCAGCGGCCAGTTGGAGGTACCATACCAACCAAAATCACCGAACATGGGCCCGACCAGGTTAAAGACGGTGAGCAGTCCCAAAATCACAAATGGTGCTGTGTAGAGCACCTGGCGGATTTCAAAGCCGACTCGGGCCTTGAACTGTGCCGAAGTCGATGGCGAGCTTGCGCGGCTCAGTTGCTGCAAGGGCTGCAATGCCGGGGTTGCAGACTGCTTGCCGGCGCGTTTGTCCTTCTTGCGAGTAAGTGTTGGTTGGCGCCAGACCTTGGCGACAAGCAGCAAGATGACCGCCAGAGAAAGCCACATGGCGCGGTTGCTGAACATAACACCGGTCAGCTCCACCAACTGGGTGTTTTTCTCGGCTATGGTCCAGTAACGGGTAACGTCGGCAAAGGTGCGCAGTGCAAAGGGATCCAACATGGCCGCCAGCGTGCGAAACTGGGGCTGGCTGGCCAGTTCGCCGGTGAGGTTGTAGATGATAAGCAGTGCTACGGCTGTCAGATACAAACCCATCATGGAGCGAAAACGGCTGGCCATGGCATAAAACAGCGCCGATATCAGCAGCAGGCTCGGCGCGGCCAACAGCAGCAAGGGCAGCAGATAATAGCTGAGCCGATTTTCACCGAAACGGCTGGCATCGACCCAAGGCATAAATGAGCCGAGCCACATCGCCAGCGGCACCATGGAAAACACCGCCATGACCACCAGATAACTGCCAAAAAAACGCCCCAACTGATAGGCCAGCGGAGTCAGCGGTTTGGAATAGATCAGTTCCTCCATCCCGTGCTGCTGGTTGCGCACCGCTGTACTACCGACAAAGTTGACCACGGCAAACATGGAGATAAAGCTCATGATCAGCAGGGTCTGGGCAATGCTGAAGGGGCTGTTCTTCAGCACCTCACCGCCACCACCTATCTGCACATTGTTGGATACAACGGATAGAAAGCTGATTAAAAACAACAGCAAAGAAACAACATAAAAAGATGGCTGCCGCAGATAGTAGCGCCATTCAAAGCGTAACATGGAAAAAAACATGGGCAGTTCCTCAGGCAGCCTCAACCGGCTTGCTGTTGCGGTGGCGATGCAGGGTGCTGAAATAAAGATCTTCCAACCCCGGCGTTGCCTGAGTAAAACCTTCCGGCGCCGAATCGGCCCAGACATGCAGCACAGTGCGGCCGGCAAACAGGCGTTTGGCAATCACATTGAGCTGTTGTTCAAGCTCAGTGGCTTCGGCCTGGCTAACGGTGCGAGTCCAAATTTTTTGCTCCAAAGAGGCCACCAACTCCATGGGATTGCCCTGCAGCAGGATCTGACCACCGGCGAGCACCGCCATATTGGCGCAAAGCTCCGAGACATCTTCCACTATATGGGTCGAGAGGATAATCACCTTCTCTTCCCCCAGGCTCACCAACAAGTTGTGGAAACGGTTGCGCTCCTCAGGATCCAAGCCGGCGGTGGGTTCGTCGACAATCAACAGCTTGGGGTCGCCAAGCAGCGCCTGCGCAATCCCGAAACGTTGACGCATACCGCCGGAAAAACCGCTGACCGCCTTGTTCTTGTGTTGATAAAGGTTGGTGTGTGCCAGTAAGCCATCCACCATCTCACGCCGCTCACCCTTGTTGTAGATCCCTTTGAGAATAGCCAGGTGATCGAGCAAGTCCCAGGCGCTGATCCTGGGGTAAACATTAAAATCCTGCGGCAGATACCCCAGGGTCTGACGCAATTTTTGCGGCTGTTTGAGAATGTCTATGCCGTCGAAACTAATGCTGCCGCTATCGGCACTTTGCAATGCGGCTATGGTGCGCATCAAAGAGGATTTGCCTGCACCGTTGGGGCCGAGCAGACCAAACATCCCTTTGTCTACCTGTAGATTTACATTATCCAGTGCCTTAACACCGTTGTCATAGGTCTTGCTTAGGGCTTCGATACTGAGCATAGTTTCCTCATGCCGGAGAGATAAATGAATACCAAGCTAGCATGATTTAAACATTACAACTTGCAAAATTTGTAACAAAGATTCAAACATTTAACATACTTTGTTCGCTAACGCCGATAACCTTTTGCTGTACAGTTTCTCAGCGGCGCAGAGATGCCGCCAGTGATGGATTGCAATATGTGCGGTACTTTGGCTCGCCTAAAAGGCCTTCACTTGCTGCAGTTTCAACCCATTGAAATCCTGCTGCCCTGTGAGTCTCGGCCCCTGGTAAACCAGGCTATCTTTTGCTCCGGCAGCAAAGGCAAGTTCCTGCAAGGCGCGCTCTTCTATCATGGTCAGGCCACCGGCATATTCGTCGCTTGGCTGGATGATAAGCAAAGGCGCCTTGGCAAAAAGTTTTCGCGGTAGTACCCGCTTAACCAGCTGTTTGAGCAGGATTTCGGCCAGGTAAAAGTCCGCCAACGGGGTACGGACATGTTCGAAGGGATTGAGGCATTTCACTCCCTTGGTCGCGGCCAGTCGCCGCGCTTCATCGCCCACTGCCAACAGCTTGAAACTGCCCTTGTTATCCTGCTGCACTGCCACCTCAGGAATGGTCTCAAGACTGACTTGCCCCAGACTATGGCGACTGTCGGCAAGGGTGAGCCTGATACGTTTGGCGTTGAACTCGATATAAATAAGCGCCGGCTTTGTGCCGGACAACAGCGAAAACATGTTATTTCCTTATGATTTTCCTGAGCTAGTGGCCAAGAGAGCGCCTTAGCTTATTCATCCCTTGTTCCATACTGACGATGACCCTGTAATCCAAGTCGCGCTTGGCGGCTGAGATGTCGTAGTAGTGGCTGCAGGAAAGCTGTTTGGCGACAAAGCGGGTCATCAGCGGCTCCTGCTTGATAGCCAGCAGTCGGTATATTCCTTCGAGCATGGCGCCAATGACGTAGGCCAGAGTGGCCGGTACCCGCTTTTCCACCGCGGGTAAGTTGTCACAGGCAAGAATGCTGTCGAGCATGGCCGCCATAGTAAGGGGCTGATCGTTACTGACAAAATAGGCCTTGCCATTGCAGCGACAAGGTTCAGCCAGCAGGCTCCTGGCCGCGCTCAGGTGGGCAAAGGCGGCATTATCGATATAAATGGTGTCCACCAACTTATCGTCATGACCCACCAACTTGAGCCGACCCTTGCGGCCTCGCTCCAGCACGCGGGGCACCAGATGAGGATCGCCAGGCCCCCAAATCAGGTGCGGCCGAATGGCCACTGTCTTCAAGCCGTTTTGGGCGCTGGCCAGCACCAACTCTTCCGCTTCCGACTTGGAGGCGCCGTAATGGTTGAGATAACGCCTGGCGTAGGGAACGGATTCATCGATACCGGCCTCATCCTTGCCATCGAAGGTGACACTCGGCGTGCTGGTATAGACCAGATAACCAATCCCCAATTCACGGGCGCAGGCGATGATGTTTTCTGTCCCCAACACATTGGGGCGAAAATAGCTCGCTCTGCTGCCCCAGACTCCGGCCTTGGAGGCAACGTGAAAGATAAGCTCACAGCCACCGAGGGCTTGTTTCAGTGCCTGCTTGTCGCAAATATCGGCGCGCACCATGGTAGCGCCCATGGCCTCGAGCGCCGGATAATGGCCCCTGGCCACCCCCACTACCTGAATACCGGCAGCCAGCAGCGGCCGACATATGGCTTCTCCCAAAAAGCCTCCAGCGCCTGTCACCAACACCCGCTTGACTCGGGTCGCGAGTTCCCGGGCCAGCGCCAACAACTCGGGATGAAGTTCATCATGCCCGGTTTCTTGTGACAAAACCGCGGTCTCTTGTAATAAAGCCGCAGGCAAATCCTGCGACGAGGCTATTGACTCAGGTGATTGAGATCGTGGTGCAGATGTGGCCATAGTGGGTTTCTGTCTCTGTTATCTATTTTGGCTTCCAGCCGTTTCCATCCAACTGTTTTTGCGCCCAAACGGCAAGTTGCTCGCGGAATATCTTGGCATTGTGGCGCACATCCATGGGAAACCCCGGATGCAATATAAAATGCCTGATGCCCCGGGTCAGTGGCTGCTTGTCGGCAAGTTCCTGCAACTCGGTAAACAGCTGTTGCTGTTCGGCTGGCGACAGGGATTGCTCAAGCTCGATGCAGATAAGCGGCGCTTTTTCGGGCACTGTGCTATCAAGGGAAGTGCTATCAGGGCCAGCAGTAAAAGAGAAAGCGCTCTCTTGGACTGCCTCCCCGCCGCCACGCTTATTCTGCATCAGTTCAACGCCAACCAAGGCCGAACGTTTAACCTGAGGATGGGTATTGAAAATTCGCTCACAGGGAATGGACAGATAGCGCTTTTGCAGCTCACCGTCCTTAATGACATCCACTCTGTGGGCCTTGCGGCCACACATCCATAAACGGCCCTCGGCATCTAGATAACCGAGATCGCCCATCCGGTGCAGTTGCCGGCCTTCATAGGCAATCTTGGCCTGTTTGTTGGCGCCTTCACGGCGATAGTAACTCTGGTTGACCACAGCGCCGTCAACGACGATTTCGCCTATCTCCCCCGTCGCCAACTCGAGAGTCGGCGACCAGCTGTCGATGGTCTCTTCACTGATCCCTATGATACTGACCCTTATTCCGGATACCGGCTTACCGACACAGATGCCGCCGCCCTTGTCGGTCATGGCGGCGGTAGCGCCAAGCGCCTTGCTGCCAATCATGGAAACTGGCAGGGATTCGGTGGCGCCATAGGAGTTAAGCACTTCGACATCCTCGGCCAACATGGCGGAGAAACGCGCTATCGCCTTGGGATCGGCCGGTGCGCCGGCGGATATCACCCGCTTCAAGCTGTACAGCCGACGCCCGTTTCCGCCGCGTCCCAAACGGTCGAGCAAGGCGGGATTCACAAACATATTGCTGCAAGCATAGTGCTCTATGGCGGCAAACAGGTTTTCCGGTCTGGCAGTTATCGGTTTGCTGGCATCCATTTCAGGCACTATCGATGCCATCCCCAGCGCCGGTCCAAAGAGAGCAAATAGCGGGAAGGTAGACAGATCCCGCTCGCCGGGACAAATGCCATAGTCATTTCGCAGCGCGGTTATCTGCGCCTCAAACATGCCGTGGCTGTAGACCACGCCTTTTGGAGTGCCGGTGCTGCCACTGGTAAACAAGATGGCCGCCATCTGCTGCGCGCCGAGCTGCGCCATGGGAAATGTGGCTGACTCGGGTGCCCTGGCCAGCAAACGGCTGACACTGCTGCCACCCCAAGGAGGGTTACGGCCAAGAAAGCCTTCACCTGCCGTCAGCAACAAGCGGATACTGGGTTTGCCCCAACCGAACAGCAATCTGGCCACATGGGCCTTGGGGATCCCGATAAAGGCGTCGGGCTCGGCTTCGGCCAGACACTGCTTGAGCTTGGCGATCCCCATGCCTGGATCTACCATCACAGGGATGATCCCCGCCTTGAACAGGGCGAAAGTAAGCACAAAAAACTCTAGCCCAGGAGTCACCATAAGCACGGCTTTCATCCCGGGCTTGAAGCCATAGTCGAGCAAGGCGCTGGCGAGTCGGTCGCTGTCGCTGTCCAGGGTCTTGAAATCAAGCTCCTGATAACTGAACTTACCACCGCAGCGACGCTGCACGGCAACCGCCAGGTCCTCGCTCTGGTTAATGGCCGCCTGCTTCAGGTGGCGACACAGGTTGTGCCCCTTGGCGGAGTTTGCCTCTGGGGCCGGTTCATTTGCGGCCACTTGCGAGTCTTCGGCGGGTGGGAACATCTCAGTCAGCGCTCCCGGCTGAGGTTGTTTCCGCCGATGCCTTTTCTCTAGGGTTAGATGTTTGTTCGTCGGCGCTTTGAGCCACTGCCGTTTCATCAATAAAGCGGCGAATATGGGCTATCACCTCATCACTGGCGTCTTCAAGAATATAATGGCCGCAGTCGGCAAAGGCGTGCAGCTCGGCTTTGGGCAGGCGCTGCTGCCAACCTTCAAGGAAGTGCCGGTCAAAGACAAAGTCCTTGAGACCCCAAAGAATAATGGTCGGCACCCGGGTAAACTGCTGCAAACTGGCATCAATCGACTGCACCAAGTCCCAGTTTCTGTCGCCGGGCTTGAGCGGAATATCCTGTACAAACCTCAAAGTCGAGATTCGATTTTGCCAGGAGTTGAATGGTGCCACATAAGCGCGGCGCACATCCGCAGCCATGGGCGCACGTTTGACTCCCACATAGGAAGCGGCGGACGAGAAGGCATTGAAGCCCCGCACCAGCAGGGTGCCAAGCGCGGTATCGCGGCAGATTTTTAGCGCCAGCGGCAAGGGCTTGCTCTCTGGCAAACCGAAGGCGGCGGTATTGAGCAGCACCAGGCGTTTAATCCGCTCGGGATAGCGGGCGGCATAGCCCATGCCTATCATGCCGCCCCAGTCATGCAGCACCAGTGTGATATTGCTGCGAATATCCAGACTGTCCAGCAGTGCTTCCAGATCGTCGATACGCTGCGCCAGCGTATAGTCATAGGCATCATCGCCAGGTTTGTCGGACAAGCCGCAGCCGATATGATCCGGCACCACACATTCATATTGGTCGCTTAACGCCTGCACCAGGTTACGGTAGTAAAAAGACCAACTGGGGTTACCGTGCACCATCACCACGGCATCGGGGCGTCGGCCGTTAATTCCGGCGGGTTTTTCATGCACATAATGCAGTTTGTGGCCGCCGAGCGTGATGAAATGACGCTTGAACGGGAAGAGTGTATCTAGGGTGGCCATTGGCGATCCTGTTGTTAATTTTGGTTATTTAGGCACTATTCTAATGGGCCCTGTCGAATGGGCATTGTCTAAAGCCCGTATCAAGGGCTTACCAGCGCAACCCCAGCATCATGCAGTTGAGCCCCGAGCCTATGCCAAGAAAGCTCACCCGGTCGCCTGCCTGCAAAAAGCCTTCACCGTGGGCCAGCGCCGCCGACACAGGCAAAGAGACAGTGCCCATATTGCCAAGGCGGGCAAAGGTGGGAAACTCTTTGTGCTCGGCAATGCCCAGGGCGCCCAGTACTTGTTTTCGGTTGGCAGCCCCCACTTGATGACAGATAACCTTATCCACCTGTCCGGCAAGCCACTGGCGCTGCTGCAAAAACTGCTCCCAGGTCTGGCGCGCCAGCTCCACCCCCTCCTTCAGAAGGGCAACGGCATCTGTGCGCATCACCTCGCGGTAGAGGCGGTTACCGACTTCGACAAAGCCCCACTGACACATCTGATGATGCTCCGGCGCCGCCAGCTGACTGGCACCGAGCAACTGATGCTTGCGGGAGGTGGTAAGCGGCAAGCTGCCATCTGTGAGGATAACGGCCACGGCACCTGAGCCGCCGGTCAGGGTGGCCAGAGACGCCGCAAAGTTTGCCATGCTGGGTTCGGCCAGCATCTGCTCTATGGACGCCTCGACTATCTCCCGGGATGATTCACAGGACACCACCATACCGGCACGGATCTGCCCCAGTTCAATACGGTTGGCCACATCCAGAATACCGGACAGGACTCCCAGGCAAGCGTTGCTGATATCAAAAACGGCGCAGTCGCGCCCGATACCTATGGCAGAAGCCACAGCGCAAGCCGTGGCCGGCTCATGCTGGTCACGGCACACGCCGGTGTAAACCAAGGCGCCAAGCGCTTTGGGATCCAGCCCAGTCTCGGCCAGCGCCTTTTGGGCGGCGCACACTGCGCCTTGGGAGACCTTGAAGCCCTTGGGCCACCAACGACGCTCCTCAATACCCGTCAGGGCAGCGAGTTGCCCAATGGGGATACGAAACTTTTGATAAAGCGGCGCAAGCCGGGATTCCAACTCGCGGCTGGACACCATTTCCGGCGCCAACTCATAAGCCAGACTATTGATATACACACGGGAATAATTCATGAAAAGCCAATCGCTCTCTCGGGCGCTCTGTGCCCTTGTTATCTTTTGGGGTCGTGATAATTAAGTCTTATGCCCCAGGCTGGCGTCATTTGACCAAGAAACGCCGGGGTATTCAATAAAAAACGCATTAAGCCGGTACTTGGCGCCGACTAATTCCCCGCTTGAGAGACATCTCTGTCCAAGCGGGCCTTGTTGTTTCATTTATCGGCTACCAGGCAACCAGGCATGGATTAAGGCATTGCGCGGCGTGGTGGCCTGCTCACAAAAGGCGCCTAGCTGCACCCGGTAACCGGCCTCCAACAGGAAACAGACCCTATCGAGCAGCAGATACCGTTCAATAACCGGCCGAAACAGATGTGCCGCCAAGTCAATACGGGCGGTTAATCTGCGCCTTTGCTCCCCCAAGCGCTGATAGGCGGCAAAATCCACCGCCTCAGGCAATAGCATTCCCTTTTGCGCCGCGGCCCAAAGACAGAAGTCCTTGAAGCTGCCGGACAGCTGACTCTGCCGTACCGCAGGCAGTGGCAGATAAGTGTCCTGAGCACGCAGCTCACGCTGCAGACTATCGAATCCGAGCCGCCAACTGACCTCTTTGATCCTGTCGGCGCGCGCCTTTTGATTGGCAATAACACTGTGATTAAGCGGCAGTTGCAGCGCCGCCTTATCCAATCGCAGCGCCTGCTCTTGGGCACTTTGACTCAAGGGAGTGATATCGCCGGAGGGCAAGAGGTGATAACAACAAGGGGAAACCGAGACCACAGCGGTGCCACTTGCAACCGCGCGGCGCAGCAGCGTCAGGTGCAGCTCGCCGCAGGCATGCAGCGCAATGGCATGCTGCTTGGGCTTGAGATAACAAGGCTCGGCGGCAAAGGCATCGGCACAGACAAATTGCTGCGGCAAGTTACGTTTTTTTGCCGCTAGCTCGCCGGCTTCGCACAAAGATGCTTGCCACTCCAGGCTCAATACCGCCTTGCCGCTCAAGGCACTGAGCAGGCGCCCGAGATGCCCTTTTCCGGCGCACCACTCCAATAAAGGAAAGGGGTTGTTATGGGTGGCGATGGTATTGGCAAAGCGGCTTATCTGCTGCCATTTTCGGCCCTTTATACCGGCACTGAGCCGGGCCTCAGTTGACGCACAAAGCTTAGGTTGGCCATTATCCTGCTCAGGTGCCGGATAATCAAAGAGGTGCCAGGCAAAGTGTCTCTTGTCCCACAGGGCCAATTCCTGCTCGCTCAAGTCCGCAACCAAGGCCGGCCAGAGGGTTGCCAACAACAATGACTGACTGGCATCCACAGTCTCGAGCGCATTGTCATCAATAGCCCAGAGCGCTGCGGCCAGCTTGGCAAAGCGCTGCTGCCAGGGAAGCTTGTGGTGCTCGAAACTCCTGACACTCCAAAGCGCGCTGCTTGAGAGCAACAACTGACTGAGCTGTCGAAGCTCTGCTTTCACCTCGGGCAAGCTGCAATCAACTGCCGTCAGCCGGGTTTCAACCCTGCCGGCCACTGGCTCGGCTTGCCGGGGGGAATTCTGTTGGCAGTCACACATTTTACTGGCCCGATTAACTTAAAGGGGTCGCATTATAGCCCCTGGTTGCCTTTGAGGAAAATAGCGCCACCCAAGCAGGAAACAGGGGGCAAAGCCTGCGAAAAAGCTGGGGTTGAGTCTCCCGCTTGCTGATAGCTTTACAGCTAAGGGGAAAAGCCAGCAGTAGGGACTAATTCACATAACAAATTGATTAGGAGTGGATTATTGTTTCAATAAACTATGCCTAAAGCCCGAGTCATCATCTTTCCTGGCGGCTTGGCAACGAAAGCTGCCGCCGCTATTTTCAGGTATAAATCCGCTCAAAGCTGTTACCTTTGCACCTGCCGCAATAGACTGGTGTACCCAAGCTGACAAAACAATCGAACGAACTCAATCTAACGAACTCAATCCAACGAAATGGTTGAGTGAAATTGGTCGAGTGAAATCAATCGCGCCAATTCACGCGCTACACTCCGCCGCTGAACAGAATATTGATAAGAAGGATGTTGAATGATCCAATCTCCCTGCGTGGCGCGCTGCGGCCTCAATGAAGACGACTTTTGTATGGGCTGCCTGCGCCATATAGATGAAATCGTCAATTGGAGCCGTTGCCCGGATGAAGAGAAACGCGCCATTATTGCCAAACTCCCGGAGCGAAAACACGCCTTTTCGGGCATGGAAAACATCGGCATTATCAGCAGAGCCAAATACCTCGAGGCAGAGGCCAGGCTTGGGCGCAGCGACAAGAGCAAAGCAAGTAAAAAAGAGTGATACAGCTTTAAGCGTTCAAGGCAACCCAGCCTTCATAAAGAAAAAGACCGCGATTGCGGTCTTTTGGGGATTTATGGGTCACTCAGACATTACTGCGCTGAGTCGGCAGAACCATTTCCGTTATGGGAATGGTGAGTTTCTGTAAGACGACGCATCAGCGGCAATACTGCCAGCGCGATAAAGGTACAAACCAGTGCCGCTATCCCCAACTTGTTGAACAAGCTGGTGTAGATGGGTAGAGTCTCAAGCGGATCGGTTATGTTCTTCGGCACACTGGCGAAGTTGGCCACCACACCACCCAGATACTGAGAGATGCCCGAGGCGACAAAGTAAGCCCCCATCATAAAGCCACCCATGCGCTCAGGTACGTAACGGGCAATCATAGCCAAGCCCAAACCGCTGACCAGCAGCTCACCGAGTGAGTATGCGCCATAACCCCAGATCATCACCCAGGAAGAGGTCTTGCCATCGACGGCGAACATACCGGCAAAGCTGTAGATGAAGAAACCCAGCGCCACTACGGCAAAGCCCAGTGCGAACTTGGCAGCGATGGAAATATCCTTGTTGTTACGTCCGGCAGAGGCATAAACCCAGGCCAGCACAGGACTGAGCAACATGATCCAGATAGGGTTCAAGGCCTGGAACTGCGCCGGTGACCAGGTCCACAGATCGATACCAAAGGCCTGGAAGTTCCAGTCGACGTTACGCAGGGCAAACAGCGCCAGCGAGGTAGACATCTGTTGGTAAAACACAAAGAAGAATACAGTTTGTACCGTCAGAACCAAGGCGGCTATCAAACCGGCCCGTTCACTGGTTTCACTGTTTTTAATCAAGTAGATAAAGATACCGAGTACGGCGGCACCAGCTGTGTAAACAAAGGCGCGGGCCACATCTTCATATTCGAGGATAAAGGCTGAAGCCACCACTGACAGGGCCGCCAGGCCGAGTACCGCAAACAGCTTATTCATTTCCACCGGACGGGTATCCGGCTCCGAGCCATAGTTGGCCAGAGTCTTACGCATCATGGCGTAGTTACCCAGGCCCACCAGTAGGCCCACGCAGCAAACGGCAAAAGCCGCATGCCAGCCAAACTCATTGCCATAGTTGGCGTTGACGTAATCTTTAATCCAGGGAGTCAACAACATGGAGAAGGTGGAACCCACGTTCACCGCCATGTAGTAAATGGTAAAGGCGCTGTCTATCTTGGAGTCGTCCCCTTCATAGATTTTGCGCACCAGGTTACCGGCATTGGGTTTGAACAAACCGTTACCGACAACGATTACCCCAAGGGCCGAAAACAGGAACCAGGTGTTTTCGGTCGGCACTGTCATCAAGGCATAACCCAATGACAGAATACCGGCACCGAGCAACATGGTGCGCTTGGTACCGAGGATTTTATCCCCGACCCAGCCACCAATCGCCGGCGACACATAAATCAATGCGGCGCAGGCACTCCATACCAGGTTGGCGCGACTGTCCTCAAACCCTAGACGCTGTACCATGAAGTACACGATAAGCGCCTGCATACCGTAGTAACCGAAACGTTCCCATAGCTCGATAAGTGACACAGTCATAAAAGAATGCGTCTTGCTTACCTTAGGAGACCCTAATGTCATTTTGCTTGCTTCCATCTTGATTTGAAATAATTGTCAGACGAGTATAAGACTGCTGGCCGCACAATCCAACGCAAACTCTGGGGCAAAACACACTTTGTCGCAATTCTCCTACTCAGCTCAAATTCCATTGGCGAATTTTTCAACAAAACACTTACCTTCAGTGGGGAAAACAGAGCAAACCCAGCTGCCACAGGGGTTTCCACTAATTAATGAGAATTTTTATCAGTTCCAAAATCACCACCAAGGCGACTTGAAAACAGCATTTATCAGCGCCTATGACATAAAAAACCGTCCTTGAATGGACGGTTTTTGCATTGAATGGCTTAAGCCTTATCAGGCCTTCCCAAAAGAAGCGATCAATCTTTGGCCGCCATTCTCGCCTTGAGATCGGCAAAAGGATTAAAGGTGGCCGGCGCCTGTTTGGCTTCACTGGTGTCGCCGTACTGCACCAGTTCTTCAAACCTGGAGTGCTCGTTGTCATGGCAGTAGAGGCACAACAGTTCCCAGTTGGAACCATCTGAAGGGTTGTTGTCGTGATTGTGATCTCTGTGATGCACAGTCAACTCACGCAAGTTCTTGTGGGTAAACTCCCTGGCACAGCGGCCACAGACCCAAGGATAAAGCTTGAGCGCCTGCTCCCGATAGCCTTTTTCACGACTCGCCTGATATTCACGGGCCTGCGCCAGCACCCGATCCAATTTACTCTGTTCTGCCATCTTTCTTTTCCGGTGAACGGGCCCTTAAGGGCCCTCTACATATTCTGCGCTGGACAGATGCAGATAATGCAGGTGCTTCTCATACTGAGTCACCACATCTGCCTGGATCTGCTCTTCCGTATAACCCATAACATCATAATACTGTCCGCCGTGTTCGAGGAAGACTTCAACCCGGAAGTAGTTATTTTGTGACTCATCCTCAGCTTCTGCCTGAGTCTGATGAGTCACAGGCAGCGTAAAGGCGCGGATCCGCAAGCCATAGACAAAGGTCTGCACCTCTTCATTTTCGATGACCAACCTCACCCTGTCTTCATCGTACTGGAGATCGGCATTGATACCGCGGGACAAGAAGCCCTGAGAGACCTTGGACAGCGCCGGTGTCGCCACGTTGTCGACAAAGCGCCGCGCCTGCTCGTAGGAGGGATGCGACACCAACACATCTATCCTGTCTTCCCAGGACACGCTGGTTCTGGCGTACTGCACACTGGTGGTATGCAACTGCACGCTGTTGATCTTGAGCCAGTCATCCTGCAACGCCTTGAACAGGCCAAAGCAAATAAGCAGCATCACCAACAAGAACGGCATGGCACTGGCAATCGCTGCCGTTTGCAGCGCCTGCAAGCCACCTGCGAGCAGCAGCACGGAGGCAACCACACCTTGCATCAGGGCCCAGAAGATCCGCTGCCATACAGGCGCATCGGCATCGCCGCCTGAGGTCAGGTTATCGATCACCAAAGAGCCTGAGTCCGACGAGGTCACAAAGAAGGTCACCACCAGACACACAGCGATGACTGACAGCAAACTGGAAAGCGGCAAGTGCTCGAAGAAGGTAAACAGGGCGACTGACACATCGGTAGAAACCGCGGTAGCCAGATATTCGGCGCCATGGTTCATGATGGCATCTATCGCCGAGTTACCGAAAACCGTCATCCACAGGAAGGTGAAACCACTGGGAACAAACAAAATCCCCACCAGGAACTCACGAATGGTGCGGCCGCGGGAGACCCGGGCGATAAAGGTACCGACAAAAGGTGACCAGGAGATCCACCAGCCCCAGTAGAGCAGAGTCCAGCCACCGAGCCAGTCATTCTTCTGCTCGTAGGCATAGAGGTTAAAGGTCTTGCTCACCAGCTCACTCAAATAGCTGCCGGTGTTTTGCACGAAAGACTGCAGCAGAGCAACCGTTGGACCAAACAGCAGTACTATCATCATCAGCACAAAAGCCAGCCCGAGGTTAAGCTCACTTAAACGCTTCACCCCTTTATCCAGGCCGGAAAACACAGAGCCGGTGGCGATAAGAGTGATACCTATGATCAGTGCCACCTGTACAGTACTGCTGATAGGGAAAGAATCACCCAACAGATAGTTGAGTCCCGAGTTAACCTGCAATACCCCAAAGCCCAATGAGGTAGCCACACCAAACATGGTGCCAAGCACGGCAAATGTGTCAACGCAGTGGCCTATGGGGCCATAAATACGTTCACCAATCAGAGGATAAAGGGCACTTCTTGGCAGCAGTGGCAGCTTATGCCGATAGCTGAAATAGGCCAGACTCAAGGCCACTACCGCATAGATGGCCCAGGCGTGAATACCCCAGTGGAAGAAGGTGATCTTCATCGCCTCTTTGGCGGCTTCAACTGTCTGGGGATCCGCATCCGGCGGTGCCAGATAGTGCATCACAGGTTCACCAACCCCAAAGAACATCAAGCCTATGCCCATACCGGCAGAAAACAGCATGGCAATCCAGCTCTTGTAGCTGTAATCCGGCTCGGCATGATCCGGCCCAAGCTTGATATCACCGAAGCGACTCACCATCACAAAGATGATGAATACCAGAAAAATGGCCACGCCCATGATGTAGAGCCAGCCGGCCTTCAACTCCAGCCAGGATTGAGCTGACTTAAATAGCTCCTGTGCTTCATTCGGCCAGACGGCACACACCAACACCATGAAGGCGATACAGATCACTGACGAAAAAAACACCGGAGGATTAATACTCGACTTAATCAAATTTTGCGCTCCTTTTTACGGATAAAACTGCGCTGCCTGCGATCAAGTTCCTAAGTTACCGCTGAACTCGGCCGGGGACAACGCTTATCCAAAGCCACACCAAAAGCTTATAGGGTGTTTATGTGCAGTGTGTGACACCCTTCCGCGGACAAGCTCTCGGCTTGATAAAAATGGAAGAGATAGGACCCACCGGGATCAAAGTGTTGGCGGGACAGACAAGATTACCGTGGCATATTGAATGGCAATCGACTCGGACACAAACTGCTACTTTTGGCAACAATCGGCGCTGATTATACACAAAAACGGACAAAATGGGGAGTCTCTGGCGACTCCCGCTCACAGAATCAGCCTTTTCCTACTCGCCGCTCTTGGGGGTTTGTGAAATACCCGCGGTCAGATTAAAGCGCATCGCCTCCTCGAATGACCAATCCACCATGATCAAATCCTCTCGTTTGACCAGACTGGTGACCCCGGCCATCTGATAGGAGAGTTGAAACAGCACAGGCACCCAGTCCCCTTCGGGCAAAGCATCGAGCAGCGGCTGAGGCGGCTTGTCCGTCATAATAAAGCCGACCACAAAACCGCCGTTTGCCTGGCGCACCAACACTGTTTGCTGCGACTTGGGCTTACTGCCATCTCGGTTCATCAAAGAAGCAATATCGCGAATACTGCCATAGACAGACTTGAACAGGGGAAAGCGCATCAACTGCCGTTCAATCCAGCTCCAGAGCCAAACGATGGGGCTGACAGAAAACAGTAAACCGGCAACAAATACCAAGGCTGTGACCAATATAAAACCGGCTCCGGTAAATACAGTGTCCATGCCCACCAGAGAGAAGAGTAACTTGCCCAGGCTGTCGAGAGATTCAAACAGGGACCAGAACAGCCAGAGACTAAGCGCCATGGGCAGCAGATTAAGCAAGCCGCGGATCAGGGTTTGTTTCATTGAATTCCTCTTGATATTTAAGACTGTATAGGGCGCAGGACAGAGGCTCAAAGGAAGGTTTCTCGGCCGCCCCTTCCCCAACAGGCGCTCAACTCTGTATCCTGACAGAGACGCAAATCGATAGCAAAATGTTGTGCATTACCCCGGGAGGCCGCAGGGTCTCCCGGGTGCGACAAGGAGAATAACAGCATGCGCGTAACCCGACTGGATCACCTGGTGTTGACCGTCCGCGACATAGAGCAGAGTGTTGCCTTCTACCAAAAACTGGGCATGAAACGCCAAACCTTTGCCGATAACAGAACGGCGCTGCAATTTGGCGATCAGAAAATCAACCTGCACCAGCTTGGCCGCGAATATTACCCCAATGCCGCCAAAGCCCAAAGTGGTTCGGCGGACTTGTGCTTTATCACCTGTGGTTCACTCGAGGATGTTATGGCGCATCTCAGTGCCGTGGGTATCGACATCGAAGAGGGCCCCGTCGCCCGTACCGGCGCCACCGGCCCGATAGACTCAGTCTATATTCGCGATCCTGACGGCAACCTGATCGAGCTGGCAGAATACCGCGTTGACTAGGCTGGGCTTTGACTAAGTCCTCTGTTGACTAAGTGCTCTGTTGACCAAGTCCCCCGTAGACCAAAAGCTCCGTTGACCAAGAGCTCCGTTGACCGGTCGGTGCAGCTAACCGAGCTGCACCGACCCAAACAGCGACAAAAAAGCCGCTTGAATGCAAGCGGCTTTCTCTGGGACTCCGGATAAGAGCTTAAAGCTCTTTTTCCATCTCCTCGTAGGAGACATGGCGTACGTCTTTGCCCTTGACGTAGTAAATCACGTACTCACAGATGTTTTTGCAGCGGTCCCCTACCCGCTCAACCGCGCGGGCAGCCCAGAGCACATCCAGCACACCTGGGATAGAGCGGGGATCTTCCATCATGTAAGTCATCAACTGGCGAATGATGCCTTCATATTCCTTGTCCAGCTTGGCATCTTCCTTGTGAAGCTCCAGCGCCGAGTCGGCGTCCATCCGTGCCAATGCATCCAGGGTCGAGTGCAACATACGGGTGGCATGGCGCCCCATGGACTCGATACTGACCAGCAGCGGCTGCTGATTATTGCTGCGCTTCTCCTGTGCCGCCTTGGCGATACGCACACAGGCATCACCGATGCGCTCAAGATCGGCAATCGTCTTGGAGATGGCTATCACCAGACGCAAGTCACTGGCCGCCGGCTGACGCTTGGCAATGATACGGGTACACTCTTCATCTATCATCACCTCCATGCCGTTGACCTTGTGATCGCCCTCGATCACCTTCTGCGCCAACTCAGTATCCAGGCTGCCCAGGGCATCCAGCGCCTGTTCCAACTGCCGCTCCACCATACCGCCCATGGCCAGCACCCGGTTGCGGATATCTTCCAGCTCGGCATTGAACTGGCCTGAGATATGTTTATTCAGGTTCTTGTTTTCCATTTGCTTCCCCTTGCTCGGACGCAGCGTTTATCAACCGTAGCGGCCGGTAATATAATCTTCGGTCTTACTCTGTTTTGGCGTGGTAAAGATAGTGTTGGTATCCGAGTACTCAATCAGCTCGCCCATATACATAAAGGCAGTCTGATCCGACACCCTGGCCGCCTGCTGCATGTTGTGGGTCACTATCACCACAGTGTACTTGGACTTGAGCTCTGTGATCAGCTCTTCGATAGTCAGGGTCGAGATAGGATCCAACGCCGAAGTCGGCTCATCGAGCAGCAAGACTTCAGGCTCAATGGCTATCGCCCGGGCAATCACCAGACGCTGCTGCTGACCACCGGACAACCCGAAGGCGTTGTCATGCAGCCTGTCTTTCACCTCGTCCCAGATGGCGGCGCCGCGCAGTGAACGCTCACAGGCTTCATCCAGCTCACGGCGGTTACTCACGCCCTGCAGGCGCAGGCCATAGACGACATTTTCATAAATGGACTTGGGGAAAGGATTAGGGCGCTGGAACACCATGCCCACATTGCGTCTCAGCGCCGCGACATCCACTTTCTTGTCGTAGATGTTTTGACCATGGAGCAAGATTTCCCCGTCGATATGGCAGTTATCCACCAGATCGTTCATCCGGTTGATACAGCGCAGCAAGGTTGACTTACCGCAACCACTGGGGCCGATGAAGGCGGTAACCTTCTTCTTGGGGATCTTCATGGAAACATCAAACAGCGCCTGCTTGTCACCATAGCGCAAATCCAGGTTACGGATCTCCAGCGCCGTCTCTTCGGCAGGCAGGTTCGCCAGATCCAGCGTCTCAGTATTCATTACCGATGAGTCTATCGAAATCATATTCTGTCCTATCACTTCAGGATAATCGTCAATTAGTGTTCAAGCGAGCGGTACTTTTCACGCAGATGGTTGCGCACGCTGATAGCCGTCAGGTTGAGTGCCACGATCACAGAGACCAGCAGGAACGAGGTGGCATAGACCAAAGGCCTGGCAGCTTCTACGTTGGGGCTCTGGAAACCGACATCATAAATATGGAACCCGAGGTGCATAAACTTACGTTCAAGATGCACAAAGGGGAAATTCATATCCACAGGCAAGGTAGGCGCCAACTTGACCACCCCCACCAGCATCAGTGGTGCCACTTCGCCGGCGGCGCGGGCAACAGCCAGAATAAGCCCTGTCATAATCGCCGGGCTGGCCATGGGGATAATAATCCGCCACAGGGTTTCGGCCTTGGTGGCCCCCAGTGCCAGGCTGCCCTGACGCACTGAGCTTGGAATACGCGACAAGCCTTCCTCGGTGGAAACTATCACCACAGGCAAGGTCAGAATCGCCAAAGTCAGTGCCGACCAGATAACCCCGGGAGAGCCAAAGGTGGGCGACGGCAACGCCTCAGGATAGAACAGCTGATCCAGCGAGCCCCCCAACATGTAGACAAAGAAGCCCAGACCAAACACCCCGTACACAATCGAAGGCACACCGGCGAGGTTGATCACCGCGATACGTATCATCTTGGTGATCGGCCCTTTCTTGGCGTATTCGTGCAGATAGATGGCGGCCACCACACCGAATGGTGTCACTATCACGGCCATCAGCAACACCATGAATACTGTACCGAAAATCGCCGGGAACACACCGCCCTCTGTGTTGGCTTCGCGGGGATCGTCACTGATAAAGCGTCCCAGACCAACAAACCAGTGGCCAATCTTGTCGATAAAGCCCATGCGGTTGACATAGCTGACATCGAGCACCGAATCCAGGCTGAGGGTCACTTCTTCGCCGCGCATGTCGCGTACTATCACAGAGTCACGCCCGGCTTGCTCACGCAGAGAGAACAGCTGCTTTTCCAACCCTTGATAATGCTGATCCAGTTGTTGACGCTTGGACTCAAGCTCGGCCTTACGCTCAGGCGTCAGGGCATCGTCAAGCTCATAGCCACGTTCTTTGAGGCGCAGACGTTCCAGCTCATAGTTAACCGCGCCTATGTCCTGCTTCTGCAGTGCCATCGCCTGATCGGCCAGGTCCACTGCGCGCTCGATATGCTCCTCGAGTGAGTGCTGCACATCGCCACCGAGTTCCAGCCGCTGGCCCTTTTCAATCACGGCCACAGGGTAGCCGTAGAAGTTACCGTTCTTGGTACGCTCTATCATGGCCAAGCCTTCCGGGGTGGAGCGCGACAAAATATCTGTCGCCAGAATCCAGCGGAAATCCAGGCCGACAAACTCACGGTTACCCGTCTTGACCAGATAGCGGGTCACAAACTCACCCGGCTCTGAGTTGAAGTGGTAACCGGCGGATTTCAACCGCTCGGTAGGCACTTCTTCTCTGTCGTACAGCTCTCCTATCAGGGTGTAGCGCTGGCCTTTGTCATCCTGCATCTCCCACTGATAGATATCCGCGGGCCAGAAATAGCTCAGGCCACGCCAGGCGATGAGTAACAATAGCCCCAACACCGCAATCAAACTCAGGCTAACGGCGCCCCCTGTCATCCAGATCCAGGGAGAGCCTGATTTAAACCACTTACCCATTGCACAAACCCCTTAAGGTGATTGGCGAAACATCTAGTGTTCTATTCATAATTTCTCTCCCGTTACAGTGAGCTGTAGCGGTCGCGCAGACGCTGACGCACCACTTCGGCCACAGTGTTGAACAGGAAGGTAAAGATAAAGAGCACAAAGGCTGCGAGGAACAATACCCGGTAATGGGAGCTGCCGATGGCCGACTCCGGCATTTCCACCGCGATATTGGCCGCCAGGGTCCGCATCCCTTCAAACACGCTCCACTCCATGATGGCGGTGTTCCCCGTGGCCATGAGTACAATCATGGTTTCACCCACGGCGCGGCCAAGGCCCATCATAACTGCCGAGAATATCCCCGGGCTTGCGGTCAGCAACACTACCCGGGTCAGGGTCTGCCAGGGGGTCGCTCCCAAGGCCAGGCTGCCGTTCGACAGGTGACGCGGCACAGAGAAGATGGCGTCTTCGGCAATGGAGAAGATGGTTGGAATGACGGCAAAGCCCATGGCAATTCCCACCACCAGCGCGTTACGCTGATCGAAGGTGATCCCCAGCTCATTGGTGATGAACTGGCGGGTGTCGCCGTGGAAGAAGGCCACTTCGATTGCCGGGCTGATGGTAAAAGAGAACCAACCGACAAAACAGATAACCGGGATCAGCATCAGTTCCTGATAGGTTTCCGGCAGTATCGCCTTGATGCGACCCGGCAGCTTGGACCAGGCATAGGCACTGGTCACTATGCTTATCGGCAACAGCAGCAGCAAGGCCAGAATGCCGGGCAGATGCTCTTCAATCAGCGGTGCCAGCCAGAGACCGGCCAGGAAACCGAGGATCACTGTGGGCAGGGCTTCCATGATTTCAATGGTAGGCTTGACTATGCTGCGCACCTTGGGCGACATGAAGTAGGCGGTATAGATGGCGCCGGCAATCGCCAGAGGAACGGCAAACAGCATGGCATAGAACGCCGCCTTGAGCGTACCGAATGCCAGCGGCATCAGGCTGAGCTTGGCTTCAAAATCATCCGAGCCGGAAGTGGACTGCCAGACAAACTGCGGCTCAGGGTAACCTTCGTACCAAACCTTGTTCCATAGGGCACTCCAGGAAACTTCCGGGTGGTCGTTGTCAACCGCGTACAGGTGCAGCTTGCTACCATCTTCAATGATTAAGGCATTGGAGCGGGGGCTGAAGCCCATAACACCCGGCGCCTTGAGATCGAACTTCTTGTCGAACAGCTCGCGCTCACTCGTGGTGTAAAGCAAAGACAGTTCACCCTCGGGGCTTACTGTGGCAAAGCTCTTACGGTAGAACTCAGAGGCTATGGTGTCCACCTTACCCAAACCGCTAAACTCGCGGATCTCCTGATAGACACGTCCGCGGTCGCTGGCCACCTGAAAATACTGGGCCACCACACCGCTGTCGTAGCCTACCAGCAGTGAACTGGCGCCCGCCAGCAGGCTCAAACTGGTGACCTTGGCCTTGGCTTTCTCGACATCTATCACCTGTTGCAGCGAGATTTCATCCACATATTGAATGTTGTAGACAAAAATTTTGCTGCCGGACTGCAGCAGCAGTTGGCGCTGATCCGGGGTCATGAGTTGATGTTCAGTACGGGAAGGCGCATCCGGCAGTGGCATGGTTTGTGTGTTCCACTCCACTTCCTCTGTCATCATGTTCTCTTCGCCGACCATCTTGGTCAGCTGCCAGCGATTCTGGCTGTCCTGGTAGGCAAAGCTCATGCTCTCCGAGCTATAGCCGAAGGCGAGATTCTTGAGTGGCGAGCCATCCTCGGCAACCGTCAGTGCCGACTCCCCCAGTGGATACTTAACCTTGGGAGTGATCAGGCGCTGGTTATTGGGATAGCTGACACCAAACTCGACCCCGGCCAATAAGAGTTGACCGTTATCCAGTCCGAGGGCAAACAACTGCTGGCTTGGGGCGCTGACGGCGCTGCTGACCACTTTGCTCGAATCTGGCACAGGCAGTTTCACCTGCAGGTGCTGCTGATCGCCTTTGACCCTGAAGAAATCCACCACGCCTTGGTCACCGACCCGATAGAGCAGTTCATTTTGCTCGTCACTGCCCACCATCAGCGTCTTGTCTGAACTGGCCGGCAGGCTAACTTCGGTGACGGGTTCAACACTGGCGCCGTCAAACACCGGCTTAATCACGTAAAGCAGATAGAAAAAGATCAACAAAAGGGCGACGAACACCATGGTTCCGCCCACTGTTACCCCTATCTGCGCGGCCTTATCCTTGAAGGCTCTGCGGCCGGAGCCTTTGCTCACCAACAGATCTTTCGACGCAGAAGCAGGCTGAATGACCTGACTTTCCATTAAGAACCTCTATTATTAATAGCTGTTAGGCTTTTTTACCGAATTAACCGTACGTTATTGCGTTTCGGCCAACCCAGGTAAGACCATCCCTTATCGAGTGGCTGGGATTATATGACGCAAAAATGACAATAGTGTTACATAGCTTTTTTTAACATTATTCAGGAGTCTGTCTACCATGCTTCGTTACCTTATCACACTGCAAGTCCCTGACAGAAAAGGATTGGTTGAGCAGATTGCCCATGCGGTCAGCCGCCACGGTGGCAACTGGCTCGACTCGGAATTACGTCATATAGACGGGATTTTTGCCGCTATTTTGCTACTTGAGGTTCCCAGCGAACACTGGGATGACCTGCTCGATGCCCTGGAGTGCATCGATGGTATGGCGCTCACCAGTGCCAGGGCCGGCCAGCAGCAGAAATATATCAAACGCCTGAGTTTCAACCTGGTGGCCTACGACAGGCCCGGGCTGGTGCTGGACATTTCCAACAGGATCAATGCCCTGGGCATCAATATCGAGCAATTCAGCAGCAAGTTTGAAACCGCGGGCCATACCGGCATCGCCCTGTTTCGGGCCACCATCAGCCTGGGATTGACCGACCCTATGCAGGAGGAGCGCCTGACCGAATCCCTCTACAGCATAGGTGATGATCTGGTACTGGATAAGCTGAATCTGACCTGAGCCCGATACAGCAGCTGCCCGACCTCTGACTCTTGAACGCCTGCAAAAGCAGCAACCGATGTGCAATCGATAATTCCTGTTAGGAAAACTGATACACTGGCGAAAATCACAAGAACAGAGTTTTGTCGTTATGCTTGGAACACTGAATAAGATGGCCGTCGCCCTGGACGAGAACCATCTGGCACAATACACCCTCAGAGTGGCTGATCAGCGCCTGGCGTTGAACCCTTTGATAGGCAAAAGTTTAACCCTGAGTCACACGGGTAACATCTTCTGCTGTAACTGCGGCAAGAAGACCAAGAAGAGTTACTCCCAGGGCCACTGTTATGTCTGTATGCAGAAACTCGCCAGCTGCGATCTCTGCGTGATGAAACCGGAAACCTGCCACTATGATCAGGGAACCTGCCGCGAACCCGAATGGGGCGACACGCATTGCATGGTGCCCCACTATGTTTACCTGTCCAATACCTCGGGAATAAAGGTCGGCATTACCCGCCACACCCAGTTGCCCACCCGCTGGCTGGATCAGGGAGCCACCCAGGGGCTGCCGATATTCAAGGTCAGCAGCAGGCAGCTTTCCGGCCTTATCGAAGTCGAACTGGCCAAACTGATCGCCGACAAGACCAACTGGCAGGCGATGCTCAAGGGCAACAACGACGAGATAGATCTCAAGGCCAAGGCCGAAACGCTATTGCCGAGTATCGAAACCCGCTTGCACGAGCTGGCAATGAGCCGCGGTGATTACAAGATAGAGAGATTGACCGAGACAGAGACGCAAATTCACTACCCGGTCAGTGAGTTTCCAAAGAAGATCAAGTCCCATAACTTTGACAAAGAAGCCGTTGTCAGCGGCACTCTGATGGGCATCAAGGGTCAGTACCTGCTTTTCGATACCGGAGTAATCAATATCCGCAAGTTCACCTCTTATGAAGTGGAAGTCAGCTACTGATTTTTTAATTTGAGCAAACAAACGGCGCCTCTTGGATGGGCGCCGTATTTCATCCTTGAGTACCTTTGGTGCTTGCCAGTATCCCAGAGGCTGCCTATGATGGCCGCCAATAACGCCCTTACACAGATACAGAGCAGAATATGGCCACAGACTCCATGATGGGATCCCAGACTATCGCCGCCCAGACCCAGGCTTGGGTCAAGGAGGTGATCATGAAGTACAACATCTGCCCCTTCGCCAGACGGGAAGTCGAGCGCGACTCGATTCGTTACACAGTTTGCGAAGAAAGCCGCATGGATACGGCCTTGCAGGCGTTGCTGGACGAGTGCCAATATCTGGATGAGCACCCACAAGCGGAAACCAGCCTGTTCATTCTGCCGAGGGGCTTTGAAGGCTTTCACCTCTATCTGGATCTGTTGGCCTTTGCCGAGCAGCTGTTGTTCGAAGAGGGTTATGAAGGGGTTTACCAGTTGGCCAGCTTTCACCCCGACTATTGTTTCGAAGGGGAGCCCCAGGATGATGCCGCCAACTATACCAACAGAGCGCCCTATCCGACCCTGCACATCATACGTGAAGCCAGTATGGAACAGGCCTTGGCCGAATATGATGATCCTGAGTCGATCCCCGAGCGCAACATCGCCTTTGCCCGCCGCAAGGGCAGCGAGTTCTTCGCCAAACTGCTGCAAAACTGCCTGAGCCGAAAACCATAAAAAAAGCAGATAAGCCTTGATGTGATTCAGGCTTATCTGCCCCTTCCCGGGCCTTACCCCAGACCTTGAAACCCTAGACTTTGAAACGCCCGAGGGTTACCTGGGTCTTATTGATTAGGTCGAAGAGTTCACTGCCATGGTGCGCCGCTTCCTCGGCGCTGCTGGCGGAGATTTCACTCAGATGATGCAACTGTTCCAGATCATGGGACAGACTCTCGGCCGAACGTGCCTGAGATTGGGTCGCCGAGGCTATCAGGCTGTTGACGCTGGAAATGGCGTCTACCTTGGCGGCAATCAGCTGCAGTGCTTCACGGCTCTGCTGTGCCTGCTCAACCCCCTCCCGAGCCTTGTTACAACTGGCATTCATCACATCTGCGGCATCTTTACTGCCGGCTTGCAAACGTTCTATCATCGCCTTTATCTCTTCGGTCGACTGCTGAGTCTTGCTGGCCAGAGAGCGTACTTCGTCGGCCACAACGGCAAAGCCCCGCCCCTGCTCACCGGCGCGGGCCGCCTCTATGGCCGCATTCAGTGCCAGCAGATTGGTCTGCTCGGCAATCGCCTGGATCACTTCGAGGATCCGCCCTATCTGCTGACTGTCATCATAAAGCCGCTGAATCACTCCCGAGGCCCGCTCCACCTCGGCGGCAAGTGAGTCTATCGACTCACGATTGCGCTCTATGATGGCCTGCACTTCCTGGGATACCGCCCTGGCATCCTTGGTGGAATCCTCTGCCTCGGCCGCGTTTTGTGCCACCTCGTGGATCACGCTGGACATGTCACGTATCGAGTGGGACATCTGTTCCAGGCTGCCGCGCTGCTCTTGTGTGGCGGCATTGGCACTCTGGGATGTATGGCGGCTTTGGGTGGCTATCTCGGTCAAGGAACTCGACTGAGCGGTAACATCGGCCAGGGCTTCCTGCACCTTGATAATGAAGTGATTGATGTTGTCACACAGGCCGCGCAACTCATCGTCGCTCGAATATTCGATACGCCGACGCAGATCCCCTTCTCCGCGAGCCAACTCCTGTGCCAGTTGGGTGATCCTGTCCACCGGGCGCATCACCAGGCGCTTCATCACCAGCAGCAGGCAGATGATGATCGCCACGGCGACAGGAATAGCAACGGCTATGCCTCCCAGCAACATAGCATTTGTCTGCCGCTGGATCTCCTGAAGACCCCAGCTCATGCCCAGTACCCCAATCAGCGCCTGATCACGACTGTTGATAATGGGATGAAGTATTTGAATATCCTTGTCGGTAACCAAGGTCTGGGGCTCGCCGGCTTTCAGTTGCGGCAGATGCTGCCCCAGCGAAGCCTGCATCTGGGCGCCGGTATTGCCTGGCTCGCCAAACTGAGCAAAAACGGCCTGCGAAGCATCAAACACCACGGCATACCCGAGGTTCCCCCGGGTCTGTTTGGCCAGATTGACAAACTCCTCCTCGACCTTGTCCGCCTTGCCGAATTTCACGGCATTGAGCAGTTGTTGCGACACAAATCCGGTGATCACCTGACTGCTGACCCGCTCCATATCGACCAGAGTGCTGGTGAGCCTATGCTGGCTTATAAAGTTGGTCAGCGTAAAACCGGCCAAAACCACCACAGAGGCGATCAAGGCCATCTTGCTGCTGATCCTGTTGAAGATTCCCATACAGACCTCCCTGACTGAGGGGAAATAACAAGCAAAAGACGCTTAAAGTAGCTCTACGTTGATCCCCAGTGTAATGGCGCCTATCACTGCACCGGACGAGGGGTCGACAACAGGCAGACTCAGCTGACTCTGATAACTCTGGGTAGACTCATCCTCTTCCACCTCGCTGATATGGATACTGTCCGGCCCCTTGGCGAAGGTTTGCTGCCATTTGGCTTCATCCCCCTGCCAATAATCTGAAGTCATGGCACTCTGTCCCACATTCAATCCCTTGTCATCCATGACGAATATTTCGGTATAAAGGCCATTGCTTTGCTGCAGTTTCTGCCGCAAAAAATCGGAAAGCGGATTGTTGAGAAGCTTATCCACCAATGGCTTGTCGGCGGCAGCAACCTGAGCACGCCATTGCTTGTCCAAGTCGAGAATTTGCTCCTTGGAAAGTTCGGCATTGGCACTGTTTTGTTGCTTGATGCTATCGACGATCAAAGGGTCGCCAAGCCAACTCTTGACCTGGGTATTGGCAAGTTCGCTGATGGCGGCTTCATAGTCGTTGGCATTGGCTGAAGCGGCAACAAACATAGAAGTCGCGCCGAGCAGCGTCACACTGAACAATGCAGCGCAAGATTTGCTGCGACAAAATTTGCTGATAGAGGTCATCTGGGTTGCTCCCTGCTGTGATAGAAATCATCCTGAGATAAGACTAGTCAACAAATCACAAGAGCGCTTGAAAGATAAAAGAATATTCTTAAGTAAGCCGCAAGGCCCAGGCTGACGCCGCCCACTCCAGCCTGGGCCAATGGAGCAACTATTCAGAAGGTGAATCTGTGCGACAGGCTAAGCACCAACCTGGCATCGGCATTGTCCGAGTCTAGGCTGGTATCTTCACCCGCCAGCTCAATATCTATGCCGTGATATTGGGTCTGGTAGGCGATGCGGTAGTGTTGATAGCCTCTGCTTTCCTGCCACTGCCACTTGTCTGTATCATCCGATGTGGAACGGTCAAAACTCAACCTCAGCCGGTGACCGGGCGCCAATTCAAAACTGTGGGCCAGCATCACTATGCTGTGGCCGGCACCGGTACCAAAGTAATCCCAGCTATACCAGAGATTCAGCTCCGACTGACCGAATGGCGACTGATAACCCCACTTGGCATAAGCTTCCGGATAGTTGTAGTCATCGGAAAAGGATTCGCCGTGATAGCTGTAATAGGCAAGCCCGGCATCCAGGCTCAGGTGTTCATTGAACTGGTAAAAATAACCTGCGTAACCGTCAAGTTCCAACCAGGTATCATCGCCACCACCGAAGTCGACATTGGAAGCGAAGCTGCCAAGATACCAGCCACTTTCACTACTGTAATCCAAGCTGGCCTGTAACGCCGGGCCTTTATCTGTCTGACTGACCCCGTTGAAACTGTAATCCGATGCCAGGGTCACGGTCGATGACCACTCGGCCTCGGCCGTGAAAGTCAGTGTCAGCAGTGCCGCCACACCGCCGCTCTTGAGATAATTTGCCATGGCGTTCAAGCGCATCTGTGTTCCTCTTTTGGTTTTATGGATTGAAGCCGGCATCAGTCAGCCAACTCTATTTTATTAAAATCTATGGTGTTTTCTTTGGGAGAACCTTGGATCCGGCCCAAGGTTTTCAGTTTGGTCAGCAGCATGTAACCGGCACAGGCGAAGATAAGCCCAATGGCCAGGGCCCCAACCCATTGAATCTCCAAGAAATCCAGTTGGAACAGCAAGGTCAGCAGCACCATCACGGCGATATTGCCAATCAGATAGTTGCGTTTGCCGAGCCTGGCAACCGTCAGCCCCAGGTTATCCGTGTAGAGACGGATCAATGAGTCCAGCGAATTGATCACAAAGGTAATGCCCACCATGACCATGGCCAGGTTATAAAAGCCGGATGTGGATATGGCCTGGGTATCGTAGAAATAGAGGACACTGAACCAAATCGCGATGGGAATGGAGGGAAACACCATCATGGCCAGCAGCAGCTGCCAGGTCTTGATCCCGCCGACAAACCGCGAGGTAAACTGGCCTATCATAATGCTCCAGGCAAACCACCAGAACAGGTAAAAGGCGTGATAGTCATTGAGCGGCAACACAAAATGCTTGATATCGACAAAGTACTCACCCAATAACGAAAAGGTGGTAATGAAGTCGCCGACAGTGCCATTCTCCCCTAAAAATGCGCCGCTCCACATCAGGGCTATCAGCGCCACAAACAGCCAGGTACTGGCCAGGCTGAGCACCTTGACGTATTTAATGCTGGTACTGGAATAAACCGCGATGGCGATGACGGCAAACACTATCAAATAGAAGGCGCCTATGACGGACTCTCCATCGCCCATCTCCGGCAGATACCAGGGCAAGTTGCTGAGTAGCAGATAAGCAGTGAAGGCACAGGTGCCGATAATCACCATGTTGTTGATGAACTTTACTGCCTTGAGTTCAAAGAACTTCACTCTGGGCTCAATGACGCAAAAATAGAAACAGGTGACAAAGTAGAAACCCCAGATGAGAAAGGCCCAAAATCCAAACTCTATCGCCAAGGGATTGGAAAAGGCGTATTCGGGGCTGCTGTTGGTATCTGTGTAAGTGCCGAATTCGGTGAGCGGGAACATGATCAAGCCTACATCCAGGCCTGAGGTGAACAAAATAGCGATAAAGGTGTTGATCCGCACCGGGGTGACACCTACGCAGGGGATGTTGCCCCACCGATACAGGATCACCCCTATCATGGCAAAGGTAAATAAGATCCCTGCTGAAAGCCAAAGCTCCATAATTTTTCCCTTTATTGTTGATTTAAATTATATTTTTCTGATTCCAGCCCCAGACTAATGGCGAATTTTGGCCAGCAAAAAGCCCTCGGCTTGGCTGCGCCGATTTCAGCATTGACAGGGGTTAAGGGGCCGACTGCAGACTGGCCCCTTGGATTTTAAGATCAGCTAGGCCGCTCGGGTGCATGGCAGCGCTGCTGCGCTCGCCATTTGTCAGCCAGAACAACTGTGGCATCAGAGGCCGGTAAGGCTTCACGGCCGCGGATAATATCGGCGGCCTTCTCTGCCAACATTATGGTCGGTGCATTGAGGTTGCCATTGGGAATGGTGGGGAATACGGAAGAGTCCACGACTCTCAGTCCTTCAATGCCATGCACCCGGTTTTGCGGGTCCACCACGGCCATGGGATCTGTGCCCATCTTGCAGGAACAGGATGGATGATAAGCACTCTCTACCGAGCGACGAACAAAGGCATCTATCTGCTCATCGGTTTCCACTTCGGCACCAGGCTGGATCTCTTCTCCGCGATAACCATCAAATGCCGGCTGATGAATAATCTCCCGGGTCAGGCGCACACAGGCGCGAAAGCCTTCGATATCATCCTGGTGTTGCAAATAGTTGAAACGTATCTGCGGATGCCGGTGCGGATCGCTGCTCTGTACCCTGACCCATCCCCGGCTCTTGGGCTTATTGTGGCCGATATGCACCTGAAAACCATCACCATCAAAGGCTTCCCGGCCGTCATAACGCATGGCGGCGGGCAGGAAGTGATACTGGAGATCCGGTGCGGCCAGGCCCGCCTTGGAGCGGATAAAACCGCAGGATTCAAAATGGTTGGTGGCCCCAAGTCCTGTCTTGGTAAAGAACCAGCGGCTGCCGATCAGGAACTTGTTCCACCAATCCAGTTTGCGGTTGAGGGAAACTGGCTGGGTGCAACGGAACTGAAAATAGAACTCCAGATGATCCTGAAGATTCTCCCCCACCCCGGGCAAGGCATGCTCCAGCTCAATACCGGCTTCTTTAAGGACTTCGGGCGCACCTATACCGGAAAGCTGCAACAGATGGGGCGAACCCACGGGACCTGCTGAAAGGATCACTTCGCCGCCCATGCCAACCATGGCCTGCTGCAACTTGCCGCCACATTCATAGCGCACCCCGGTTGCCACCTTGTCCTGCAGCAATACCTTGTGCACCAAGGCGCCGGTCACCACTTTTAAATTATCCCGTGTCATGGCCGGACGCAGATAGGCATTGGCCGTAGACCAGCGCACACCATTTTTCACCGTCATATGCATGGCGCCAAAGCCTTCCTGTTGGGCACCGTTGTAATCATCTGTGGCCAGGTACCCGGCTTGCACACCGGCATCAACAAAGGCCTTATACAGGGGGTTAGCCATGCGGTTGCCGTTATTGACCCCCAAGGGCCCACTATCGCCTCGATACTTGTCACCGCCAAAGGCCCAAGTCTCGGCCTTTTTGAAATAGGGCAAGCAATCGGCGTAGCTCCAGCCCTCGGCGCCACTGGCCTGCCACTCATCAAAGTCATGGGCGTGACCGCGGACGTAGACCATGCCGTTGATGGATGAAGAACCGCCGAGCACCTTGCCCCTGGGACAATGCATGCGCCGGTTGTCCAGACCCGGTTCAGGCTCGGTTTCAAACTGCCAGGCGTACTTTTGGGTATTCATGGGAATGGACAACGCCGTTGGCATCTGAATAAAGATGCTGCGATCGCTGCCGCCGGTTTCCAGCAACAAGACCCGTTTGTTTTTATCTTCGCTCAGGCGGTTGGCCAGCACGCACCCTGCGCTACCGGCACCGACAATGATGTAATCGAAATTCTGATTCATAACGGCTCCTTAAAATGGACTTTCCAGGGGCTGCATGCCGACATAAACCGATTTGGTCTGGGTATAGGCCTTGAGGGTTTCACTGCCGTTCTCCCGGCCGACTCCCGAAAGCTTGTAGCCACCGACGGGCATCTCCGAGGGTGAGGCGCCATAGGCATTGATCCAGCAAATCCCGGCCTGAAGCCGATGAATCACCCTGTGGGCGCGGCGAATATCGCGGCTAAATACCGCAGCAGCCAGACCAAGGGCCGTATCGTTGGCGCGGCGGATCACTTCCTCTTCATCGTCGAAAATCAACACAGACATCACAGGGCCGAAGATCTCTTCACGGCAAATACGCATCTTGTCATCACAGTCGACAAATACGGTCGGCTCAACAAAGAAACCCTCTGGGGCCGAGTCCGGCGTCAAAGGCTTGCCACCGCAAAGGAGCCTCGCCCCCTCGGCCTGCCCAAGGGCGATATACTCGAGCACCTTGTCTCTGTGCGCGCTGGATATCAGGGCGCCGAAATTGGTGTCCGGCGCCATGGGGTCGCCGGCCTTGATATTGGCCATCCTTTGCTGCAAACGTTCGATAAAGGCCGGGTAAAGATTGCGGGCGACATAGACACGGGTACCATTGGTACAAATTTCACCTTGGGTATAAAAGTTGCCCAGCATGGCGGCGCTGACGGCATCTTCCAGCTCGGCGTCTTCAAAGATGATCAGCGGAGACTTGCCCCCCAGTTCCATGGTGACATCCTTGAGACTGGAGGCCGCTGCCGCCATCACCTTCTTGCCTGTGCCCACTTCGCCGGTAAAGGACACCTTGGCGATATCCTCACTGTGAGTCAGCCATTGACCTACTTCGGCCGCGCCCTGCACCACATTGAACACCCCGGCGGGCACACCGGCTTCGATAAAGATTTCCGCCAGCTTCAGAGCGCCGAGCGGGGTCTCCTCTGACGGCTTGAAGATCATCGCATTACCGGCGGCCAACGCCGGCGCCGACTTCCAACAGGCAATCTGCAAAGGATAATTCCAGGCGCCGATACCGGCACAGATCCCCAGAGGTTCTCGGCGGGTATAGAAGAAATCATCGCCAACACTTTGCTGACAGCCTTCCAGGCCCACCACTATGCCGGCGAAGTATTCTATGGCATCGGCCCCTGTGACCACGTCCACCACAGATGCCTCCTGCCAGGGTTTACCCGTATCCAGCACTTCAATTTTGGCCAGCTCATCGTTGCGCTGCCGCAGCAGGGCCACGGCCCTTAACAGCACCCGGCTGCGGGCCATGGCGCTCATGGCTGACCAAGCGGCAAACCCGCGTTTGGCACTGGCAATGGCCGCCTGTTTGATGGCCTCATCGGCCACTTCAACGCGGTATTGCACCTGGCCCGTGCCTGGGTTAATCACCTCAAAGGATTCACCCGAGGCGTTGGCCATATAACGACCGTCAATAAAATTCTGATAAACAGGCTGTGTCATCAATGTACTCCGTGATAAGCCAGACTTTGGTCAATGAAATCGATACACCAGGATTCTGCGGCAGCAAACGCCTGCTCAGGTTCAGGACTGAGAGCACTGCGCAGCCAAAAACCGTCAATCATGGCGGCCACCTGCTCGGCACTCTTGAGCGCCTGCTCCCTGGGCAATAACTGTTTGAAAGAGAAGGCCAGGTTACTCTGCAGTCTGGCACTGTTGACCTGCTGCAACCTGGCAAGCCCGGGCTCATGCATGGACTGAGCCCAGAAATTAAGCCAGGTACGGGTAGCCGCCCCCGAGCGTTGAAACTCGGTGAAGTTGGCCGCCACTATGGCGTGCAGCCGTGCCTTGGGGGAAAGCTGCCGCTCTGCCGTTTGCGCCAGCAAAGCCAGCTTCAGTTGTTCCAGCAAATGCCGCAATGTCGCTTCAATCAGCTCCTGCTTGCCACCGAAATAATGGCTGATGATCCCCGACGACAACCCGGCCAAGTGGCTGATGCTGTTGATGGTGGTATTGTGCAAACCATTGGCAGCCACCGAGGCCATAGTGGCATCGATCAGTTGCTGGCGGCGCACGGGTTTCATTCCAATCTTGGGCATATTTTTATTAATTGACCGTTCAATTAAAAACAAGCCTAATGATTTGAACTGTAATTATCAACCTGACCGGAGCCGAGTTTTCAGATCACACAAGTCACAAAACAGTGATTTACCTCACAGCAACAAATGCTTACGTTGCTTGAAATTTATCTGAAAAAGTTTCTATTTACCGACAAAACTTCGCTATTTCTGAGGTGTTAACCGAAAAATTACCGCAGAACGACCCAAGCGTTCACCGTCTAAATAATTACAGCAGATATCATTTGAACTAAAACCTTGCAACTCACTCTGTAACCCGATAGCGCAGATAAATACGCCTGTCGCTCCGGACCTAACCTGCTGCTTGGAAGCCGGACACTGAGATTGAGACTGGGGCTGAGGATAAGGCGATGAGTAGGGGGAAGCTGAGAATAAGGTGACAATGAGAAAGAGTGATTAGAATGAGGAGTTATGACCAAAAAAGAGGAGTCATAATTAACAAGAGGAATACTGAACCTGGAAGCCGACTAACGCTGAACCATGTTGGGACGGGTAACAGATGAATAAAGTGAAAAGGCGGATAAAGCGCAAGACAAGAGCCCCTGCAAAGGGTTAGGGAAGGTGCGAACAAGTCCCATGCGTGCTCTGCGTTGGCTTACAGGCCTGTATGCAAGGCGTGGTTCGCAGCAAATGGCTAGTCCTTTACAAGAAGCACAACATAGCAGACAGGTTTGTAAGCCACGCCCTTTGGGGCTTTCACAGCAACCGGCTCTCTGCGTTATCCGACTTCGACAGGCCCCGGCATGCCTTCAGTCAGATGCCTTGAAAGCCAATTGCTGTGCAAGCCAGAGTGCCACGAGGACTTATTCGCACCTTCCTTAGTAAAAGAGCCCGGCCAAATACCGGGCTCTGGCATCAGATGAGGTCGGCTGGCAGAAAAATAACTACCGCAGCAAGACCTATGACCGACGACCGAAATCTATCAGGGTGTTGCGATACAGTTCGAGCAGCGCCTCGTTGCGCACCCCCACCCCAACACTTTGCGCCGGCATATCGCTCCAGTCATCATGGGGATGGCGCCGCTCGTAGGTTTTCTGCATTGTGTGGCCAATGGCCGGGCCGGAGCAAACCACCCGCACAGGCCCCTTTCTCAGGGTAAACAGGCTGGGATCTATCACATAGGCAATCGCCGAGGGGTCGTGCACGTGGCAGCCGGAAATTCCCAGGCTACGCTGGTAAAAGTCGAGATAGAAACGGCTTATCTGGTGAATAAAGCGTCCCGGCTCACCGGCTTCATCGCGCAGCTTATCCAGATACTCGGGCGTAAAGAAACTCTCATGGGTCACATCCAGACCGATAATCACCACGGGCCAGTCGGCAGTAAATACGATATCGGCCGCCTCGGGATCGTCATGGATATTGGCTTCGGCAAACGGGCTGACATTGCCCTGATGGCCGTTAACCCCGAAGGCCCCGCCCATGATCACCACTTCTTTAACCAGTTTGGTGATCCCGGGTTCATGCTGCAGCGCCAGAGCCAGATTGGTCAGAGGCCCAACAGCCACAAGAGTGATCTCCCCCGGCTGCGCCTTGAGCTGCTCGACGATATACTGCCATGCCGGACGGGGATCGGCGCTTAGGCTGACATCGGCGGCGGTGACTTGCAGATCGCCAAAACCGGTATCACCATGAACTATGGTGGTAGGGCCGACAGGAGGGCGCGACAGCGGCTTATCCGCCCCCATGGATACGTCTGCCTTCATGCCGTATTTCTGTTTCAAGTAAAGGGCATTGCGAGTGCTGTTTTCAATGGTGGCGTTGCCAAATACTGTGGTGATACCGATAAGATCCACAGCGGCATGCCCTTCGGCAAACAGAATTGCCATTGCATCATCAATACCGGGATCTGTATCCAGGATAATTTTCTTCGTCACAATCCAGCTTCCTTTGTGATGTTATTAATATTATCTGTGCCGCTGCAAGCCGGTGGCACTGGCCCATTCTAGCGCTAAATCTCACGCTGTGCGCCCCATAATACCGCGCCGAATTGAGGAAATGAGACACAGGGGTCAGTATCTGTTCACCTAAGGGCTATCACTGCAATATTCGGCTCTCATCCGGATAAGTTTGATAGCCCATAAAAGCGGCGAAACGCGCAATCAAGCGGCATGAACCACCGCGGTATTGCAGGCAATTATTGCTTTTCTGACAAATGCCTACAGCAAAGATGCTGTTCTTGATAGCCGCGAGCGAATAGGACTTTAGTCTGATATCAGCCACAACCACCTTCCATTAACATCGATACATCAAAACAACAACAAGAGGTGTCCCATGAATGCTGTGCTGTTGATGTTAATGGGCCTGGGCGCGATGGCGGCCGGCTATTTTGTCTATTCAAAATTCATCTGCGAAAAAATCTTCAAAGTCGATCCCAACTTCGTGACTCCTGCACACGAGATGCAGGATGGTATCGACTATGTGCCCACCAATAAATATGTGCTTTGGGGCCACCACTTTACCTCTGTGGCCGGAGCTGCACCGATTATCGGCCCGGCTATTGCGGTTATCTGGGGCTGGGTGCCGGCCTTCCTCTGGGTGGTGTTCGGCACCATCTTCTTTGCCGGGGTGCACGATGCCGGCGCCATCTGGGCCAGTAACCGCAACAAGGCCAAATCCATAGGTGCGGTCACGGGTGATGTTATCGGCGAGCGGGCCCGCAGCATCTTTATGGTGGTGATATTCTTGGTGTTGCTCATGGTTAACGCCGTGTTTGCCGTCGTCATTGCCAAGCAGTTGATCAACTTCCCCAGCGCCACCCTGCCGGTTTGGGGCGCCATAGTGGTGGCACTCATCATAGGCCAGCTTATCTACCGCCGTCTTATCAACCTCTTGGTGGTGTCCATTGTCGGCGTGGCAGCATTGTACGCGCTCATCTATATCGGCCCGTCTTTGCCGCTGGCATTGCCGGAAACCCTGGGGCCGCTGTCGGATAACCAAAGCTGGATCATCCTGCTGTTTGTTTATGCCGCCATCGCCTCGCTGCTGCCGGTATGGATGCTGCTGCAACCACGGGACTATATCAATGGTATTCAGCTGTTTATCGGCTTAGGCTTGCTTTACGGCGCCGTGCTTCTGGGTGCGCCTGATATAGTGGCACCGGCCTTTAATACCGATGTGCCCGAAGGCACTCCATCCATAGTGCCACTGCTGTTTGTCACCATTGCCTGCGGTGCGATTTCCGGCTTCCACGGCCTGGTTTCCAGCGGAACCACCTCAAAACAACTGGATAAAGAACCGGATGTGCGTTTTGTCGGTTACTTTGGCGCCATAGGCGAAGGCTCCCTGGCACTGGCGGCCATCATAGCCGCCACCGCGGGTTTTGCGACCCTGGCCGACTGGCAGGCTGTCTATCACGCCTTTGGGCAGGGGGGCGTCAGCGCCTTTATCAAGGGCGGCGCCAATATCCTCGAATCCGGGATAGGCATGGATGAAACCATGGCGCAAACCCTGCTGACAGTAATGGTAGTGCTGTTTGCCGGTACCACGATGGACACAGGCTTGCGGCTGCAGCGTTACATCTTCCAGGAATGGGGCAGCATCTATAACCTCAACTGGATGCAAAATGGCGCCGTCGCCACTCTGCTGGCCGTGGGCACCTGCTTGCTGCTGGCCTTCGGCGCCGGCGGTGACGGCTCGGGTGGCATGCTGATCTGGCCGCTGTTTGGCACCACCAACCAGTTACTGGCTGGCCTGACATTGTTGGTAATCACAGTGATGCTGGTGAAACTGGGTCGCCCCATGTGGTATACCCTGGCTCCGCTTATCTTCCTGCTGGTGATGACCACCATGGGCCTGCTTATTCAACTCAAAGGCTTCTACGACAAGCAGGATTGGTTCCTGTTTACTCTGGACTTGGTGGTACTGATCGCCGCCATAGTGATTTCACTGGAGTGCAGTGCCACGCTGAGCCGTTCGCTCAAGGCGCGTAAAACTGCGGCGGAGAACGACTGATGAAACTGGCGAAGATCAAGGCATTGGTCAAAGACCTGAGCCACCTGGCGGAAGAGGCGTATAACGCCCCCTTCCGCTCGGCAGTCGCCCGCGCCCGCAGGGAGCAGGACGATCTTTTTATGCTGCTGATCTTCTCCGAAATGATGGGGGTACCCAACCCGGCCAGTTACTACACTCTGGAGCTGCAGCCCTTGATGCTGGAAAAGTTCCATGACTGGCACCTGCGTATGGGTATGCCCCACTCACCGCTGGATCAGTTCAGATGCTGTTGAAACAAGATGTTAATTAAGGACGGGCTATGGCGCAGCTTACAGACAAACGTATTCTGTGGGTGGGTGGCAAAGGCGGTGTCGGCAAGACTACTGTCTCCTCCTCACTGGCCCTGTTGGCGGCCGGGCGCGGCAAGAAAGTCCTGCTGGTGTCCACAGATCCGGCCCACAGCCTGAGCGATGCCTTTGCCAAGCAGATAGGCGATCACTGCACCCGGCTGGCACCCAATCTGGATGCACTGGAAATCGACCCGGATGAGGAAGTGCGCCAACATCTCGACCGTGTCAGCCAACAGTTGAAGAGTTTTACCCGCCCGGAGATGTTCGTTGAAATCGAGCGGCAGATGCGCCTCACCCGTCAGTCTCCCGGTGCCCAGGAAGCCGCCTTGCTGGAGCGGATTGCCAAGACCCTGGAAAGCGGCCTCGGTGAATACGATCTGATTATTTTCGATACCGCGCCCACCGGCCATACCCTTAGGCTGCTGAGCCTGCCTGAGGCGATGGCCGCCTGGACCCAAGGTATGCTGAGCGCCAATCAGAAATCAGAGAAGCTCGGCGCCATGCTGTCGCACCTGACACCCGGCCGGGGCCGTGATGTCGATAACCCCTTCGACGATCCGGCCGAGCACGCCACCGCCGGAATGGCGCCGCGCAACAAGGCCATAGCCGAAACCCTGCTGGCCCGCCAACGGCTGCTGCAGCGCACCCGTGAGCTGATTAAAGATCCGCAGCAAACAGGGCTGCTGTTTGTTCTGACCGCAGAGAAGCTGCCTATTCTGGAAACCTGCCGCGCCGTGGCCAGCCTGCAGGCCGAGCAGTTACCGTTGGCAGGTTTGGTGGTCAATCGACTGCTGCCACCCGAGGCCGACGGCAGTTTTCTTGCCAAACGCCGCCAGCAGGAAGCCGTGCACCTCGAAGAGATAGACGTAAACTTTAGCAAGCTGCCCCGCTTTCGACTGCCCCTCAAGGAAACCGATATCCAGGGCCTGAGCGGTCTTGAACAGATGGCGACAGAACTGGCCAAAGCCGGGCTGTAAATTCAGCCAATTTCCCTTCAATCGTTTGGCCTATTTCACCAAACGCAGACAACACCTGCACCCAATCGCGAGCTCCGGCAAGGGGCTACTGATATCAGAAGGTATACCTTTGACACAGCTAAATCCGCAGCATAAGAGACGCCGTAGCCTATAAAACCAATCACCAGAAAACTTCACAAGACTTTGAGTTTAAACATATAAAAACCAATCAACTCAAATCAAGAAGGCGCAGTGGCGCAGCAGTCTCTACATCTCAACGTTGCCTGTTACCAAGATCACCAACCTCAAAGTTAACAAAATTTAAACAATCGCTTGATTAAAACCAGTGTTAGCCATATACATGAGGGTGCAGAAGTTTAGCAGTTGCGAAATAAACCAACATTAACCAGCAACTTCGTGGACTAACCTATGAAAAAGCTAATCGGACATGGAGATTGGCCCAGTGCCAAAAGTCTGTTCTCTGCCCTGATCCCCAGCCTGTTTGCGCTGGGAACCCTCCCCCTAGCTGCAGCTGAAACGCAAACCACCCAGGCGGTCGACAGCCTGGCGCAGCAATGTTTTATTATTCAATCGCCGACCAATGGCCAGTATCTGCATCGCTTCCATCAGGGAGGCACTGTGGATGATGGTCTGAGTTATCGTTTCGATAATATCAGCCAGGCCGAGGCCAGTGCGTTTTACTTCAAACCCAGTCGCCGCGGTCATTTTATGATGACAGACGCAGATGGCCGCTTCTTTGCCAGCCATCTGCCGGCCGAAGTCAGCGCCGGTCGTTACCCGGGGGAATTTGCCGAGTGGCGGGTTGACGCCGAAACAGCGCCATCCGGTGAATTCAGTTATCGCTTTCACGCCGTGGGCCTCAATCTGGGACTCAGGCACAACTACAGCGGCGGAGGCTTGTATTTCTTCGATCTGCTCAACCCTGGAAACAACACTTCAGAGGCAAGCTTCAAGCTGGTTGCCAGTGACGCCTGCAGCGCGTTTCCCGAGGTTGAAGTCAATGCCAGTGGTGATTTCTCCGCCCTGAAAGGCGATGCTTCACTGCCGGTGCGTGGTCTGGTAGATGCCCACACCCATATCACCTCGTATGAGTTTATGGGCGGCAAGATGATGCATGGCAAGCCGTTCCACCGCTGGGGGGTGACCCAGGCGTTGAACGACAGTGCGGTGATCCATGGGCCGAATGGCTCACTGGATCTCATCGGCAATCTCTACTCCTTCAACGACGCCAACTTCCGCTATGACACCCGAGGCTGGCCGGACTTCCCCTGGTGGCCCAATCACGAGCAGATGACCCACTCAGGTTACTACTACAAGTGGATTGAGCGCGCATGGCTAGGCGGTTTGCGCCTGATGGTCACCCATCTGGTGGAAAACGAGGTGTTGTGCAACGCCCAGAAAACCATCAATCCTGCCAGTTGGGTCAACCCCAACGACTGTAACACCATGAACAGCATTCAGTTGCAGATTAACCGTCTCAAGCAAATGCAGGAGTATATTGATGTGCAGTCCGGCGGCCCCGGCAAAGGCTTCTTCCGCCTGGTGTCCTCGCCTCAAGAGGCTCGCGAGGTCATTGCCGACGGCAAGCTGGCGGTGCTGATGGGCATAGAGGCCTCAGAGCTGTTCAACTGTGGTATCAAGGATGATTGCAACCGCCGCCAGATTGAAGAGCAACTGCAGCAAGTTTATGCCAAGGGGGTGAGAATCCTGTTCCCGACCCACAAGTTCGATAACCAACTGGGCGGCTCAGTGGTGGAAGACGGCTTTATCAATATCGGTGAAGTCTTGGCGACAGGCCATTTCTTTGAAACCCAGGCCTGCGACGCCGACACTCAGGGCAGACCATTCAAGTCCGGTTTCCCCATTTTGGGCGAAATCCCAGTGCTCAAGGATATTCTCAATGCCGTGGGTCTCAATCCCCAGTACGACGAGAACATGCTGCACTGCAACAAGCATGGCTTGTCCGAAAAAGGCGTCTACCTGGTTAACCGCATGATAGATATGGGAATGTTGATAGAATTGGATCATATGTCGGCACAAACCGCCACCAGTGTGATGGATATTGTCGAGCAGCGCCAATATGGCGGGGTGATCACCAGCCACAGCTGGATGACTGATGGCCCCCAAGGCAGACTGCACCCCAACACCCTGCGCCTGGCCAAGGTCGGCGGTTTTATGGCGCCCTACAACAGTAACGCCAACCATCTTGGAGGCAGTATTGATAGATACCTGCAGTTGATAGCCGATACTCCTTTTCTGCCGGGTGTCGGCCTGGGAACCGATATGAGTGGCCTCGGCGCTCAGGCCGGTCCCAGAGACGATGCGGCCACTAATCCACTGCACTACCCCTTCGTCAGTGAGTTCGGTATCCAGTTTGAGCGTCAGGTATCGGGGAATCGTGTATTTGACTTCAATCAGGATGGCATGGCCCATTACGGTATGCTGGCTGATCATCTGCAGGATGTGCGCGAGCAGCTTGGCGGCAGTACCTATGAAGCCTTGATGAACTCGGCCGAAGCCTATCTGCAGATGTGGGAGCGCGCAGAAGCCCACAGGGATGAAGCCTATATCAATCCACTGCCGACCTATGTGCGGATAGTCAACCGCGCTTCGGACAAGTGTATGGATATTCCGGGTAATGGCAGCGATATGGTCAATGGCACAGATGTGATCCTCTATGACTGTGAACGCGACGCCTGGGATCAACGCTGGAGTTTTGATGCCGACAAACGCATGTTCAGCAACAAGGCCAATCCATCCTTGTGTTTGGACAATCGCGGCCAGGCCTACAATGAAGGCGAAATCGTGGTATGGGAGTGTGTCGACAGCGACAATCTGCGTTGGGATTATGACGGCCGCTTTATTCGCAGTGCCCATGACGCCAATATAGTGGCCGACGCCTACGGCCGTGGCAACGATGCCCAAGTGGGTCAATGGCAGTTTCATGGCGGCGCCAACCAGCAATGGTTGCTCAGGCCTGAGATGACCATTCACCGCTGGGTCAGTTTGCGGGATAAACGTGCCGGGCTATGTATCAGCGCTCCCGAACAGGCCCAAAGCGGCAGCCTGGTGAACCTGGACAACTGCAGCAACCGTCAGGGGCAAAAATGGTACTTCGATCCGATAAAAGGCAGTATCAAACTGGCTGGTGACGCGGGACTGTGCCTGCACATTCCCGGTGGCAATACCCAGGATCATAGCCAGTTGGCACTGGCGCCCTGCGATGCTTCCAATCCGGCTCAGGCATTCGATAAAGACGGCAGCGTGTTCTCAAGCCGAATGGCACCCAATCAGGTGCTTGATGCCTCGGGAGAACAAGCCGGCGCGGCTCTTATCCTCTACCATCACCATGGCGACAGTAATCAGAAGTGGAAGTCCAGCCTCTGATCCAAGCCCTTAAAAAACAGCAAGGCCGGTTCAATGAACCGGCCTTGTTTATTGTGATTTTTTTTACTTGGTGTTAAACCAAGCTCGCCATAAAAGACTTAGGCTTCAATGCCTTTGCTGGCCAGGAACTCATCATAAGTGCCCTTGAAGTCGCTCACGCCATCAGCGCTTATCTCTATGATACGGTTGGCCAGTGATGAAACGAAGGCACGGTCATGGCTGACAAACAGCAAGGTGCCTTCATAGAGTTCGAGGGCGTTGTTCAACGACTCAATCGATTCCATATCCAGGTGGTTGGTCGGTTCGTCCATCACCAGAATATTGGGCTTTTGCAGCATCAGCTTGCCAAACAGCATACGACCCTGCTCACCACCGGACAGTACCTTGACAGATTTCTTGATGTCGTCGGCGCTGAACAGCATACGGCCCAGCACTGAACGCACCGCCTGATCGTCATCACCTTCCAGACGCCACTGACCCATCCAGTCGAACAGGTTCATATCATTTTCAAAGTCGCTGGCATGATCCTGGGCGTAGTAGCCGATACGATGGTTTTCAGACCACTGAATGGTACCGCTCTTTTGTGGCAACTCGTGGATCAGAGTACGCAACAAGGTGGTCTTACCCACGCCGTTTTCACCCAGAATCGCGATACGCTCGCCCACTTCAGCGATAAAGTTCACATCCTTGAACAGCAGCTCATCGTAACCATTGCTCATATTCTCAACAATCAAAGCGTTACGGAACAGTTTCTTCTCCTGCTCGAAACGAATGTAGGGGTTAACCCGGCTGGAAGCCTTGATCTCATCCAGCTTGATCTTGTCGATTTGACGGGCACGGGATGTGGCCTGCTTGGCCTTGGAAGCGTTGGCAGAGAAGCGCGCCACGAAGGTTTGCAGCTCGGCAATCTGTGCCTTCTTCTTGGCGTTTTCAGCCACCAGGCGCTCGCGGGCCTGAGAGGCGGCTGTCATATATTCATCATAGTTGCCCGGATAGACCCGCAGCTCACCATAGTCCAGATCCGCCATATGGGTACAGACAGAGTTGAGGAAGTATCTGTCGTGGGAAATGATGATCATGGTGCTGTTACGCTGGTTAAGCATCTCCTGCAGCCAGCGAATGGTATCGATATCCAGGTTGTTGGTCGGTTCGTCGAGCAGCAATACATCGGGATCAGAGAACAAGGCCTGTGCCAGCAGCACCCTGAGTTTCCAACCCGGTGCCACTTCACTCATGGGGCCAAAATGTTGTTCCAGCGGAATACCCACCCCGAGCAGCAGCTCACCGGCGCGGCTTTCTGCGGTATAACCGTCCATTTCGGCAAACTGCATCTCGAGATCGGCCACTTTAATGCCATCTTCTTCGCTCATTTCCGGTAAGGAGTAGATGCGATCGCGCTCCTGCTTCACCGCCCACAGCTCTTTGTGGCCCATGATAACTGTGTCGATAACGCTGTGCTCTTCATAGGCGAACTGATCCTGGTTCAACTTACCCAGACGCTCGTTGGGATCCAGCGACACATTACCCGAGGTTGGCTCCAACTCACCGGAAAGGATCTTCATAAAGGTAGACTTACCGCAGCCATTGGCGCCGATAAGGCCGTATCTGTTGCCTTCGCCGAATTTAACCGAGATGTTTTCAAACAGCGGCTTGGCGCCAAACTGCATGGTGATGTTAGCTGTCGTTATCACTGTATGATTCCAAAATATCCAGATGCGGGACCGGGCCATGTAAAGCGCCGTCCAAGAGCCCAAGGCCTATGATTGGCCGGGTAAATAAAGCCGGGCACTATAACATTCCTGCGTGAATTATCAACCAAACTCGCATGCAGCCAGCGAGATAAAGCAGTGCAACCAGCTGTTTATAAAAGACTTTAAAAATCTTCTGCAAGCAGATTAAAAATCCAGATCGCGGCCACACACCAAGGTAGTTTCCGCCTTGTTTGTTGCAAAAGTGCTGTAACAGCCAAGTTCAGCGCGCAAAATATCTGCCGGCAAGGCATATCCCGGCTCACCATTGATAGTGATGCTCTCGCTGTCCTCGGTGTAATCCGTGCTCAGCGTGGTGCCATCGGCCAACTGCCAGCGACTGAGAAATGAGTGCACATTGGCACAAACCGTGATTTCACACTCCAGGGTCTTTTGGCTGTCACCCTTGATCACTATGCACTCAGTGGTTTTCTCGCCGCAGCCCGCCTGAACAGGCACAGAGATGGCGCTGAGCAGTAAGGCGCCGCCTAGCAGACTCAGCTTAGCTGCCGCGGTTAATTTTCTGGATTGCATTTTCCTACTCCTTTCCCATTCCTTTTCTCATTCCACATTTTTTCTTATTCCCTGTAGCCCTTGCTGTGACTCGCTTGGCCAGCGATATCCAGCCCCAAGCTTATATTGACCAAAGGCTCTGACAGGCTAAGGGCTCAGGCCGTGACCGCAGGCTTTTTTCCGGCGGGCATTGGTGCTGAGCAAAGGCAAACCCCTTATTTAAACAGGAAAAACAAGGTGATAAAACAAGAAAACAATAAAAAGCCGGGGAAATTTCCCCGGCTCGAACGCTGAAAGAGCTTAATCCAAAGACTGACGCCGCAAGCGGTTGGCGTTGGTCACCACAGTCAATGAAGACAGCGCCATTGCCGCGCCGGCCACCACAGGGCTCAGCAAGATCCCTGTCAGCGGATACAGCACCCCGGCCGCAATCGGGATCCCCAGAGTGTTGTAGATAAAGGCGCCGAACAGGTTCTGCTTGATGTTGCCAAGTGTCGCCCGCGACAGGGCAAATGCCCCGGCCAAACTACCCAGCCTTGGGTTAAGCAAGGTCAGGTCGGCGCTCTCTATGGCAATCTCGGTGCCCGAGCCCATGGCAATGCCGACATCGGCGGCCATCAGCGCCGGGGCGTCATTGATCCCATCACCGACCATGGCCACCACTTCACCCTGCGCTTGAAACTTACTGACCCAGGATTGCTTTTCATCCGGCAACACCCCGGCGATGACTTCCTCAATCCCCACCTGACGCGCCACGGCTTCGGCTGTGGCCTGGTTATCACCACTGAGCAATACCAAGCGCTTGCCCTGGGCCTTGAGCGCGGTCATGGCTTCTTTGGCATCGGCTTTGATTGGGTCACCGATCCCCACCAACGCCAGCAGTTGATTATCTCGGGCCACCAGCACCTGGGTGTGTCCAAGCGCCGCCCCCTGCTCCAGTCTTGCCTGGTGCGTCTCGGTCAGCCTAATGCCCAGTGCGTCCATTAACTTGCTGTTGCCGACCGCCCACTGCCGGCCTTCAAACTGCCCCAGCAGACCTTGCCCCTGGCGATAGTCAAACCCCTGCGGCTCACTCAGCACAACCTCTTTGGCTTTGGCGGCATCCAGCAGCGCCGCAGCCAAGGGGTGGCCCGAGTGTTGTTCAAGGCTCGCCACGGCGCGCAGCAGCTCGCGCTCATCAAAGGCATCATCGAAAATATCCACCTGGGTGACGGCGGGCTTACCTTCTGTGATGGTGCCGGTCTTATCCAGCACCACACAGCTGACCTTGCTGGCGGTTTGCAGCGCCTCACCGTTTTTCACCAACACCCCCATGGAAGCGGCGCGGCCGACAGATACCATGATGGACATGGGCGTCGCCAGCCCCAAGGCGCAGGGACAGGCGATAATCAGTACACTGGTCAGCACCACCAACGCATGGGACAGCGCAGGCTCAGGGCCGGCAAAATACCAGATGATGGCCGCCAGCAGCGCAATCACCACCACCACAGGCACAAACACGGCGGCTATCTTGTCTGTCAGTCGCCCTATGGGCATCTTGGAGGTCTGGGCCTCCTGAACCAGGGCGATAATCTTCGCCAGGCGGGTATCGGCAGGCCCGGCAGTAACTTGGTAAATAAGGCTGCCGTTTCCATTGACTGTGCCGGCGCTCAGACTGTCGCCCACGGATTTAGCCACGGGAATGGGTTCGCCTGTGAGCATGGACTCATCGAGCAGCGAATTGCCTGAAAGCACTTCACCGTCGAGCGCCACTCTGTCACCCGGGCGCAGTCTCAGCTTATCGCCCACCACCAGCGCTGCTATGGCCACGGTTTCATCGCCGTTTTCGGTGATCTTGATGGCCGTATTGCTCTGCAGGCCAATAAGCTTCTGCACCGCTTCACTGGTCTTGCCGCGGGCTCTCAGCTCCAGCGCATGCCCAAGGTTAATCAAGCCGAGGATCATCACACTGGCCTCAAAGTACACATGACGGGTGCCGTCGGGGAAAAAGCCGGGAATAAGCACCACCAGCATGGAGTAAAGCCAGGCCGTGCCCGTACCCAGGGCGATCAGCGTATCCATGTTGGCACTCTTGGCCTTAAGTGAGCGCCACATACCACTGAAGAAGTGCCCCCCGGTGGTAACCAGCAGCAACAAGGTCAGCAGCCCCATGGCGCCCCAGATAAGTTGGCTTTGGCTATCGTGGATCATCATGTCACCACCGGCCAGGCCCCAGATCATCAAGGGGATCCCCAGCCCGAGACCGGCGATCGCCTGTCTGATCCGGGTGCGATATTCCCTGGCATCATGCTCGGCTTTGTCGGCCATGGCACTGGCGGCATCCGTTATCGGCTCGGCGCGATACCCGGCCGAGAGCAGCAGCGCAACGGCTTCAGCCACTGGCAAACCTGCGGCCACGCTCACCTGCTTGTCGGCCAAGTTGACTCTGGCCTCAACCTCTTTGGCGGCAAAGGCTTTTTCTATCTTGGCCACGCAGCTGGCGCAGCTCATATCCGGTACAAACAGCAGTGTGGGGTTGGCTGAGTGAGCCATGGCGGCCTTCTGCTTGATGGCTTTATCGGCATGCTTGCCAGTTTCAGCTTCAGTTGTAGTTGCGGCCACTGCCGGTTTCAAAGCGTCAACCTGAGCTTCTGTCTCAGTCTCGGTATCAGCCTCGGCATGCTCATCGCGCCAAGGCTCGGCGGTAAACCCGGCGGCCTTTAACAGCTCGGTCAACTCGGCGGCAGTTTTTTGGCTTTTCAGTGCAAGCCGTTTCTGTTTCAGATTGACCGTCACCTCGGCTTCATCGCTGAGCGCCTTACGAATACTGACCTCACAATGGCCACAGCTCATATCGCCAACATAAAAGTAGAAGTTTTCCGGCTCACTTGTATTGCCAGGTTCCAGCGTTTGCGGGGTAAAGCCTGCGCCAATTATCAATTCCGCTAGTTCGGCCGCGCTCTTGTGACTTTTCAGCCGCAGCTGTTTGCCATTAAGGTCGACTTCTACCTCAAGCTCATCAGCCAGCGCCTTGCGAAGCTTACTCTCACAGTGGCCGCAGTTCATATCGGCAACATGGAAACTAAAGCTGGCAGGGGCTTCAGGGCTGGGTTCAGGGCTGGGCTCTTGCGCGCGGTCACCGGCGCCGGGAGCCGCAATCTCGGCCTGCTCAGCGTCATAACCTGCGTCTTTCAGTTTCGCCAGCGCCGCGGCGGGGGTAAGCTCAGCGCCCGGGGCGAATGTCAGCGTCAACGACTTATCCGCCACCTCGGTAGCGGCTTCTACGCCGGTATCATCGGCGAACAGGGCCTTTATCTTACGGGCGCAGCCGCCGCACTTCATATTCACTATGGTGAATTGTATCTGATCCATTGGAAACTCCCATCTGTGCCCCTCGCAAGCGAGGCTGGCTCAACACTGATATAAAGGTTAAAGTCTCCAGTAGCAGGAGAGTCAAGCCCGAATAATTATCCATAACAGAAAAGGTGCCCTGACTCTCAACAATGCGCTTGCGGCGCGACAAAATAGCCCACAAGAGACCCAACACGGCAGGAGTTCAACGATGAAAATAGGCGAAGTGGCCAAGGCAACAGGTCTGAGTATCAAGAGTATCCGCTATTACCATGACATAGGCTTGGTTGAAGCCCACAGAGGCGACAATGGATATCGTGAGTACCAGGCCGCAGAAATTGAAGCACTCAAGTTTTTGCAGCACTGCCGCGAGCTGGGCTTTACCTTGGATGAGTGCCGGGATCTGTTGCAACTGAAACACAATCCCAAGCGCTGCGCCGAGGATGTCAAACGTCTGGCCAAGGGGCACCTGCAGGCGTTGGAAGACAAGATGGCCAGGCTGGCCTCGCTGCATGCCCAACTGAGCGAGCTGGTATCCCAGTGCCGCGGCGGCAATCAGTCTGAATGCGCCATCATAGATGGCCTGTCCAGCGAAGCCAAACAGGCCTGAAGTTGTCACTCAGACAATTGGGCTTGCTGCCCAGGCCGCACCAGAGCTTCGGCATTGTCCAGCTTCAGTGTCGGCAGCGTGCCCGCCGGGGTGAAGTCAAACACCATGCCGTAGAACACCAGCTCAGATTCCAGCGCCAGTATCTTGTTATGGGGCTGACGAAAGCCGTGCCCTTCCCCCTCAATGCCGATAAATGCCGTGGGTACGCCCTTGTCTTTCAGCGCCTTGTAGATATGCTGCGACTGACTCGGTGGCACCACCTTATCTTCGAGTCCTTGCAAAAGCAGCAAAGGTTCGTTGAAACCCTGCAGGTGGTACAGGGGCGAGCGTTCACGATACACTGCCTTCATTTCCGGGTAAGGGCCTATCAGTTGATCCAGGTATCTTGACTCAAACTTATGGGTTTCCTTGCCCAGCACCTCGATATCACTGATCCCGAAATAGCTCACCCCGGCCTTGAACTTATCATGGAAAGCCAAGGCTGAAAGCACGCTCAAGCCACCGGCACTGCCGCCGCGAATCGCCAGTTTGTCAGCACTGACCCAGCCTTGGTCAACTAAAAACCCTGCGGCCCAGACAGCATCCTCAACATCTGCCTTGCCCCAGTTGCCATAGAGGCTTTGGCGATATTGGCGACCAAAGCCGGTACTGCCGCGGTAATTGAGCTCAAACACGGCAAAGCCGCGACTGGTCCAGTACTGAATGGCGCTGCTGTAAGCCCGGTTGGCCTTGGCGGTCGGGCCACCATGCAACATCATCAACAACGGCGGTCGGGTGTCCGGCTGGGGTTGGTAGTCACCATTTACCGGCGGATAAAAATAGCCGTGAGCCTTGTCTCCCCCCTTGGTGGTGAACTCCACATTGATGGCGCGGGAGATATATTTGGGATCCAATCCGCTGATCTCCGGGGCGTACACAAGCTCTGTACCGCGGCCGGAAACCTTATAGATGCCGCGCTCGGGTGTTGGCCTATTGCCAACAAAATAAACCCCGTCGGCTCCTTGCACCACCTGCCTGATATCGGCAAAGTCGGCGGCCAAAGGTTCAATGACCCCAGTCTGCAGATCCAGTCGCAGCAATCCGGCATCGCCTTCCTTGTTGAAGCTGGCTATCAGGGTGTTTTCATTCTCAAAGGCGTAAGCATGCTGACCCAGCTTCCAGGCAGGGCCGCCGATTTCAGCCTTGAGTTGGGTAACCTGCTCGATACTGCCGTTGGCATCCAGCCGATACAGGTTCCACCAGTTGTCATAGTCGGCAATAAAGTAGAGCACACCGCCAGGGCTGAACAGGGGTTGCATCAGTGCGCCCTTTCGCTCAGGGGCGATTTGGCGAATATTGGTCAACTGCCCCTTGCGGTTGAGATCCCCAAGCCACAACTGGGTATTATCCCAAGGCATGTTGGGGTGTTCCCAGGTGATCCAGGCAAGCTGTGTATTGTCGGCATTAATTGCCGGAGAACTGATAAAGTCGTGACCATCGACGAAGATATCCCCTTCACCGGAGAAATTCAGGTTAATGGTCACCAAACTGGCCTTGGGCTCTCCCGGTTGGCGATGATCTTCCCGGACACAGATAATCCGTGAGCCCTTGGGATAAGAGATACAGTCGCCGTGACGGGTGCCATTGGGTGTCAGTGCCAGCGCCTCCTGATTGGGCGCTATCCGGTAAAACAGCTGATCCTGCCCCTTGGTGACAAACAGGCTCTGGCCTATGCCGAGAAAGTCGCCTCCGCCATATTCATGAACGCGGCTGCCAATACCAAAGGCCGGCGCCACCACACTGGTAATGCTGCCGTCTTTTTCGAGACGCTTGATCCCCACCTTGCCACCTTCGGCCGGGCTGGATTCCGAGAAATAAATCGCATCACCGACACTCTGCAGCTCACCTATTGCCGAGGCACTGCCGTAGACTTCGGCGGCTCCCAAAGGTGAGACCCAGCTGCCATAAGCGGCGCTAATCCTCTGTTCATTGTTGGCAGGGGCTTCTTGCTCCTGCGCAGGTTGACCGCAACCCTGCAACACTGAAGCCATCAGCGCTACGGCCAGAATTCGCTTTCCGGGATTGAAAATCATGGTTTCGTTTCCCCCAACACCTGCCCAGGGGCAGGCTGAAACTACTACAACTTAAGTCTTGTGTTTTCTTGGTTTTTCTTATTTTTTGTATCTGGCACAGAACCACTGCAAAACCCTGTACTGCTGCAAACTGGATAATCCAAAAAAGATGCAGATCCAAGGTGAAAGCAAATAGTACCAGGTGATGGGTTCTGTGGAGCGACCGCTGAGAAGCAGGTAGAAGAATCCGAAGTAGATTACCATGACCCCCACGACTCCCACCAGTAAAAGCAGGCGCTTGATTTGTTTCTCCAGCCAATGCATGGGTGAGTGTTTATACCTCTGGTGCTTTTACCTTTTAGTAGGGGAATTGTTCAATCCGGGACAAGAATTGTCAACGTCTGTGATACAAAGCAGACAAGTATCTGACACCCCGGATTGCAGAATGATAACGTTTGAGAGACTTGGGCGCGGCTCAACCGCCATTTTTGGGCAAATACCGCCCGGCATCCCTGGACCAACGAAAATCCACTTTGCTGCCATTGTCGACATTTTTCAGGCGCAGATCATAGTATCCCTGATGTTTACGCCCAAGAAACTGCAGCAGATTTTTGCCTTCATCAATAACCCGGGCGCGTACGCCGGTTTCATCCCGCTCACCGGCCAGATCTTTATAGAAATACATGGGTTCAGAGAAGATATTCACCAGCTTATCGCCATCGATTACATAGAGCTGCAGCGCTTCATAGAAGGCACCGCCACCGGAAAAGCCTTCACTGAAACCAACTCGGATCCCTATGGCGGTTAACTGGTCACTAACCTTGTAGGGTGCCAGATCCAGCTTTTTGACCGATTGAGGTACTGTATCAGAACCGCCATCCACTGTGCTCTCCAGATTGGAGTAGTTCCAGTTGACCGGGGTATTGAGTGGGCCATCGTGGGCAGCAAGCGCTTGGAAGTTCCCCTGGTTCAGCTTAAATACGCCAAAGTAAAAATCATGGGTCTGACGCTCGGCAAAGTTCTCACTGCATAGATCGCTGCCATCTGTATATTTAAGATCCGATCCTTCGGCAACCACACAGGCATAGCCCAGATACAGGCCCTGGTTACCCCAAGGTTTGGCGCCTATGCTTGCCAGCAAGTCCGGGGAACGTCCCGGCGCCAACCAATCGAGCAACATCTTGGGCGCAACGCCATCTGGCAAGTTCTGGCCGTCTTTGGCGAGCAGTTTTCCTTCCATCTGCTCGGCATAAATCTGCCGCCCTTCCTCGTGACGTATGGCAGCTTTGGCTTCACTGGGTTGAACTGTCTGAGTAGTGTGTAAGGTTTGGCTGGCATTGGTTTGGCTAGCATTGATTTGGCTGGCATTGGCTTGTGAGCCGACAAGAGCACAGGAGAGCGAAGCTGCCAGCACTAGCGTGGTTGACAACAATAGAGGGTTAAAGGAAACCTGCCTGGTGGAAGAAAACATCATCCCTGTCCTTGTTTGAAACGCAGTAAAGAACAGGGATGATATCTATTTTCGCCTTGATATCAAAGCATTGAATTACAGGCGGATACCGCCGTCAATTTCAAATACCCGGCCATTGACATAGTCGTTTTCAATGATGAATTTAACTGTCGAGGCGATTTCAGCGGCATCACCCAGACGGCCGACCGGTACCATTTTCTCCAGGCGCTCCAGTGCTTCCGGTTTCATGGCGGCGGTCATTTCGGTGGCAATAACTCCGGGGGCAACAGCGGCGGCCCTGATCTTGTAGCGCGCCAGCTCTTTGGCCCAGCCCACCGCCATGGCAGCAACACCGGCCTTGGAGGCGGCATAGTTGCTCTGCCCCACATTGCCGGCCCGAGCCAGGCTGGAGATATTGATGATCACCCCTTCCTGGCCAGAGCTTATCATGGCGGCTGCGGCTTCACGGCCACAGAGGAAGCTGCCGCTCAGGTTTACATTGATAACCGACTGGAACTGCTCCAGAGACATACGGTCTGTCACCTGGCCCTCTTTGGCTTTGATCAGCATGCCGTCACGCAAAATACCCGCGTTGTTTACCAGCACATTGAGCTGACCAAAATCTTCCAGAATGTACTGAAAGGTTGCCATCACATCTTCTTCATCCGTGATGTCCACCGCATAACCCTGAACTTCGGTCTCGCCCATCAGGGCACAGGCTTGCTCCAGACGGTCCTGATCCACATCGATCAGCGCCAGACGGGCACCGGCAGCGGCCAGCTCCTGCGCCATGGCCAGACCCAGTCCACCGGCTCCACCTGTGATGGCGACTACCTTACCTTTTACATCCATTGGGTTATCCTTATTTCTCTTGCTTGAATTGTTCAAAAATACTGGAAAAATCGCGACGACCATTGCCCTTACGGGCATGATTGACATAGAGGCTGCGCGCCAGTGCGCCCATAGGGGTGCTCGACTGGCTGGACAGCGCTGCTTCCTGGGACAGGCCGAGATCCTTGACCATAAGATCCACCATAAATCCGCCCTGATAGTCATTGGACGATGGCACGCTTGGCATCACCCCGGGACAGGGGTTGTATTTCTCCAAGGTCCAGTTGCCGCCGCTCGAAACTTTCATGATATCTGACAGCACCTTGGGATCCAAACCATTATCTATCCCCAGACTCAGTGCCTCGCTGGTACCTACCATCAAGACAGACAACAGCATGTTGTTGCAGATTTTGGCAACCTGACCGGCTCCGGCACCACCTGCATGGAAAATATTGGCGCCCATGCACTCGAGAACGGGTTTGGCCTTGGCAAAGCCTGCGTCGCTGCCGCCGCAGATAAAGGTCAGCGTACCAGCCGCGGCCCCGGCGGTGCCACCGGAAACCGGCGCATCAACAAACTCAAGCCCTTTGGCGGCCGCCGCAGCCGCCACAGTGCGGGCGCTGTCGGCATCTATGGTCGATGAATCGATAAGTAAGGTCCCCTCGGCCACAACATCCAGCAGCCCTTGCTGCTGCTCGCTGCCAAGGTACAGGCTACGAACATGCTTGCCGGCCGGCAACATGGTTACCACCACATCGGCACCCGCCGCTGCGCCACAGGCGCTCTGGGCCGTTATAGCTCCCTGCTCTGCCAGGCTCTGCATCGCCGCCGGCACCAGATCGAATACCCGAACAGTCATCCCGGCCTTGATCAGGTTGACCGCCATCGGCCCACCCATGTTGCCCAAACCAATAAAAGCCACTGTTGTCATCTGTTTGCTCTCCCTGTTGGAATCTTGTTTGCCTGCATCTGTTACAGATCGGCCAATGGGTGTTCATGTTCAAATGGCGACTCGAGCAAGGCAGATACCGCTTCTTGCGGTGCTATCTTGCCCTTGCCGTAACGCCAGTTGGGATTACGGTCCTTGTCGATAAGCAGCGCTCTGACACCCTCACAAAAATCACCTATGGCGCAGCAGTTGAGGCTGAGCCCCAGCTCGAAGCGGAAACAATCCGCCAGGCTCATGTCAGTCCCAAGCCTTGACTGCTCGTAGGCCAGCGCCCAGCTAAGCGGGCTGCCGCTCAGCATGGTGTCACGGGCGCGCTGCAACCAGCTCTCTTGGGTTTCCAGGGCCTGCATCTTGGCGAGAATTTCGGCCATATCTCCGGTCATCAGCTCATTTATCTGAGCCTGATGGCCCTTCAAGCGGCTGCTGCCGGGACGCTCTTCACTCTGGGTTTCCAGTTCATTGAGCAGATCATGCAGCTTCTGCTGGTTGAGACTGGTGTTATTGCCCCAATTAACCGTCGCCATGGCATCGAGCATGCGCTCTTTATCCGTTGAGGCCAGAAAATGATTGCCAATGCCGGTATAACGGGCATCGGCCGCATTCATATTGTAGGCGGTCAGGCCGAGAAACAGCCCAGTCTTGCCCGGCATGCGGCCGAGAAAATAGCTGCCGCCGACATCCGGGTAAAGGCCTATGGTGACCTCAGGCATGGCGATGCGCGAACGCTCGGTCAATACCCTGTGGCTGGCACCTATCATCAGCCCCAGACCACCACCCATCACTATGCCGTCGCCCCAAACCAATACCGGCTTGCCGAAGGTGTGCAGCTGAAAGTCGAGCCGATACTCCTCTTCGAAAAACACCCGGGCTTCCTGGGTGTAACTGCCGGGATTGGCCTGCTGCGCCTGATACAGCGCCCGCACATCACCACCGGCGCAGAAGGCTTTGTCGCCGCTGCCGTCGAGGATCACGCAGGCAATCTGCTCATCCTGTTTCCAGGCAGCCAACTGCTTGGCCAGCAAACGCACCATGTTAAGATTCAGTGCATTGAGTGCTTTTTCCACATTGAGTGTCGCCACGCCAATCAACTTGCCGCTGGCGGTTCCCAGGGTCTGAAATACCACTTCATGACTCATATCACCGCCTCCTTATGCGTTTTTCCAGTTGGCTGCGCGCTTCTCCAGGAAGGCATTGACCCCTTCTTTCTGATCTTGGGTGTCAAACAGAGCCACAAACAGCTCACGCTCCAGCGGCAGTGCCTGAGCTCTTGGCATATTACGTCCAGCCTGGATCAACTGCTTGCAAACGGTCACGCTTGATGGGCTCTGCTTGGCGGCCTTGGTCGCCAGCGCAATGGCGGCACTCAGGGCCTCGCCCTTACCAACTACCTCTTCTACCAGGCCAATCTCACGGGCCTTGGCGGCATCGATTCGCTCACCGCAAAGGATCATCCGTTTGGCCCAGCCCTCACCAACCAGAGCGGTCAGATTCTGGGTGCCGCCGGCGCAAGGCAACAGGCCGACTGTGGCCTCGGGTAATGCCAGCTGCGCCTGCTCTTCGACGATACGGATATCACAGGCCAGAGCCACTTCCAAACCGCCGCCCATGGCATAGCCGTTGATGGCGGCAATAGACACACCGCGAAAGGCGCTCAAGGTTTCAAATGCTTCGCCAAAATAGCGTGCCATGGTGGCGGCATTGCCTTTATCACCATCGGCAAACAGCTTGAGATCGGCGCCGGCAGAGAAGAATTTCTCCCCTTCCCCTGTCAGTACCAAGGCATAGATATCGGGATCATTGTTGAGCTCTTCCACCTTGAGGCGCAGTTCATTGAGGCTCTCGGCCGTCCAGGTGTTGGCCGGTGGATTGTTGATGGTCAGAACAGCCGTGTGGCCTTCGATATGCTCAATCAAAAAAGACATGAATGACTCCTTGCAATTCGGTTAAATGGGTTTGGCCTTAGAGGATCTCGCCGGCATGCTCATCCAGCAGGCGGCGGGCGATGATCAGGCGCATAATCTCATTGGTTCCTTCCAGGATCTGGTGTACCCGTACATCACGGAAATGTCGCTCCAGTGGGTATTCGCGGATGTAGCCGTAACCACCGTGAATTTGCAGCGCGCTGTCACACACGGCAAACCCTATGTCTGTGGCAAAACGCTTGGCCATGGCGCAATAAGCCGTGGCTTCGGGATCGCCGCTGTCCAGCTTAAATGCCGCCAGACGCACCATCTGCCGCGCGGCGACCAATTCGGTGGCCATGTCGGCCAGCTTGAACTGCAGCGCCTGGAAGGCGGCCAGTGGTTTGCCGAACTGCTTGCGCTCATGCATATATTCAGTGGCGCGCTCAAGTGCAGCCTGAGCGGTACCCACAGAGCAGGTGGCGATATTGATGCGGCCGCCATCCAGGCCCTTCATGGCGAAGGTAAAGCCCTGGCCTTCCTCACCCAACAGATGATTGACCGGCACCCGCACGTTTTCAAAAGTAATGAGTCTGGTTGGCTGGGCGTTCCAGCCCATCTTGTCCTCGGCCTTGCCGTAGATAACACCCTTGGCATCAGCCGGGATGGCAATGGCCGAAATTCCCTTGGGGCCGACCTCACCGGTGCGGCACATCACCACCAAAAGCTCGGTGGCGCCGGCGCCCGAGATAAACATCTTGGAGCCGTTAATCACATACTCATCGCCGTCGCGCTCGGCGCGGGTGGCAAGTGAAGCGGCGTCACTGCCTGAACCAGGCTCGGTCAGGCAGTAAGAAGCCAGCTTGCTGCCTGTGGTCAGCGCTTCAGACCACTCGGCCCGCAGACTTTGCTGGCCCCAGGTTGTCACCATCCAGGTGGCCATGTTGTGAATGGTCAGCATGGCTGTGGTGGCAGTGCAGCCCTTGGCCAGCTCTTCAAAAATAATCGAGGCATCCAGACGCGACAGGCCCATGCCGCCTTCAGACTCGGGAGAATAGAGTGAACAGAATCCCAGCTCCCCGGCTCTTTGGATCACGTCTTTGGGAAAGTGATGCTCCTCATCCCATTTGGCGGCAAATGGGGCCAGTTCATCGGCGGCAAACTGACGGGCCAGCTCGGCGAATTGGCGCTGATCTTCGTTGAGATTGAAATCCATGCTTGACTCCTGTGCGCAGATCTCTGCGTCTTGCGGTGATCCGGTGACGCCGGATCTCTTGTTATTTACTGTTGCGATTAAAAAGGGGCACCGGCCATTGCCGGTGCCCTTGGGCTCACACTGTTACTTGAGGGCGATAGTCATGTTGGGACCAGAGGCGATATCAGACTCGAACCAACGGCTGGTGATGGTCTTGGTCTCTGTGTAGAAACGCACCGCCTGCTTGCCGTAGGCGTGCTGATCGCCGTAGAAGCTGCCCTTCCAACCCGTGAAAGAGAAAAATGGCAGCGGCACAGGAATAGGCACGTTGATACCCACCTGACCCACTTCAATTTCATGCTGATACTTACGCGCCGCAGCGCCGCTGGCGGTAAAGATAGAGGTGCCGTTGCCGTAAGGGCTGGCGTTAACCAGCTCAATGGCATCTTCCAGCGACTCGGCTTCCATACAGCAGAGCACAGGGCCGAAGATCTCTTCCTTGTAGATGCTCATGTCCGTGGTTACCTTGTCGAACATGGTCGGGCCAACCCAGTTGCCAGACTCATAACCGGGTACAGTGCAGTCGGAACCATCGAGCAGACATTCGGCGCCTTCGGCCTTGCCCTCGGCGATAAGCTTGAGTACCCGCTCTTTGGCGGCCGGGCTGATGAGTGGGCCGTAACCGGCTTCCTTGTCATCCCAAAGACCGGGACGCACCTTGGACAGGGCTTCTTTCAGCTCAGGGATCCACTCTTTGGCGGCACCGACAAACACAGCGACCGACAGCGCCATACAGCGTTGACCGGCGGCACCAACCGAGGCGCCCACCAGGTTATTGATCACTTGCTGCTTGTTGGCATCAGGCATGATCACGCAGTGGTTCTTGGCACCGGCAAAGGCCTGCACCCGCTTGAGGTTGTCAGTGCCTGTCTTGTAGATGTACTGACCCACGCCCACAGAACCCACAAAGGAAATCGCCTTGATATCCGGATGAGACAGCAGTACATCAACCGCCGTTTTGTCACCATGAACCAGCTGCAGCACGCCCTTGGGAGCACCGGCCTGTTCGAACAGCTCCACCAGACGCTGAGGCGTCATTGGGTCCTGCTCGGACGGCTTGAGAACGAAGGTGTTGCCGCAGGCGATAGCCAGCGGAAACATCCACAGCGGGATCATCGCCGGGAAGTTGAATGGCGTAATCCCGGCGCAGACACCCAGCGGCTGAGTGTAGGAGTAGGTATCTATGCTGCGGGCCACGTTCTCAACCGTTTCACCCATCAGCAAGGAGGCGATGTTGCAGGCATGCTCGGCCACTTCAATGCCGCGCCAGACATCACCCTTGGCATCTTCAAAGGTTTTACCCGTTTCCTGGGCCAAAATGGTGGCCAGCTCGTCATGATGTTCTTTCAAAAGGTGTTGATAGCGCAGCATCACCCGAGCGCGCTCGGAAACGGCCACTTCCTTCCAGCTCTTGAAGGCTTCCTTGGCGCTGGCGATGGCGCGCTCAACTTCCGGCTGGGTCGCACAGTTGATAAAGGCGATGGTTTCATTGTTGGCCGGGTTGGTGACATTGATCTGCTTGCTGCCGGAACCGTTGACGAATTCGCCATCTATGTAGTGCTTGACTTGTGTGCTCATAAGAATTCCTTGTAGGTAGTGGAACGGCGCGGCAACAGCTCTTGTGGCTGCTTTTTGATGACGCCGTTTCCTGTCTTGTTGATTGCTTCAATTTGTTGCCGGCCGCTGCCGCGGCCGACTGGATATCAGATCTCAATCGCCATGGCAGTGGCTTCACCGCCACCTATGCACAGCGATGCCATGCCACGTTTGAGGCCTCGGGCCTTGAGCGCATGAATAAGAGTCACCAGCAGACGGGCGCCGGAGCAACCTATCGGATGACCGAGCGCACAGGCACCGCCATTGACGTTGACCTTGGCGGCATCCAGCCCCAACTCACTGATGGCCAACATGGTCACCATGGCGAAGGCTTCGTTGATTTCGAAAAGGTCGACCTCATCCTTGCTCCAGCCGGTCTGTGCCAAGAGTTTTTGCATGGCGCCCACGGGCGCCGTGGTAAACATGGCCGGCTCTTGGGAATGGGTAGCGTGGCCCTTGATGGTGGCCATCACTGCCAGTCCCAGGTTTTCGGCCTGCTCACGGCTCATCAGCATCAAACTGGCGGCACCGTCGGAAATCGAACTGGAGTTGGCGGCGGTAATGGTGCCGTCTTTGGCAAAAGCGGGCCGTAGCGCCGGGATCTTGTCAGGGCGGGCATTGCCGGGCTGCTCATCGGTATCAATCAGTGTATCGCCGCGGCGGCTGCTTACGGTTACCGGGACTATCTCCTCCTTGAAGGCACCTGAGGCGATGGCCGCATTGGCTTTTTCCAGTGAGCTCAGGGCAAAGGCGTCCATGGCTTCACGGGTCAGGCCAAAATCGTCGGCAGTTTTCTGGGCGAAGGTTCCCATGGCGCCACCTGTGTAGGCATCTTCCAGCCCATCGAGGAACATATGATCCAGCACCTTACCGTGGCCCATACGCATGCCGCCGCGAGCCTTATCCAGCAGATACGGCGCCTGACTCATGCTCTCCATACCACCGGCAATCACAATATTGGCACTGCCGGCCTTGATAAGATCGTGCGCCAGCATCACGGTTTTCATCCCTGAGCCGCACACCTTGTTGACTGTGGTTGCGCCAACAGACTGGGGCAAACCTGCCCCCAAAACCGCCTGTCTGGCAGGGGCCTGACCGAGGCCAGCCGGCAATACACATCCCATCAGCACTTCATCGACCTGTTCGCCCTTCACACCTGTGGTTTCCATCAAGGCCTTGATGCTGGAAGCCGCCAGCTGAGGAGAAGGCACAGTGGAAAGACAGCCCTGAAAACCGCCCATGGCGGTTCGTTTGGCGGCGACGATAACAATATCCTGAGGACGACTCATTGTTGACTCCCTTGTTGGGCACCCAAACACCGGCCCAACAGCAGGCCGGCGGTGTTAGGTGCAGCAAATTTGCACTCTGTTGCTGCCACTTTGACGTTTACGCGAACGTAAGGCAAGTACTAATTAGTCTAATACAGGCTCTGTTTATAGGTATTTTTGTCAGGGAGGATTTACAGCAGGATGACAGCTTGTGCCCTGAAATAAAGCCAAAACACTACGGCTTAGAAAAGGTTAGGGAAGGAAGTATCAGTTTGAGGAAGCATAGGCAGTAGAGGCTGACGCCATCTGGCTTGATATGAGCTAAGCCCTTTAGGACTTAGGCGACAGGAATCACAAGATTGCGACTCCCGCCAACAAAACGTTTGGCATTTGCAGCTCAGCCACTCTGTTCCCAGGGCGTAATAGCACTGAGATCCGATAAGTCATAAGGGGTCAACTGGTAGACATAATAGTTGAGCCAGTTGCTCACCAACAGACTACCGTGACTATACCAACGGGCAACCGCTTCAGCCTCTGGGTCATCGTTGCGGAAATAGTTTTGCGGGATCTTGGGCGCCAACCCGGCCGCCAGATCTCTTTGGTACTCATCTTTAAGGGTCGACTTGCGATACTCTGGATGCCCCATCACAAACAGGTTGCGATTGTCCTTACTGATCACCAGATAGGCACCGGCTTGGTCCGACTCGGCCAGCACTGTCAGTTCGGGATGCGCCTTAAGCTCATCCACATCCATTTGGGCATAACGGGAGTGCGGAGCATAAAACTCATCATCAAAGCCGCGCAGCAAGGGCACGTGGGCGCGAATACGCCTGTGCTGATAAACCCCGGAGCATTTTTCAGCGAGGATCTTGCGCTCGAGTTGATACAGGTGATAAAAACCGGCGTGGGCCGCCCAGCAGAGAAACAGTACCGAGGTAACATGCTCCTGTGACCAATCGATAATCTCGCGGATATGATCCCAGTAAGTGACCTCCTCGAAATCCAGCTGTCCCAGTGGGGCGCCAGTGATGATCAGGCCGTCATAGTTGCGATGGCGTACATCTTCAAAGTCACGGTAAAAGGTATTGAGATGATCGGTCGGCGTATGTTTGGACTCTTTGTCGTGGATCCTCAGCAGGTCGATATCCACCTGCAACGGAGTATTGCCCAACAGCCGCAGCAACTGGGTTTCTGTCTCAATCTTGTTGGGCATCAGATTGAGGATCAACACCTTCATCGGCCGTATATCCTGCATCGCCGCCCGGCTCTCGGACATAACAAAAATGTTTTCCGACTCAAGAACGCCGGCGGCTGGCAGGTTATCGGGTATTCTTACGGGCATAAAAGCGCCTCTCCTGAACTATCCAGGGCAAGGCGCTTGGCTTGGTATACCTGTTAGCGCCCTACCTTTTGCACCATGACTGATACCGGCTCAGCCTTGTCGATATCGACAAGATAAGCCTGGGTATTGATAAAGAGTAAGTCATCCTTGAGAGTGATCCTGGCACTGACACTGTAGCTGTGGCCACTCTGGAACTGATCCCGGGCAAGAATAAACTTAAAAGGCGTTGGGCTGGTCACGCTGTCGCGCTGAATAACCGCCAGCACTTCTGCCGGAGCATCCGCCTTGGAAACGTCCTGAACCTGAACCGTCAGCACGGCTTCCGGTGGCAGAGCAATACGTTCGCGGTACCAAACATCGCCATCAATTTCGACTGTGGCATTCGGGGTCGCACAACCTGTGAGTGCCATCATTCCTGCTACAGCCACCATCATTGGCAGTCGCAGCCAGTTGCCTGTCATTTTCATTGCTAGCTCCTAATCATACACAAAGACTTCTGGATGTCTATACATCCAAGTTTAATCATTGAGAACCTGGGAGGATAATCCTATCATAGGACTCCATTTTTGAGTTCAAATATCCTTATGACACAAGCAACTGCGATTATTGTGGGCGCCAGCTCACTCCTCAGCCGTGAAATAGCCCGCCGCCTGGCCGATGAAGGCACTAAACTGGCATTGCTGGCACAGGATCCCGACTCATTGAAAGAGTTTGCCGCCACCCTGGCAACCGAGGCTCAGGTGTTTGGCCTGGACATAGATAAACCGCAAACCTTGATAGCCGAGCTGGAACAGATTTGGCAACAGTTGGGTGGCGCACATCTGGTGTTGGTCAATACCGGACTCAACTCCTATCATCCGGATCTGCCTTGGCAGTTGGAAGATGAGATCATCAGTGTCAATGTCCGTGGCTTTGCCGCCGTTTGCAACACAGCTTTCAGGCTGTTTCGCGAGCAGGGTTATGGCCAGCTTGCGGCCATCAACTCCATTGCCGGTCTTCGCGGTGGCCCCAGCGTAGCCTTTCATGCCTCCAAAGCCTTTGGGATGAACTATCTCGAGGGGCTGTCCATGCATGCCCAAAGGCTCAAGCTACCGATCACCATCACGGATATTCAGTTGGGTTTGTTGGATAAGGCCGCGCTGCAGCAGAGCAGGCTATGGCTATCCCCCGTAGATGTGGTTGCCGGGCAAATCATCCGCGCCCTGCAAAAAGGCAAGCGCCGGGTCTATGTCACCAAACGCTGGGCGACGGTTGCCTGGCTCACCAAACTGCTGCCCGAGTTTATCTATAATACCCGCCACTGGAAGGTGAAGAAACGCAAGGGGCAAGCGGAATAATCTTTTAAAGCGACAGCCGCTGTTCCAATTGCCGGCGAATGGTTTCCTTAAGCCAGCGCAACTTGGAATTGTGGCTGTTGCGTTTGTGCCACATCAGGGTAAAGAGAATGGTGAGTTTTTCCCTATCTTCCGCAACCATTGGCAATGGCCGGGTCACCAGCTCAGGGCATGTCCTGGCCGCATAGGTCCGGCAATAGCCAGGAGCCGTGGTTAACAGCTGCGACCCGGGCTGTGATGCCAGCCATAAAGATTGCTCAAACAGGGAAACCGACAACGCGATATCCCGCTTCAGACCTTTTTCAGCCAGCAGGCTATCCAGAGCCCAGCCCTCACATTTTTCCCACTCGATATTGATTTGCCGATACTCAAGGAATGTCTCCAGGTTCCAGACTTGCTGCAGTGCGGGATGATCTTTCCGCAGATATACCAAGGGCTCGTCGCTGAACAAGACCTCATAATCCACGGCCGCAGGCAAGAGTGCCAGCGTCTCCCGCGAGCCGGGATGACTCTCACGCCCCGATAGCCCCAAATCAGCCTTGCCGGAAATAATGGCGTCCAGGGAGTCATAGTCCCAATTGCGGATCCGCACCACGGAATCAGGGAAATGGGCATCAATCAACCCTGGAAGTTCAGGCAACAATTCGAGGTAGAATGGTGACTCCAACATCAGCTGAAACTCTACCCCTTTGGGAACTTCAACATTACGTTTGGCCACTATACTGCTGGCCAACTGAAACAGCTCGGCCAACTCTTCGGCCTGTTGCCAACGCCAATGGCGTCGGCAACAGGCCTTGGGGAGAACGAACCAATAGAGGGTCATCGAACCAATGACGTAACTTGGTCAAAGATTTACTCACGGCAGAAGGTGTTACCGACAGGCGTTTGGCCGCTCTGGTAACACTACGCTCACTGAGGAGGATCTGCAGCGTGACCAAGAGGTTAAGATCGAGGCGATGTAAGGCTCTGTTCATCTTGTTTCCATTGGCTATTGGTCTTAATTGGAGCGCTCGAGGTAAAATACAGGAGTATGATGCTGCCCAAAGCGGCGATCAGCAAGCTCAGTATCAACATAGTGCTCGCCGTCAGTCCAAACCAGGCACTTATCGCAATGAAGGCTCCAGACCAACTTATCTGGCAGATCCCCAATATGGAACTTGCCAGAGCCGAGCGCTGAGCAAAGGGGGCCAGAGCCTGGCTCATAGTGACCCCGAACCCCACAGAGAAACCGGCGCAAACAAAGCCAATGCCCAGCAAATATAGCCAAAGCTCTGCGGCCAGAGACGCAGCCAACAGCAGTACAGTGGCCGCCAAGGCAAAAGCCAGTTGCGACAGTTGCAACATGCGTTGTTGGCCAATCGAATCTATTAGCCAGGGAGAAATAAAGGCCATAACCATGCTTACCAGTGCCAAACCACCCATGGCTGAGGCGTAGCCACCACTGTCGAGCCCTAACTGCTCCATCAACAGCATGGGCGAAGTATTGACGAAGGTGAGTATCGCTGTCACGGCCAGACAACTGATCAATAAGCGACTGACGAAAGTCACACAGAGCAAGGATTCACCGGCTATCAATTCTCCCGCCGTCTTGGCCGGAAGCGACTCCTGCAAACCCAAACACAAAAACAGCGCCGCTGCAGCCAACAAAGCCATCAATACAAACAGCGCCGGCCAGGGAAAATACAGCAAAATCAGATGCCCCAGCGCAGGCGCTAGAACCGGCACTATGCAGGTAATTCCATTTATCATCGACAAGACTTTGGCTCGTCTTTGGTCATCAAGTACATCCCGCAGAATGGCAAAGGTCACCAGATAGGCCGCCCCGGCACCTATACCCTGCCCGGCCCTGGCAAACAAAAACGCCGTGATTGATAGAGTAGTGGCGGCCCAAATCGACGACAACACAAAAATCAGCGCTCCGCAAAGGGCTACCGGCTTGCGCCCGAGCCTATCGGCAAGATGCCCACCGAGTAACATGGCCAGAGCCATGCCCGCCAGATAACAGGAAAAGGCGTTGTGCAATTGGGCCTCATCGGCGTTCAGGATGAGGGCTATCTCGGGCAAGCCAACCAAGTAGAGATCGATCCCCAATGGATAGAGTAAAACCAAGGCAAAGGCACAGATAAGGTAATAACGCATGATCAGTTGATAGAGCAGGAATTTGCTTGTCAGCATAAATGCCCGGACTGATGCCAGCGAGTTGCCATCAAGACAAGAGTATTTTCCTCAGAGGAAAAACATACAGCTGACGTCAATGACAAAAAAGGCGCCAGAGGCGCCTTTTCAATAGTTGGGAGCTTTGGGTTGGGAGCTGGGTTTGGGGGAGATCAGAAGGTGTAACCTATGCTGACCATATAGACCCAAGGATCGATATCAGTCTCGATTGTCACAGCGGCAACTTCGCTGTTGCTGGTGCCATAGTGGTAGTTGAACTTAACATCCGTGCTGATCTTGGCATACCACACAGAAGCATTCACCAACCAGTTATCGTTGATCTGATAATCCAGACCCACTTGTGCGGCCCAGCCCCAAGAGTTACTCAGGCTCAGATCAGAGAGTTTGCCACCGACGTCATTGGTGAATTCATTGTCGAAGAAATTGGTGTAGTTAACACCGACACCCACGTAAGGACGCAGCTTGGACTCGGCATTACCAAAGTAGTACTGGGCCACCAAGGTAGGCGGCAGATGCTTGGTTTCGGCAATCTTGCCCAGCTCTCCGAGAGATACGTCATGGCTGAACGGGGTCGCGGCCAACAATTCGATACCAAAGTTATCTGTCAGCATATAGCCGAAGTTCAGACCCAACTGGGTGTTATTGTCCACACTAAAGGTGCCAAGATTTCCCAGATCCGGGGTAACAACATTTTGGCTGGACTCGTCCGGGGCTACCACAACGGCACCGGCACGAACAATAAAGTCACCGGCCTTGTGGGCCAATGCAGGGGCAGCAACAGTAGAAAAAAGGGCGGCGGCAATCAATCCTGATACGATATTTTTTTTCATCATCTCACTCCGTAGCGACAACACAGCGCTTTGTTTTTTATTACATCCATAACAACTGGGGCCACACTGCCAGATTTAATTCTTCACATTTTTGATCTGCATCAAGCGTTTTAAGAGGTACCCAGATTTAGATACAACAAGCGCGAAACAGATCACATAAAATAAAGATTTATTGATATTGCACCTTTAAAATAAGTGAGCCAGTTCAAAACTCCACTAACCCCAAAGTGAAAGAAAAGTACATTTTTCGAGCAATGACGCTCGAGGCGCTCACAACCAAAAATTAACAATCAGTCACAGTAAGATATACTGACCAGCACTTGCAGAATGGTGTTTTTAACTGGAGAGGAAAGGAAACAGAGGATGCCAGATAACTGCAATCGGCAAGATAAATGTGTCAGAGAATGCTTGAGAAAGTACTCAGTAAAGCCTCTTGAGCAACGGATAGTTTGCCAACCAGTTCTTAGCCTTGAGCCGACTCTCGAATACGCCGGGAGTGCTCTTGGGATTAGGACTGAGTTCCAACGCCAGTAATGGGCCAAGCGGGAACAGATTGAGCAGTTGCAGCTCCCCTGCCCTCAACCTGACAGCCAGGGCCGTTTGCTGCTCTGGCCAGTAACTCATGGCATCAATCACTGAAGTATAGGGTTTATGGTGGTTTTTAAGGTGCATTCTGGCCTGGTTCTTTACCGACCATGGTAAGTCGAGTGCTGTGGCCAACTTGGCCTCATAGGCCCTGTCGGTGACTTCCGAGCTGTCGTTTGGCTCAAAGTAGAGCACATCTATGTCGCTGAGCCTGGATACACTGCCGTGCAACTTGTCCCACACCAGATTACGGACAAACCCCGCGGCTACCCAGGCATCAATAGGCCCAAGGTTTGCAACACACTCAAGTGCCTGCATTCGCATCCTGTCCTGCCTGAGCCAGTTTTCAATCAGCTCAGCCGCCTCACTTTCACTGACCTGCTGCGGCCCTCTCGGCTCTAACTCATCATTTGTCATCGCGGCCCCCTTAAAAACAAAAGCCCCCGCAGGCGGAGGCTTTCGATTCTAGCTCAAGCTATCACTTCTCTTCAGTGTCTCTATCCATGTTCTCTGTATTTTCCAACCAGAGAGCATTGATGATACCGAAGGAACAAGCCAATAAAATGCCGAGTATCCAAGTGAAATACCACATAATTCAGGCTCCTTAGTAAAGTGATGTGCTGTTGTTTTCAATGTGCTGACGGTTCAGACGGCCATACATCTTGTAGTAAGTCCAGCAGGTGTAACTCAGCACTGTTGGTACAAAGATGATCGCAACCCAAGTCATCACAGTCAGAGTCATCTGGCTGGCGGTAGCGTCCCACATGGTCAGACTGACGTTAGGCTCCTGTGATGAAGGCATCACGAATGGGAACATAGCCGCGCCACAGGTCAGGATGATACTGGCAATGGCCAGTGAGCTGAACAGGAAGGCGAAACCGCTACGCCCCATACGGCTGGTCAGCAGCACCAAGGCCGGCGCCAACAGGCCCAAAGCAGGGAACAGCATGGTCACTGGGTACTTGTCGTAGTTGGCCATCCAAGCACCGGAAACAACTTCAACTGTCTTCATGGTTGGGTCAGATACGGCGTTAGTATCCAGAGCCGAAGTCACCACATAGCCATCAATACCGGTAGCCAGCCACACACCGGCTGCACCGAACAGTACAATCAGCAGCAGTGCGGTCAACTGTGAAGCTGCAGCGGCGCGATTGCGCAGCTCACCTTCGGTCTTCATCTGCAACCAGCAAGCACCCTGCATCATGAACATACAGGCACTGACCAGACCGGCCAACAGGCCAAAGCCATTGAGCAGACCGAACAGGCCACCATCATAGTGGGCACGCAGGTACTCGTCGAAGCTGAAAGGCACGCCTTGCAGCAGGTTACCGAAGGCAACACCTATAATCAGCGGAGGAACAAAACCTGCGACAAACAATGCCCAGTCCCAGCTCTTGCGCCAGCGTGGATCTTCTATCTTGGAGCGATAGTCGAAACCTACAGGACGCAGGTACAGCGCCAGCAACACTATGATCATGGCCACGTAAAAGCCGGAAAAAGAAACGGCATATACAGTAGGCCAAGCGGCGAACAGGGCACCGGCACCGGTGATCAACCACACCTGGTTACCATCCCAGTGAGGAGCAACCGTGTTAATCATCACCCGGCGCTCGGTATCGTCCTTACCCAAGATTGGCAGTAAGGCACCTACCCCCATGTCAAAGCCATCAGTAATAGCGAAGCCTATGAGCAAGACGCCAACTAACAACCACCAGATAAATCTTAATATTTCATAATCAAACATAATGAAATCCCTCTGCTCAGGCTTCTAGTTTTTCAAAGTGATAACGGCCGGTCTTGAGACTGCTTGGACCCAGGCGCGCAAACTTGAACATCAGGAAGAGCTCGATAACCAACAGCACAGTGTAGAACAGAGTAATGCTGATGATACTGAACCAGAGATCGGCCGCCGTCAGGCTGGAAGCAGACACAAAGGTCGGGAGAATCTCGGAGATAGTCCATGGCTGACGACCATACTCGGCCACAAACCAACCACACTCGATGGCGATCCAAGGCAGAGGCAAGCTGTAGAGCGCAGCTTTGAGTACCCACTTCTTCTCTTCAATCTGATGACGGGTGCTCTGCCAGAAGGCAGCTGCAAACACTACCAGCATAACGAAACCAAGGCCCACCATGATACGGAAGCTCCAGAACAGTGGTGCTACGCTTGGAATAGAATCCCTGGCGGCCGCCTTAATCTGCTCTTCGGTGGCATCGACCACTTTATCTGTGTAGCGCTTCAGCAACAGACCGTAACCCAGGTCAACTTTCTGCTCTTCGAAAGCCGCGCGAACCGCGGGATCTTCCTCAATAGCAGGGTCAGCCTTGGCAGCACGCAACTGCTCAAGCAGGGCATAAGCCTTCATACCGTTGCGGATGCGAACTTCGTGCTCGGCGATCAGATCCTTGATTCCTGTCACTTCTTCATCGATAGAACGAGTAGCTATGATACCCATGGCATATGGGATCTTGATGGCATAGTCGGTATGCATGGTTTCCTGGTTAGGGAAACCTATCGCAGTAAAGGCTGCCGGAGCAGGCTCTGTGTGCCATTCAGCTTCAATCGCCGCCAGTTTCACCCGCTGAGCTTCACCAACTTTATAACCGGATTCGTCACCCAGTACGATAACAGACAGGATAGAGGCCATACCAAAACTCGCCGCAATGGCGAAAGAGCGGCGGGCAAATGGCAGGTCACGCTTCTTGAGGATGTAGTAAGAACTGATAGCCAGAACAAACATGGCACCGGCTACATAACCGGAAGCGACAGTGTGAACAAATTTAACCTGAGCGACTGGGTTAAATACCACTTCCGCGAAGCTGGTCATTTCCATGCGCATGGTTTCATAGTTGAACACGCTACCCACAGGGTTTTGCATCCAGCCGTTGGCGACCAGAATCCACAGCGCAGACAAATTACTTCCCAAAGCAACCAACCAGGTCACAGCCAAGTGTTGACGCTTGGAGAATCTGTCCCAACCAAAGAAGAACATACCCACGAAAGTGGATTCCAGGAAGAAGGCCATCAAGCCCTCAATCGCAAGAGGAGCACCGAAAATGTCACCCACATAGTGTGAGTAGTAGGACCAGTTGGTACCGAACTGGAACTCCATTGCCAGACCTGTGGTAACCCCCAGGGCAAAGTTAATACCGAAAAGTTTGCCCCAGAATTTAGTCATGTCCTTGTAGATCTGCTTATCTGTCATCACATAGAGTGATTCCATGATTGCCAGCAGGAAGGCCAAACCCAAAGTCAAAGGAACAAACAAGAAGTGATACATGGCTGTCAGCGCGAATTGTATGCGCGATAGCTCAACGACTTCTTCAACTATCATTTGTGACTCCTTACATGGTGCTCCGCCCGTTGTCTTCAGATCCCCATCAAAGACAACAGGTGGTGAGTTGGATAGCTTAGTTCATTAATTTCTTATCTACCCGGAAACCCGGATAAACCACCCAAATGATTCGCGTTGCTGCGCTTTAACTCACCAAAAGCTTAAAAATCGGTTTTTGGCGGCCTTAACGAGAGACGAATCACGCTTTTGCAGATTTATGCGATCAGCATCAGCATTTGCCAGTGTTCCAATATTTGCAAATTATTTAATATCAGGCACTTGCGTTATTAGTTCAGCTAAGATTTGCCCTGATTTTATACCACTTGAATTTGACGCAAATCAATCAAACTCCGGGCTTTAGCTGGGTTTTGCGGAGGGGCACACAGCCACCAAGGATGAGTATTGACTTTGTGGTAAAATCCTGTTAGAGCATTTGCACCAACTATAAATAATCCATTATTTTGGATGCTTTATGAAAAAACACATACAAACTAGCCAAAATAAACTTTTTAACAATTTTTAAAGTTAAATATGCTAACTCAAATCGTGTGATTTTGATCTCATTATTTTTTAACCTTTTGATTATGGTGAAATAAATAAAAGCCAATTAACCAAACATAAAAACCACCAAAAATTCAGATTAATTTTTCTAATCTCATATCATATTATTTCTCGTTTGATAAAGCCGCCAGGGTTGACTAATATGTAGCCTGTGTTAAGGAGACGCTCGGGTCGGCCGACATCAATATCTGCAGACCTTCCTCCGCGCACATTGACTGAACTTTGTGTGGAGATATCGTTATGAAAAAGTTTTTTGAACGTCTGGTTAACTGCTACAAGCCTGTTTTTGTTGAACTTTACAAGTCTCAACTGGTTTACTAATCACAGCTGAGCAACTGCTTGTCTTGAAGTTTTGTTAGCGCAAAACGGCCCCATAGGTATTCCTATGGGGCTTTTTCGTCTCTGCAGCCATTAAAGAGTGATTCCAGCCTTAGTCCGGCTTTAGCCTGTTAAGCGCTGTAAAGCCTGCATTTTGACACTTCAATACATAAGAATATATTGAACAAAGTGCAACCTATTGATGATTTAAAGTTTTTACTGTAGGGCAAAAGTTAAATAAAAAAGGCGGGTTATAAATACCCGCCTTTTTTTACCCTTTATGGGATGATTTTTAACCTTATCCCAACTTCACTCTGGCGTTACGGAACATTCTCATCCAAGGGCTGTCTTCACCCCAGTTTTCCGGATGCCAGGAGTTGGCGACTGTGCGGAACACCCGCTCAGGGTGAGGCATCATGATGGTGACTTTGCCATCCAGGCTACAGATCCCGGACAAGCCGTTGGGCGAGCCGTTGGGGTTCTGTGGATACAAGCTGGCCACCTCACCTTTACCATTGACATAACGCAGCGCCACAGTGCCGCTCTGCTCGGCTGCTGCCATGGCGGCAGCTGAAGCAAACTCGGCACGCCCTTCCCCGTGGGAAACGGCAATCGGCATTCTGGAGCCGGCCATACCGCTGAAGAACAGCGATGGGCTTTGCTGCACTTCCACCAGGCTAAAACGCGCTTCAAAGCGTTCAGAGCGGTTACGGACAAAGTGCGGCCAATGCTCGGTACCCGGAATGATCTCCTTGAGGTTGGAGAGCATCTGGCAACCGTTACAAACACCCAGAGCAAAGCTGTCGGCACGCTCGAAGAAGCGGCTGAAGTCCTCACGGGCACGGCTGTTGAACAGGATGGACTTGGCCCAACCTTCACCGGCGCCCAGTACATCACCGTAAGAGAAGCCACCACAGGCCACCAGTCCCTGGAACTCTTCCAGGCTGATACGGCCACTGAGGATATCCGACATATGCACATCACGGCTTTCAAAACCGGCACGCTCGAAGGCGGCTGCCATCTCAATATGCGAGTTGACCCCTTGCTCACGCAAAATCGCCATCTTGGGCGCAGCGCCCTTGAGGATATAAGGCGCGGCAACATCTTCTGCCGGATCAAAGCTTAAGTTAACCGTGAGGCCTGGATCGGTTTCATCCAGCTTGAGGTCAAACTCTTCACGGGCACACTCAGGGTTGTCCCTGAGCGCCTGCATTCTGTAGGTGGTTTCAGACCAGAGCTTACGCAGCTCGGTGCGTGAAGCACTATAAATTTCAGCACCTTGATCCTGGATACGGATGCGGCCATCGTCGCTCAGCTCTGCTATCGGATGACAATCCACACCGGCGTCTGTGTAAGCCTTGATAATCTCGGCGGCTTGGTCTTTGCTCACCTGCAGCACGGCGCCCAACTCTTCGTTGAACAGGCGCGCCAGGGCGCTGCCGGCCAGCGCAGAAATATCCACATTCAGGCCAGTGTGACCGGCGAAGGCCATCTCCACCAAGGTGGTGAACAGACCGCCGTCACTCTTGTCGTGGTAAGCCAGCAAACTCCGCTCGGCCACCAACTGCTGAGTCACCTCGAAGAAACCTTTCAATACGGCAGCCTGATCCAGATCCGGCGCGATATCGCCCAGCTCACCGAACACCTGCGCCAGGCAGGAACCGCCCAGACGAGTCTTGCCCTTGGCCAGATCGGCCAGCAACAATACAGTTTCGCCCTTGTCGGTACGAAGCTCAGGAGTCACGGTATTGCGAATGTCGCGCACCGCACCGAAGGCAGAGATGATCAGCGACATAGGTGCGGTAACCGCCTTCTGCTCGCCCTTGTCTTCCCAGGCGGTCTTCATCGACATTGAGTCTTTGCCCACGGGAATGGTCAGTTCAAGCTCGGGACACAGCTCTTCGCCCACTGCCTTGACCGCCTCATAGAGGCCGGCATCTTCACCCGGGTGACCGGCTGCAGACATCCAGTTGGCCGATAGCTTAATGCGCTTCAGTGAGCCGATATCGGCACCGGCCATGTTCAGCAAGGATTCGGCCACGGCCATCCGCGCCGAGGCGCCAAAATCCAGCAAGGCCAGCGGAGTGCGCTCGCCCATGGACATGGCTTCGCCCACATAGCTGTCGAACGAGGCGGCGGTAACGGCGCAATCCGCCACAGGTACCTGCCAGGGGCCGACCATCTGATCGCGGTTCACCAAGCCGGTTACCGTGCGATCGCCTATAGTGATCAAGAAGCTCTTGTCGGCAACGGTTGGCAGAGTCAACACCCGCTTAACGGCTTGTGCGAGATCGATGGAGGCTTCATCCAGCGCCGCAAACTGCGCCTTTTGAGTCACTACATCACGGCTCATCTTCGGTGGTTTGCCCAGCAAGACTTCCAGCGGCAAGTCGATAGGCTTGTTGTCAAAGTGCTCGTCGCTCAGGCTCAGGTGCTGCTCGGCAACCGCCTCACCCACCACAGCAAATGGCGCGCGCTCGCGCTCACAAATGGCGGCGAAGGTATCCAGGTTTTCGGCTGCCACAGACAGCACATAACGCTCCTGGGATTCGTTACACCAGATCTCCAGCGGGCTCATGCCCGGCTCATCGGAAGGTACGTTACGCAGCTCAAACTTACCGCCGCGACCAGCATCACTTACCAGCTCAGGGAAGGCGTTGGACAAACCACCGGCGCCCACATCGTGAATAAACTGGATTGGGTTGGCATCGCCCATCTGCCAGCAGCGGTCGATAACTTCCTGACAGCGGCGCTCCATTTCCGGGTTCTCCCGCTGCACCGAGGCAAAGTCAAGATCTTCACTGGACTGGCCGGACGCCATGGAGGAAGCCGCGCCGCCGCCAAGGCCAATGTTCATCGCCGGGCCACCCAGTACAATCAGCTTGGCGCCTAAGGAGATCTCCCCTTTCTGTACGTGCTCTTCACGAATGTTGCCAAGGCCGCCGGCCAGCATAATAGGCTTGTGATAACCGCGCACCTCGACACCGTTGTGGCTGCAAACCTGCTGCTCATAGGTGCGGAAGTAACCCAACAGGGCCGGACGACCGAATTCGTTGTTGAAAGCGGCGCCGCCCAGAGGGCCGTCGATCATGATGTCAAAGGCAGTCACAATCCGGTCCGGCTTGCCGTAGTCGCCTTCCCAAGGCTGCACAAAGCCCGGGATCTTGAGGTTGGATACGCTGAAGCCGGTCAAACCCGCCTTGGGCTTGGAGCCGCGGCCGGTAGCGCCTTCGTCACGGATTTCACCGCCAGAGCCGGTGGCAGCACCAGGATAAGGACTGATGGCGGTCGGGTGGTTGTGGGTCTCCACCTTCATCAGAATATGCATCGGCTCTGTGTGATAGCGATAAACGCCGTCACTGTCGGGGAAGAAACGCCCGGCTTCAAAACCTGTCATTACCGCGGCGTTGTCTTTATAGGCCGACAACACATAGTCCGGGGTCTTCTCATAGGTATTCTTGATCATCTTGAACAGCGACTTGGGCTGCACTTCGCCGTCAATGGTCCAATCGGCGTTGAAGATCTTGTGACGACAGTGCTCTGAGTTCGCCTGGGCGAACATCATAAGTTCAATGTCGTTGGGGTTGCGCTCAAGGCGCAGGAAATTGGTGACCAGGTAGTCGATTTCATCATCGGCCAGGGCCAGGCCCATTTCGCGGTTGGCGATTTCCAGCGCCCGGCGGCCTTCGCCGAGAATGTTGACGCTGACAAAAGGCTTGGGCTCAGTGCGGGCAAACAGCACATCGGCCGCTTCAAAGCTGTCCAGTACCACTTCCATCATGCGGTCGTGCAGCAGCGCCTTGAGGCTCTTGAGCTGTTCGCCGCTCAGAGCGTCGGATTCCACATAGTAAGCCAGACCGCGTTCCAAACGTTTTACCTGCTTGAGGCCGCAGTTCTGGGCGATATCGGTGGCTTTGGAAGACCAGGGAGAAATAGTACCGGGACGGGGAGTAACAAAAAGGAGAGTGCCTTGGGGCTCGTGGGATTCGATGGCCGGACCGTAGGTTAGAATCTTACTCAACTGCGCTTGGTCATCGGGGTTGAGCGCTTCGCTCAGATAAGCCAAATGAACATATTCGGCATAGATTTGCTTTACCGGAAGCTGGGCGGCTTCACAGGCCTGCATCAGCTTTTGCACTCTGAATGCCGAGAGTGCGGGGGCTCCGCGGATGATCTCCATCACGTCTTATCACCTTATTATTTATAATTACAGGGTCAGAGGTGGCGCTATTATAGGTAAATGCGCCCTACAAATCACCTCAGACTTTGCTTAAAACAGTGTTTCCTGTGATATAAAGTAATCCTATGGGGTAATATACCCTCCGGTGCCTGACCCCATGGTTCAATCACGGGGATACCAGGCCTGCAACCAAGACGCAATTCATTGAATTTATTTACAAATTAATCAAACAAAAGGAATAACCCCTATCTCAGCGGCAAACCACAGGCTAAGGGCTTTTACCGATAGATAATGAAACGATTCACCGCGACTCTCACCCTGATAATCTTGCTGGCAGGCTGCCGGCAACCTGTCGTGGATGAAGCTCAGGTAACCCCGGCGGTGAATGAGGCCAAGGAACTCAGGGTTGGCACCCTCTATGGCCCACAAATCTATGTTTCTTCCACCCAGGGCAGTGCCGGGTTTGATTATGAGATGGCGGCGCGTTTCGCCGACTTTCTCGGCAAGCCGCTGGAAATGAAGCCCTATGGCAATATCAATGAGCTCTACCAGGCGCTGAAACAAAACGAGATAGATTTGATTGCCGCCGGGCTGTCGGATACCCGGAGCCGCAGACAGCAGTTTCGTCTCGGGCCGCCGCTTTATCGGGTCAATCAGGTGATGGTCTACCGCGCCGGCACCCCTGTCCCCAAAGATCTCAACGCCCTGGATGCGCCTGTTACTGTGATAGCCGACTCGTCGTTTGTGGAAACCCTGAACCGACTCAAGGCAGATAATCCCAACCTTGAGTGGCAACAGGTCGCAGATAAAGATAATGAAGAGCTGCTGAGCATGATAGCCAGCGGCGAACTCAGCTACACCATTTCAGATTCCACCAGCATCAATATCAATCGCCGTTTTATGCCTGAGCTGAGATCCGGCCAGGTGCTGGAGCAGCAACAGGCTGTGGTTTGGCTGTTGCCCCCCAGAGGCAGCGATCAACTGATGAGCCAACTGCTGCGTTTCTGGCACCAGGAACAAAGAGATGGCACGCTGGAACACTTGGTGGAAAAGTACTTCGGCCATGTCAAACGTTTCGACTATGTTGACACCCGCGCTTTTATCCGCGCGGTCGACAGCAAGCTGCCCAAGTACCGCCATCTGTTTGAAACTTATGCCGGTGAACTCGACTGGCGCAAGCTGGCCGCCACCAGTTATCAGGAGTCGCACTGGAACCCCAGGGCCCGCTCACCGACCGGCGTGCGCGGCATGATGATGCTGACCCTGGCAACCGCCAAACAGTTGGGAGTGGAGAATCGCCTCGATCCCGAGCAGAGCATCCGTGGCGGTGCCCGCTATCTGAGCGACATTTTGGTGCGCCTGCCTGAGTCTATTCCGGAGGAGGAGCGGATGTGGTTTGCCCTCGCCTCTTACAACATAGGCTATGGCCATGTGGAGGATGCCCGTAAGTTGGCACAGGCCAGAGGCCTTAATCCCAGTGCCTGGAAAGATCTCAAGCAGGTATTGCCCTTGCTGCAAAAGCGCAAATACTACCAACATACCCGCTATGGCTATGCCAGAGGCAACGAGGCGGTGCATTATGTCGACAGCATTCGCCGTTACTATGACACTCTGGTGTGGATAGACAATCAGGCCAAACTGGAAGCCCTGGCCAAGGAGCAGGCTCAGGAAGAGGCGGCACAGAGAGAAGCGGAATCCCAGGCCGGGGAAGAAACCGAACTCAGCGGTGCCCAGCCCAACTGAAAACCCCGCACACGACTCATTTTCGCGCCAACCAGTCTGGCTTTGATGCGCAGCCCGCCATTTGGGGCTGGCGCAAGCTTAAATAAGCTGTTAGCTTGGAAGCATTACAAAAACTTCAGAATATACTAAGGTAAGCTTATGAAAAGAAAGACCATTAACAATGCAATGGCCCGTCGCCGCAGCCTGGTTAAAACCCGTCACAAACGCATTCTCAACCGTCACAAACTCTTCTTCAGTTTTCTGCAGCAGGCAGATTAAGTTTCCTTGCCTGCTTCAATGCCTTCTGCTCCTGTCTGCGTCGCCTGAAAAAGGCGCTCAACTGTTCGCTGCACTCCTGTTCCATCACCCCGGCGCTGACCGCCAACTTGTGATTGAACAGGGGATGACGCACCAGATCCAGCACTGAACCGGCCGCGCCTGTCTTGGGATCCGCAGCCCCGTACACCAGTCTCCCCACCCTGGCATGCACCATGGCCCCGGCGCACATGGCGCAAGGCTCCAGCGTCACATAGAGGGTAGTATCCAGCAGACGGTAGTTTTCCAGTTGACTGCCCGCCTGCCTGAGGCAGAGAATTTCCGCGTGGGCACAGGGGTCGTTGGCGGCAATAGGCTGGTTCCAGCCGCAGGCAATAAGCTTGTCATCTTTGACCAGCACTGCCCCTACCGGCACTTCCCCGAGGGCTTCAGCCTTTTGCGCCATCTCCATGGCCAACTGCATCCAATGTAAGTCACGATTCTCTGTCATTCTATCCATCCGTTCTCAATGCGGCGCCAGTATAACTGGCATGAATACCAGTACCAAATCCGATACCCGCGGATATCGACTCTTTCGGCGCCTGCATGCGGCATAGACTCAAGGCCGCTCCAGGATCCTCGGGCCCGCGCCTTCCTGTCCCAGCACGTCATCGGGATTTCTGAGTGGACATTCGGCCAGCGATAAACAACCACAGCCGATGCAGCTGTCCAGCTCGTCCCGCAGCCGGGTCAGCTTCTTGATCCTCTCATCCAGCGAGGCCCTTAACTCGGCGGAAATGGTCCGCCACTGCGCCGCAGTCAACTTGGCGTTGGTGCCGTATTTGGCCAGTGCCTGCTTTATCTCCTCCAGCGGCACTCCGGTGCGCTGCGCCACCTTGATGATGGCAATCAACCTAAGCACAGTCGAGGGAAAGCGCCGCTGGTTGCCACTGCTGCGCTGGCTGCTGATAAGCCCTTTGGACTCATAAAAGTGAATAGTGGACACCGGTACCCCACTGCGTTTGGCGACCTGGCCTATGGTCAGAGCACCGCGGGATGCCACTTCGTCATCATTTTCAGGTTCGACAGTAAATTTTGTGTTCATTGACTATTGACCTCAAGTTAACTTGAGGTTTTATAGTGCCGCCGAAGGAATAAATCAACCCCCGCCAAGGATGGCACCCTTACATAAACGACAAAAAACACAGGAAACTTGTCGCTATCATGATCAACAAATCCCTATCTCTGATGCTTGGCCTTTCGCTGCTTCTCGGCCTGGGTCTTACCTACGGCCTGAAAGCCGATGATGAGGCAGACAGTGGTGGCCATGGTTATGGCCCTGTGGCTGTGTCATTGGCCAGCGTGCAACAAATCAGCCTGCCACAGCAACTCGACGCCGTCGGCGAACTTGAAGCCGCGGCCCAAATCGCCGTCGCTGCCGAGGCATCCGGCCGGGTAACGGCGCTGCACTTCGACTCGGGGCAACAGGTTAAAGCCGGTGAACTCTTGGTGCAGCTCAATGATGCGGTGGAGCAAGCCGAACTGTTGCAGCAAGAGGCGCAGTTACTGGCAGCCGAGAGTGCCTATCGGCGTCTTGTTAGCCTGGCCGCCGATAATCTGGCCTCCAGGGAAGCACTGGACAATGCCCTGGCCGAGCGCGATATGGCGCGCGCCGCTGTCGCCCGAACCCAGGCTCTGATAGCCCAAAAGGCCATCAAGGCCCCCTTCCCCGGTACCTTGGGGATCCGCAAAATTCACTTGGGGCAATACCTTGGCGCCGGTGAAACCATCGCCCAATTGGTGGATGACAGCCAGCTCAAAATCAACTTTGCCATCAGCGAAGCCCAGGCCGATAAACTTGAGCTTGGGCAGACATTACAACTCTGGACAGACTTACGCCCCGATGAAAGCTGGCCCGCCAAACTGAGCGCCATAGAGCCGATTGTCGGCAGCTCACGAATGCTGCAACTGCAGGCGATATTGCTGCCAAAACCTATTGACGGCGAGTCCGATGATAAAGAGCGAGTCGACGACAAGCCTGCCGAAAAGGCGGCCAGCTATCCAAGCCAGGAGAATGGCGCTGCCAAGCTGAGAGCCGGCATGTTTGCCCGGGTAGCATTGGAAAAGTCCAGACGCCAGGCGCTGATGATCCCCGAAAGCGCCATCACTTATAACACCTGGGGCGAAACCGTGTTTCGGGTCGATGCCGGAGAGCAAAGCCTCACGGCCCACAAAGTGGCAGTTAAAACCGGCCAACGTCAGAATGGCTGGGTCGAGGTCATCTCCGGCCTGTCGCTTGATCAACTGGTGGTCACCTCCGGGCAACTCAGGCTGAGCGATGGCGTCCAGGTCAGCAGCACGGGCCAGGACAGCCTCACCGCAGCGCTGCTTTATCAGAGCAAGGGGCAATCACAATGAGATTTACCGACCGTTTTGTCGAGCGTCCGGTGCTGGCACTGGTGGTCAGCAGTCTTATCCTGTTGCTGGGGCTGTTCTCCGTCGGCAAGTTGCCGGTGCGCCAATATCCGCAGCTGGAAAACGCCACTATCAGTGTGACAACCCAATATCCCGGCGCCTCGGCCGAGCTGATGCAGGGCTTTGTGACCCAGGTGCTGACTCAGGCGCTGTCATCGGTGGAGGGCGTCGATTTTATCTCCTCATCCTCCACCCAGGGCCGCAGTCAAATTCAACTCAGGATGACACTCAACAGTGACTCCACCCAGGCTCTGACCGAAGTGATGGCCAAGGTCAGTGCCGTGCGCTACAAATTGCCCAAGGATGCCTTCGATCCTGTTATCGAGCGCTCCTCGGGTGAATCCACCGCCGTGGCTTATGTCGGTTTTGCCAGTGACAGCCTGAGCATTCCGGCACTGACCGACTATCTGTCGCGGGTGGTCGAGCCCAGATTTGCCAGCATTACCGGTGTGGCCAAGGTCCAGCAGTTTGGCGGTCAACAACTGGCGCTACGCCTGTGGCTCGACAGCGACAAGCTTGCCGGACGAGGCCTGACGGCCGCCGATGTGGCCGATGCGCTGCGACGTAACAACTTTCAGGCCGCTCCCGGTGTGGTCAAGGGCCAGTTTGTTGTCGCCAATATTAAGGTGAATACCGATATCACTGATGTCGCAGCCTTTCGCGATCTGGTATTGAAAAACGATGGGCGGGACTTGGTACGCCTCGGTGATGTCGGCACTGTGGAACTGGGCGCCGCTTCCAAAGAAAGCAGCGCCTCCATGGATGGTCAGGCAGCTGTGCATCTGGGGCTATTTGCCACCCCCAAGGGCAATCCTCTGATCATAGTGGATGGCATTCGCAAGCAGTTGCCTGAGATCCGCAAAACCTTGCCGCCGGGTGTTCGGGTGGAGCTTGCCTATGAAAACGCCCGCTTTATTCAGGCATCCATAGATGAAGTGCTGCGCACCTTGCTCGAAGCACTGCTGATAGTTGTGCTGGTGATCCTCTTGTGTCTCGGGTCGCTGCGCTCTGTGCTGATCCCCATAGCCACCATTCCCCTATCCATGCTCGGCGCCGCTGCACTGATGTTGGCCTTTGGTTTCAGCATTAACCTGCTCACTCTCTTGGCCATGGTGCTGGCCATAGGCCTGGTGGTGGATGACGCCATTGTGGTGGTAGAAAACGTCCACCGCCATATCGAAGAGGGGAAACACCCGGTGGCAGCTGCCCTGATAGGCGCCCGCGAAGTGGCCGGCCCTGTGATAGCCATGACCATTACTCTGGCGGCGGTTTATGCCCCCATAGGCTTGATGGGCGGCCTCACCGGCAGCCTGTTTCGTGAGTTTGCCCTGACCCTGGCCGGTGCTGTACTTGTGTCCGGTATTGTCGCCCTGACCTTATCGCCGGTAATGAGCTCAATGTTGCTGCAACCTAAGCAGAGCGAAGGCCGACTGGCACGCGCCGCCGAGCATTTTTTCGAGCGCTTGGGCGATAGCTATGGCCGTTTGCTGAAATGGTCACTCGCCCACAGAACCCTTAGCTTGGGCTTCGCCCTGCTGGTGATGCTTGCTCTTCCATGGCTCTATTTGCAGCCGCAGCGGGAATTGGCCCCCACGGAAGATCAGGCCGGCGTATTAACCGCCATCAAGGCGCCGCAACATGCCAATCTCGAGTATGCCGAGCACTTCAACCGACAGTTGGATCAAATATTTACCCGGATCCCGGAAACCCAGGGTACCTGGATAATCAATGGCACCGACGGCCCGGCGGCCAGTTTCGGCGGTATCAATCTCAGTGACTGGAGTGAACGCAGCCGCGACGCCAGTGCTATTCAGGCCGAGCTGCAGCAACTGGCGGGCACTATCCCGGGCAGCAGTATCTTTGCCTTCCAGTTGGCGCCCCTGCCAGGCTCCACCGGCGGGCTGCCGGTGCAGATGGTATTGCGCTCCCCCGGCGCTTACCCCGAGCTTTATCAAACCATGGAGCAAATCAAGCAGGCGGCGCGCCAGAGCGGTTTGTTTGTCGTGGTGGACAGCGATCTGGATTACAACAACCCAGTGGTGCAACTAAGTGTCGACAGGGCCAAGGCCAACAGCTTAGGGGTGAGGATGCAGGATATCGCCGAGTCATTGGCGCTGCTGGTGGGCGAGAACTATGTCAATCGCTTCGCCATGGATGGCCGCGCCTATGATGTGATCCCTCAAAGCCTGAGGGAACAACGCCTCTCGGCCGAAGAGCTTGGCAAACAGTATGTACGCAGCACTGATGGCACTCTGGTGCCCCTCTCCGGCCTGGTCACACTCGAGCGCGGAGTCGAGCCAAACCGTCTGAGTCAGTTCGGCCAGCAAAATGCCGCCACCTTGCAGGCGATTCTGGCGCCGGGAGTCAGCATGGGGCAAGCTGTGGCCTTCCTTGAGCAACAGCTCGCAGCACTGCCCGCCGACTACAGCCATGACTGGCAGTCTGACTCGCGCCAGTATGTGCACGAAGGCAACAGTTTGGCCTTTGCCTTTATCGCTGCACTGCTGATCATCTATCTGGTTCTGGCGGCGCAGTATGAAAGCCTGATTGACCCGCTTATCATTCTGATCACTGTGCCTTTGTCCATCTGCGGCGCCCTGCTGCCACTGGCGCTGGGGTTGACCACTCTCAATATCTACACCCAGATAGGGTTGGTCACTCTGATAGGCCTTATCAGTAAACACGGTATTTTAATGGTGGAGTTTGCCAACGAGCTGCAACAGCAAAAACAGTTGAGCCGTCAGCAGGCGATACTGGAAGCCGCCAGGATCCGCCTGCGGCCGGTGCTGATGACCACGGCCGCCATGGTATTTGGGCTTATCCCCATGCTGTTTGCCAGCGGCGCCGGTGCCGCCAGTCGTTTCGGTCTGGGCCTGGTGATCGTTTCCGGCATGTTGATAGGCACGCTGTTTACCCTGTTTATATTGCCGACCATCTACACCCTGCTGGCACGGGACCATACCCGCATAGATGAAAGGCAGCAGCAGTTGGCGCCTGTGTTGCAGAGCCAGTAACTCGGGCTCGCTATAGAAAGACCAAACTGCCCGCGATTGCGGGCAGTTTATTATTTGTAGCGCTCCTTAACTTCACCGCATTCGATTTTGCGGCATGACGATTCCTTAGTCTTGTACTTCCTTAGTCTTGTGCTTCCTGAGGCTGGTCCGCTTTATCTTTGGCTTCCCTGCGCCGTTTCAATTCGGCGCGCATCCAGGCAGCCGATTCGGCCATATCCCGCCTGAGCTCGGCTATCTCCTCATCCGTGAGCCGCCGAACCAGCGGCTCATCTCGCTGAGATATTGAGTTTGGTTTTGCCGTTTCCTGCTGTTTGCTCATTGCCATTATTCCTTTTTCTGAAGCAGGCCAACAAATTAGCATCATGTCTCCAAGAGTTTATCTTGCAAGCCAATAAAACCAAAGGGCCCCATTCACTCGGTAAAAGTGAATGGGGCCCTAAATCAGTTCTCTTTATTCCGCTCTCTTTAACAAGCTAAGTTTGCGGCATGGCACACAAGAGGCTGTTAGCGGAGGATCATCTGCGCCCGCTCAGGGCCGACAGAGATCATTTTTACCGGTACGCCCATCAGCTCTTCAACCCGCTGCACGTACTTTTGCGCCGCCAGAGGCAGGCTCTCAAAGGTGCGGCAAGCCGTGATGTCTTCGCTCCAGCCTTCCATCTGCTCATAAACCGGCGCCAAGGCTGAGGTTTGTGGCCAAATCGGGTTTTCGCTGTGGTCGCCCTGATAATCGATGCAGATTTTCAGATCCAGCATCCCACTCAAACAATCCAGCTTGGTCAGCGCCACTTCGGTAGCTGCCTGCAGCTCGACACCATTACGGGTGGCCACGGCATCGAAATAGCCCATATCACGGGGACGCCCGGTTACCGCGCCATACTCATTGGCGGCTTCGCGGAAGCTGTCCTGCTCTTCCATGGCGGTGATCAAGGTGCCGGTTCCCACTGATGAGCTGAAGGACTTGGCTACGGCAATCACCCGCTCGGGGCGCAGTGCCGGTAAACCACTGCCGAGACCGGCATAAGCGGCGGTCACGTTGGAAGACGTGGTCCAAGGGTATTCACCGTAAACCAGGTCACGACCCGCGCCCAACTGGGCTTCAAACAGCAGGTTTTCATCTTTTGCCTGCAGCGCTTTCAGTGGCTCGCTCACGTTGCAGATGGCATCACGCCAAGGGGCAGACACTTCCAGCAACCAAGCAGTCATCTCTTCTGCGGTTTGCGAAAATTCAAAGGAGGGGTACAGCGCCTTGAGCTGCGGCAGTTTCCAGTCCAGCATAAACTGGATACGTTCACGCAGTACTTCAGGCTGCTTCAACCAACCCACCAGAATGCCTTTTTTCATTACCCGGTCACCGTAAGCCGGGGCAATGCCCTGGCGGGTAGAACCGTAAGCGCCGTCACCGAGACGCTCCTCTTCCAGAGTATCTTCAATGGCGTGGATTGGCAGGCACAGAGTCGCCCGGTCGGAAATGCACAGATTGACATTGACGCCGGCGGATTTTACCTCGGCAATCTCTTCGGAAAGTGGCGCCGGGCTTATCACCATGCCAGGGCCCAATACCGCCAAACAACCAGGATTGAATACGCCGCTAGGCAGTTGATGCAGTTTGAATGTACCAAAGTCATTCACAACTGTGTGGCCGGCATTGTTGCCGCCCTGAAAACGTATACTCGCCGCTGCGCTATCTGCCAGATAGTCCACGATACGGCCTTTACCTTCATCACCCCAGTTTGCACCAACTACAACGATAGACGACATTTCCAGTTCTCCTAAACAAAAACCTGTCTATCCTATGACCACGGCACAAATAAGAAAAATTAATAATCATTATTGGCTTGATAAGAAATCCATATCGGGATACTTTGCATCGGAATCGAAGATAGCGGGCAATTGCCATGACTAAGGCCATGACCAAGCCGCCAACCATAAAGCGCCTGCCCTAAAGCTGCAAAAGTACCGCTAAAAAACTCTTAAAGAGGCTGTTATGCTCGAACTCCACTGGCTTAAAACCTTTGTCACCCTGGCCCGCCTCGAACACTTCGGCAAGGCAGCCAATGAGCTGCATATGACTCAACCCAATGTCAGCTTGCATATCAAGCAGTTGGAGCAAACCACCCGAGTAAAGCTGATTGAGCGTAATCCATTTCGGCTGACCCAAGCCGGTGAGCGTTTGCTAAGGAGTGCGCACAACACCCTGATGGAGCTGCAAAGTTGCCAGGCCGATCTCAACGCCATCAATGATCTGTGCCAGGGCACCATGACCATAGCCGCCAGCGATATTATTTCCAGATGGCTGCTGATAGGCCCGTTTCAGTCGTTCAAAACCGAATTCCCCGGCATCGACCTGACTCTGCTGAACACCACCTCCTCTCAGGCGGCAGACCTGGTAAAAAGTGCCAAGGCCGATCTCGGCTTTGTGATGGCGCAAAAAGAGAGTCAGCCGCTGCATTTTACCGAGCTGAAACAAGTGAAATGGTACGCCTTGGGCAATGATCTCAAGGCCTGGCAGAGAGGAAAAGTCCCCAGCCCGCAGGAAGCACCGACCTTGATACTACTGGGGCACGACACCCGCACCCGGGATCTGATTGACCCGGCACTGCCTGAGCTCAAACTGCCGGAATACCGCATCATGGAAGTGGGCAGCGTGGATGCCCAAATCGACTGGGCCGAAGCCGGCTTCGGCATCGCCATAGTGCCGGACTTCGCCCTGCACCCGAAACTCAATTTGCAGTCCAGCATTACCCCACTGCCCAGCTTCCCTTCCGCCAGCCTGGGTTACATAGTGCGTCAGAACCAGGTGCTATCCAAAGCCATCAAGAAACTGCTCCATTGGGTGGATGAAGAGATATTGCAATCGCCGAGTGTGGGTTAACTGTGTGAAGGTAACAGGCATTCAACGACTTCCGGCTACAGGAAAATTTAACAAGCCGGCGTCAGATGGAAAAATAACCATTGACGCCATAGCCATTTGTTATGCTTGCCTTTTCGCCATTGGATGCTCAGGATTCAACTGAAGTAAATCCCAAAGGTTGCCATACAAATCTTTAAATACCGCTACCGTACCGTAATCCTGCTCCTGGGGGTCACGTACAAACTCGATACCTACTGACTTCATACGCTCGTAGTCTCGCCAAAAGTCATCGGTATTCAAGAAAAGGAATACACGACCTCCCGCCTGATTACCAATGAAGTCTAATTGCTCAGGTTTTGAAGCCCTTGCCAACAACAAAGCCACTCCGTGGGAATTGGACGGCGCAACCACAACCCAGCGCTTATCCTGCTCTGGTTGGTAAGTGTCTTCAATAAGCTCAAATTGAAGCTTATTGGTATAAAAATCGATTGCTTCATCGTAGTCTTTTACTACCAGTGCAATATGGACAATGTTCTGCTTCATCTTCTTACCTTATACGCTGAACTGACTTGGACATGATGTAACCCTAGATTTTATCCCTTCAGTATTCCTGCAGCAGGGGAACCAATGAACCCTGTCAGCTATACCTCATAAGCTGGGTAATCGATATAACCTTGTTCACCACCACCATATAAAGTTAGCCTTGCATCTGCATCGAACTCAGCCAATGGCCAGTCATGGGTAAAACGGGCAACCAAGTCCGGATTGGTCACAAAAGGCGTACCAAAGGCAACAAAGTCGGCATACTTTTTGTCGAGTAAGCTTTGCGCTGTTTGCCTGGTCAGCTTGCCCGCCACCATAATAGGATTGCTATATACACTGCGAACCTGGCGACGAAATGCCTCGGGTACTACCGAGTAACGGGAGATATTCTCCGAAAAGTGCACATATGCAAGATTCATCGGCTGCAACTTTTCCAGCAAGGCCAACGTCAAAGGTACGATTTCCGGGTCCTCGCCGGCAAAGCCTTCGTTAACATAAGGGGACAAACGTACAGAGACCTTGCCTGCGCCAATCGCCTCACAAAGTGCCTGTAGCGTTTCCAGCAAGAAACGCATCCGATTCTCTTGATTGCCACCATATTGATCTTGTCGTTGATTACTTTCCAGCCTTAAGAAAGTGTCGAACAGATAACCATGTGCGGCGTGCACTTCAACGCCATCAAACCCCGCGTCTATTGCATTTTGGGCTGCTTGCACAAAATCTGCGGTAGTGGCTTTAATCTCTGCTTCTGTCATCGCTTTTGGCTGTTGTGTTGCCACCATACCGAAGCCGCCTTCAGCCAACGGGCCAAACACCTGATCTGGAATGCTAATCGCCGATGGTGCCAAAGGTTGCGAGCCGGCGATATTGGCATGGCTGCGACGCCCCACATGCCAAAGTTGAACAAAGATTTTTCCCCCTTGCTGATGGACAGCTTGAGTGATCTTTTTCCAGCCTTGGAGCTGCTCAGGGGTATAAATCCCGGGGGTCATCGAATAGCCTCTCGCGATGGCTGAAACCGGTGCTCCCTCTGTAATAATGAGCCCGGCACTGGCGCGTTGCCGATAATACTCAGCCATCATCTCATTGGGAATGTCTCCCGGTTGAGAAGTACGTGAACGTGTCATGGGAGCCATGACGATGCGATTGTTGGTCTTCAATGCTTGACCATGGAATGCTGTTAACATGCTACCCCCTTATGCCTGATAACTTGGATAATCAATGAGCCCTGCTTCACCGCCCCCAAATAGGGTGTTGGGATCATGTTCAGCCAAGGGATAGCCCAGTCGCAAACGCTCCGGCAGATCTGGATTGGCAACAAAAGGCCGACCAAAACCTATCATATCGGCCAGGCCAGCGTTAATGGCTTGCTCTGCCTTCTCCAAGTTATAGCGTCCGGCATAAATCAACACTCCTTGATAGGCTTCACGGAGCGCTTGCTTGAACGAAAGCGGTGTATCGGGTGCATCGTCCCAGTCCACTTCGGCAATATGCAAATAAACAATACGATGTCGATTGAGTAGTGCTGCAGCAGCGGTATAGGTTTCAATGGGGTTTGCATCCACGGTGCCGTTGAGTGTGGTCAGCGGTGCCAGACGCACCCCGACGCGATCAGCCCCAATGGCGTCAACCAATGCCGTAACCACTTCATCAAGAAAACGAAGACGGTTTTCAAGGCTGCCACCGTACTCATCACCACGATTGTTTGCTTCGGAATCAATAAACTGGTTAATCAAGTAGCCATTGGCGGCATGTAATTCAATGCCATCAAAACCGGCTTCAATAGCATTGAGCGCTGCTTGACGATAATCAGCGATAACTTGCTCTATATCGGCCTTTGTCATTGCCCTGGGCTGAACCACATCGACAAAACCGGGTTTGTCGCTGCCATTATCGACGAACACTTTCACGTTCTCAGCCTTAATGTTTGATGACGAGATAGGCTGCAAACCACCAATATTGTCCGGATGAGTCACTCTCCCCACATGCCACAACTGCGCAAAAATCGCACAGCCTTTGGCATGTACAGCCTCAGTCACTCTGCGCCAACCGGCGATCTGCTCGGGAGTGTAGATCCCCGGCGTCCACGCATAACCTTTGGCCATGGCGGAAATCTGTGTACCCTCTGAGACAATCAAGCCAGCACCGGCACGCTGCGCATAATAGGTTGCCATCATCTCGTTGGCCACATCGCTTGGTTGGCTGGCTCTTGAGCGCGTCATAGGTGGCATAACAACTCGGTTGTTGAGCAGTAGCTCACCCAGTTTGATCGATTGAAAAAGTGATTGCGTCATAGAAAAGCCCTCTCATGTGATGGCCGGCATAGTAACAAACCCAAAGAGAGGCATTGAGAGCAATAAAGACAAATCATTTTTGCCATATACGCAAAAATCACCAAGTAACATGAAAGCCCAATGCCAGATAAGGAAAAGCATTCGACTCCCTTGAGCCATGGAAGGTAAAAATAACGTTAGGGAAGACTGGATTACCGCCGACTCAAACCGCAAAGAGAGCTTGCCGAAGGTTGAGTCATAGCGTCAATTTAGGCTGAATAAAGTCAATAAAAGCAGAGATACGCTTGGCAACATTGGAGGATTTATAATAAACGGCATTAATCTGCTCTCGTCCTATATTGGTGATTTTTTCTCTCTCCAATAAAGGGATTAAACGCCCCTCACTGATATCTTTCTTCACCATAAATCCCGATAAGCAAGCGATACCATTGCCCTGTAATGCCAGCTGTCTCACCGTTTCACCGTTACTCGATGTTATTGTTGGGGTGATACGACCAATCCCTTTGAGCGGCCAATCGTTAAGGGTTTTAGGGCTGGAAAAACCCAGTAAATTGTGATGAATAAGCTCACTGCTTTTATTGATAAATCCGCGTCTTGCCAGGTACTCAGGCGAAGCGACAACATAGAGCAAACTCTTTCCGAGCGGCCGTGCGTGCAGCGTCGAATCGCTTAAAGAACCTATCCGAATCGCTAGATCTGTTTTCTTTTCCAACAGATCAACAAATCCCTCGTTGGATGTCAGTTCCAGTTCAATATCCGGAAAGGCTTGCATAAAGGGTTGGATAAGCGGCACCAGTTGGTGAAACACAAACGGACTTGCGGCATCGACGCATAGACGCCCCTTGGGTAATGTCCCTCTGGTGATAATCTCTTCTTCTGCTTGCTGAATTTGCGACAAACCAAGACGAACTGTATCAATAAACAGCCGTCCCTCTTCGGTTAATTCTATGCGGCGCGTAGTACGATTGAGTATTGAAACCCCAAGCTGACTCTCAACCTTACTCACCGCCCTTGAAACCCGCGAGACCTGGATATCCAAAAGCTCAGCTGCCGGAGAAAAGCCACCATTGTCTACAACCGCCAGCAGTATTTCCAAGTCATCGGACCGTGTTTTCATCACTCTTACCTAAATACATCACCAGCATTTTTTGCATTTATAGCAAATATCACCGGCTGAAACACTTATTTTTGACAAACTTATTTCTACGGATAATGCTCGAAAACGCCGGAGTCCTCCTTGGGTATCGTGCCCCAAAACAGTAAAAAGGCGCCGAAGCGCCTTTTTAAATCACTGTCCAGAGAGGGCTTGTTCTCACTCAATTATTAATAGCAAAAAACAATCAATGCATTTCAATGCTTTGTGCACTGTAAATACAAAAATACCATGAACTATACCACACCTAGAAAAACTCGCTTTTTTAAACGAAAGGCAATTACCTGATATTCAAAATCTAGGCTAACAATCAAGGAGAGGTATGAATAGGTCCCGAAGAGCCATGTCGTCAAACTTATCACTTTCATTTCTTTTCGAAGACGAAAAGCTAACCGGGAAAGCATCACTGCTCTGCTCCTCGATTTCCCCTATCCGGTCCTCGATGGCTGAAACAGCGTCATTCAAAGTTTTCTCCGACACACCGAACCGCGGTGCGAACTTTTTCAGGTCATTAATCCGATCCTCTAAGGAGGATTCGCTATGATCCTCATAAATACGGCTGCTGTTCTCCTCAAACTCTTCGAGCACAGCTTTGTGTATCGCACTCATAATGCTGTCAGGTAGCCCTGTCGTGGCATCCACTGCATCAACAAGCTTGGAAAGCATATCACTTGAGCTCCAGCGTATCGTGTTCGAGAGCTCTTTTTCGAGCACCTCCAACAATTCGGTTTTGTAAACAAAGGGCTGGTCATCACCATTCTCTCTAACCTTAGAAATAAGTTCTATCAGAGCTTCTCCATCCGACCATGAAGAGAACCCCTGCTTTGGATTACGGGCAATCACCATAATGCTATCAGCAAAGCTCCGTTCATTAGTGATCTGCCACCAGTCCATCAGTATTCGAAGCCGCTTTGAGTTCGAAGCATCGTTATATTCAAGCGCCCCAGGTTCTCCTGCTTTCGGGCTCCAATGCGGGCGTGTTTCAATCATTTCCAGCAAGTTAGCGCAAGCCTTGGCTATTTTCGCTTGATCGTCTTCGCTAAACACGCTTTGGCAGACGAAGTCCCATAGACTCGCCAGCCAGTCAATTGAGGCGGCAGTATGAACAAGACGAATAAGAAGATTCGTGTCCAGCAAGTAAGTTGAGAGATAGTCCTTTAGTGAAGGGTTGATAAAAGAGACTATCGGCCATCGAGTATTAACTATTTTCACAAAGCTACCTTCCAAAATACGGAGTGCTTCTTCGAAGTCTTTAGGACCGTGAGGTAGTCCGTAAGCTTTGCTCATTCCAGCATGAAGGGGCTCGAAAGATGAGCGTAGCTTTGCAAGAGACACACCGTATTCTGAAAGGAAAAACATCGCCATTAGGAGATGCTGGCACCGGTGATCAATGTGAGTGCGGAAAGCAGTGTCCCAAATCTGACTAGGGTTATTCAGAGCTTCAATAAAGGCAGAAGGATAATTATCAGGATCAATATCACTGATATTCAGTGCGTCGGTCATGGCCTCGATAACGCGTGGGTTGTAGTTCTTGTGATCGACAATCTTCGCGAGCTTGGAGCTCTTCACTAGCGCCCGGATATACAGCTGCGGTGTCTCCGACACTAGCAGGTGATTATAGAGAATTCTCGCCTTGATTCGGCGGGTATAAACACCAACATCGAGTACATACTTCGTCACATCAAGGCGCTGATCACCAAGATACTCTGAGACTCTCCGAGCCTCCTCAAAAATGTACCCCCTCGTCGTTAGGATAAAGCGGGCATTTGGTGAGCGGCGCACACGGCTCATGAACTTCGCTAAGTCTGAATCCTTATGCGCTAAAGCTTGTCGATCCAGAGCGACCTTGCCAAGAAAGTCATCAAAGAGAAAAACCTGCTTTTTGCTGTCGTTGATCGCAGCAAAGCCGTCTTCCAGACTACGGATAGGAACAAGCTCCCACTCCTCACTCAAGAGGGTGTAGCAAAGAATCTCGGCCAGTGTCGTTTTACCTACGCCCGGTGGGCCGGAGATTATGAGAAGCTGATACCTATCTAGCTTAGTTAGCGATGCATCAAAGCTAGGATTTGATGCATATACACGAACCTTCCGCTCTATGTCTTCACGCGTGATCGCTGCAAAGGTATGAGCAGCTGCACGAACAACCAGATCCAGAACGCCAGTCCCAGAAAGCCAAAGCTTAATATGCGATTTGAGGACATCTGGGTACTCTCGGAGAAGAGCGTTAATGTCCTCAGGACCGAAAATATCAGCCTCTGATTTCAGACTTGGGCCTATAATTTGAGCCAGTTTGCCCTTACTAGCAGGAGTGAATCCACAGGTAGTAGCAAGAATGTAGCGGGCTGGTTTTAGCCTATCAATAGATAGACGCTCACGCTTCATAGTAGCAGTTAACTTACTAAACGGTGACTTCTCGTAGTGTTTGGCCTGTAAAATAACATTCCCACAGCCAAGTGAGTGTCGACCATCAATACCACTATCCGGCCCAGCAGAGAATGCTTCAAAGCGAAGCCCCTCTTCTTTTCCTATTAAATCACGAACAAGATCCTCAAAGTCGGCAGATGAAAGATTTCTAAAGTCATAGCTCATGCTGTTGTTCCAGTAGGTATGTCGGCCGCAGCAGCGGTACTATCGTGGATATACTGCTTTGGATGGGAGTTGAAATATTTCATCTTTCACAGCGGAAATCACTATGTGCGCGCGGGGTTTATTGAGTGAAAATGTAATTTATTTTCAACACTTAAACAAGAATAACAACTTCACCAACAGGGCTACCTCTCTTTCCTTTACCGCTGTATGTCCTTTTCGGGGGGGACTACCGGTAATTGACCGTCCGATGCCTGAGGACGGCCTTTTGTGTGGAGTTCAGGCATCAATATGAACAAATATCGTGCCATTTGAGATATCTCATTTAGCAACCTCGCAATATTATGTTCAAACGTCTAATACACATTTTTAAGCAATCCACTCATCGATCATATCAGCCCAATCCTGCAACATTGCTGCGCGTTGATCCCGATACTCAGCTTTGTTGTACACGGCTCTCACTCCCTTCTGCTCATGAGCCAGGCACTTTTCTATCCAGTCAGTGTTATATCCAGCTTCATGCAGCAGTGTGCTCGCTGTTCGACGCAGATCATGCGGCCCAAACTTACTTAGTGACTGACCGTCCTTCTGCGCGGCCTTGTATGTTAAATCCATGCTTCGACCTATTATTCTTGTTTAATACCATGCTGAAAAACCTCTAAAAAATAGAGATTAATCATTAAAAAACAGATAGATATAAAAATTTAATACCATACCCCATCAAAAACACTCAGCATGGTATCGGGCGTAATCCATGGCATTACCGATGAATCATCCCCATCAAAATACCACGGTCAAACCATGCTTGGCGTTGCCAGACATTGTCAAAAGTGACTAAGCCAAAAACAAAAAAGTCCGCAATTACGCGGACTTAAGTATGCTTTAGTTCCTGTTAGTGCCAGACGTTTCCGGCCTAACAATTATTCCCACTCAATCGTTGCCGGTGGCTTGCCTGAGATGTCGTACACCACGCGGGAGATGCCGTCGATTTCATTGATGATACGGTTGGACACCCGGCCGAGGAAGTCGTACGGCAGATGGGCCCAATGGGCAGTCATAAAGTCGATGGTTTCCACTGCGCGCAGAGACACAACCCAGTCGTACTTACGACCATCGCCCATTACGCCTACGCTGCGAACCGGCAGGAACACAGTAAAGGCCTGGCTGACACGGTCGTACAGTTCGGCTTTACGCAGCTCTTCTATGAAGATGGCATCGGCGCGGCGCAGCAGATCGCAGTACTCTTTCTTGACTTCGCCGAGTACCCGTACGCCCAGGCCTGGGCCAGGGAATGGGTGGCGATAGAGCATGTCGTAAGGCAGGCCCAGCTCCAGGCCAATCTTGCGTACTTCGTCTTTGAACAGTTCACGCAGCGGCTCAACCAGCCCCAGCTCCATATCTTCCGGCAGGCCGCCGACGTTATGGTGTGACTTGATTACATGGGCCTTGCCTGTGGCGCTGCCGGCAGATTCGATGACATCTGGGTAGATGGTGCCCTGAGCCAGCCACTTGGCGTTAACGCACTTACCGGCTTCTTCGTCGAAGATTTCCACGAATACCCGGCCGATGATCTTGCGCTTGGCTTCAGGATCGTTTTCGCCTTTGAGGGCATTGAGGAATCTGTCTTCGGCTTCAACCTTGATGATGTTAAGACCGAAGTGGTCGCCGAACATCTCCATCACTTGCTCGCCTTCGTTCAGACGCAGCAGGCCGTTGTCGACAAACACACAGGTGAGTCTGTCGCCGATGGCGCGGTGCAGCAGCATGGCGGTAACAGAAGAGTCGACCCCACCGGAAAGCGCCAGGATTACTTCGTCGTCACCTATCTGCTTTTTCAGGCGCTCAACGGCGTCTTCGATAATGGAAGCGGGTTTCCACTTGGCTTCACAGCCACAGATTTCCAGCGCGAAATGCTCCAGCATGCGCTTGCCCTGACGGGTATGGGTCACTTCAGGGTGGAACTGCACGCCATAGAAACCTTTGGCTTCATTGGCCATGGCGGCGAATGGGCAGGTTTCGGTCTTGGCAACCGCGACAAAACCTTCAGGGATGGCCGAGACCTTGTCACCGTGGCTCATCCATACATCCAGCAATGGACGACCGGCTTCATTAACGGCATCTTCGATGTTTTTGAACAGTGCAGATTCGGCCAGCAGTTCGATTTGCGCGTAACCGAACTCACCCTCGCCTATGCCCTGGATAACTTTGCCGCCCAGCTGTTCGCTCATGGTCTGCATGCCGTAGCAGATACCCAGTACAGGCACGCCTGCGTTAAACACATACTCAGGGGCACGGGGAGAATTGTCGGCGGTGACACTCTCGGGACCACCAGCCAGAATAATGCCCTGAGGGGCAAACTCGCGGATCTGCTCTTCACTGACATCCCAGGCCCAGAGTTCACAGTAGACGCCAATTTCGCGGATACGACGGGCAATCAGCTGGGTATACTGGGATCCGAAATCAAGGATCAGTATCTTGTGCTCATGAATATTGCTCATTGATAACCTTTATCTCTTTAGTTTGATTGCAGTGCCTGCCGTAACAGGCACAGTTTTTATCTGCTTATAAACCAAGGGCGACACTCATGCCGCCCCGAATTTGTTAAACGCCTGAACGGTAGTTCGGCGCTTCTTTGGAGATAGTCACATCGTGAACGTGGGATTCGCCCATACCGGCAGAAGTCACCTTGACGAATTGGGCCTTTTCACCCAATTCCTGAATGGTGGCGCAGCCTGTCAGGCCCATACAGGAGCGCAGACCGCCCATGTACTGATGGATAATCTCTTTGATTTTGCCTTTGTAGGGAACACGGCCTTCGATACCTTCAGGTACCAGTTTGTCGGCAGCGTTGTCGCTCTGGAAGTAGCGATCGGAAGAGCCCTGAGACATGGCACCCAGTGAGCCCATACCGCGGTAAGACTTATAGGCACGGCCCTTGTAGAGTTCAGTTTCACCTGGAGACTCGTCGGTACCGGCAAACATGGAACCGGCCATGATACAGGATGCACCGGCGGCCAGCGCCTTGGCCAGATCGCCCGAGAAGCGGATACCGCCATCGGCAATCACAGGGATACCCAGATGCTTAACGGCAGCAGCGGCATCGGAAACCGCAGTGATTTGCGGTACACCCACACCGGTAACGATACGGGTAGTACAGATGGAACCAGGGCCAATACCGACTTTAACGGCGTTCACACCGGCTTCTACCAGCGCCAGGGCACCTTCGGCGGTCGCCACATTGCCGCCAACGATTTGCAGATCAGGATACTTGGCACGGGTATCGCGAATACGCTGCAGTACCCCTTCAGAATGGCCGTGGGAAGAGTCAATCAAGAGTACATCGACACCGGCTTTTACCAGCGCATCAACACGCTCTTCGTTACCGGCACCGGCACCAACAGCGGCACCGACACGCAGACGACCCAGCTCATCTTTACAGGCATTGGGCTTACGCTCAGCTTTCTCAAAGTCTTTAACTGTGATCAGGCCCTTGAGCTGGAATTCATCATTCACAACCAGCACTTTTTCAATGCGGTTGGAGTGCATCAGCTTTTGTACTTCATCCAGCTTGGTGCCTTCAGGTACTGTCACCAAACGCTCTTTCGGGGTCATGATTTCAGAAACCAGGCGGTTGGTATCGGTCACGAAGCGCACGTCACGGCCGGTGATAATACCTACCAGTTCGTTGGCGTCATTGATTACCGGATAGCCGGCAAATCCGTTCTTTGCAGTTAATACCTTAAGCTCGGCCAGTGTCGTGGAAGGCTTCACTGTCACAGGCTGTTGAACCACACCTGCTTCATAGATCTTCACTTTACGAACTTCTTCGGCCTGCTGTTCAATACTCATATTCTTATGAATAAAGCCCATGCCGCCTTCCTGCGCCATGGCAATTGCCAGACGGGCTTCGGTCACTGTGTCCATTGCAGCGGACACCAGGGGGATATTCAGTTCGATTTTGTCGGTCAGACGGGTCTTGAGATTGGCGGTATTAGGGAGAACGGTCGAGTGGGCCGGAACCAGCAGCACATCGTCAAAGGTAAGCGCTTCTTTAATTAATCGTAGCATTGCAACATCTCCCCGGGGGTCAGATTTGAAGGTGAAATATTGCGGCGGCATTATACCTTGCAACCCCAGGGTGGTAAATGGGAAAATAGAGAAAAATTCCAATTTGAACGCAAATTCCATGCCAGAGCCCAAAAAACAGGTATATACCGTCTCCCGCCTCAATGCCGAAGTTCGCGCCTTGTTGGAGGGAAACCTCGGCAGAATTTGGCTCAATGGTGAAATTTCCAACTTTGCCAGCCCAAGCTCGGGCCATTGGTATCTGACGCTCAAGGACAACCACTCACAAATTCGCTGTGCCATGTTCCGTGGCCGCAACCAGAATGTGACCTTTCGCCCGACCAACGGCCAGCAAGTGCTGGTGCGGGCAGCCCTGAGTGTGTATGAGCCAAGGGGCGATTACCAACTGCTTATCGAAACCATGCTGCCTGCCGGTGATGGCCTGCTGGCGCAGCAGTATGAAGCGCTGAAGCTGAAGCTCGCGGCCGAAGGCCTGTTTGCCGCCGACACCAAGCGGCCACTGCCGGCCAATATCCAGCGCATTGGGGTGATCACCTCTCCCACGGGCGCCGCCATTCGCGATGTACTGCATGTACTGAAACGCCGCGATCCCTCCATCGAAGTGGTGATCTACCCCTCACAGGTTCAGGGTGGTACCGCCGCCAACCAGCTTATTGAGGCGCTCACTCTGGCCAACCAGAGGCTGGAAGTGGATCTGTTACTGCTGACCCGCGGCGGTGGCAGCCTGGAAGATATGTGGTGTTTCAACGATGAAAATCTGGCTCACGCCATCTACAACAGTGCCCTGCCGGTGATTTCGGCTGTAGGCCATGAAGTGGACACCTGTATCAGTGACTATGTCGCCGATCTGCGAGCCCCTACCCCATCGGCCGCCGCCGAGCTGGTATCCCAGGATGTCGACAACAAGCGGCAAAAGCTGACCACGGCCATGGCCAGACTGCGCCAGGGCTGGCAACACTGGCACTTGGCCAAGCGCCAACAGCTGTCGCTGCTGGATCACAAGTTGCAGCGCCAGGACCCCAAGCGGCGGCTGGAGCAGCTGGTACAGCTGTTTGATGAGCAGCAACTGAGAATGACGGCCGCCATCAACAGTCGCCTGCACCGGCTGGAGCACAGGCAGCTGCAGCTCAAGAGCCGCCTCGAAGCTCAGAGCCCGGCCCACAAGCTGAGCCTGGAAGCCAGTAGGTTGAATTATCTCGGTCAACAGTTGCAGGACGCCATGGCCGATAAACTGAAAGAGGCTAAGGCACGCCTGGGTGCCAGCGCCCATTCGCTGGAAAGTGTCAGCCCGCTGTCGACCCTGTCCAGAGGCTACAGCATCAGCAAGAACGAAGCCGGTAAAGTCCTGGAAAACAGCCAGAACGCCGTGGTCGGCGAGCAGATGCGCACCCAATTGAAACAGGGCTCACTGCTCTCAAGAATTGAAGCCATTATTGAGGAATAGCATCAATCAGATAAATGCTCCTCGCTGGAGAAGGGAACCGAATTGAAAATACCTATGAGTCGTTGACAGATGTTATTCCAGTTCACAGGCCCTTCATTAAACACAACTCACTGAATTAATGTGTAATATTGGTCATCAGAAACAACAAAGCCGGGTTAAACCCGGCTTTGTTTTGCGAAAACCCTATCAGGCTTTCTTGTTCTTGATGTGCGCCATCATCCGCTTGCGGCGTCTTTCCTGGCTCAGGGTCAGTTTCTCTCCCTTGCCTTCAAAGGGGTTGGCCCCTTCCTGGAAGCGCAGTTGGATGGGCGTACCCACAACCTTCAGCGAGCGGCGGTAGTAGTTCATCATATAGCGCTTGTAGGAATCCGGCAGCTTGGATACCTGGTTGCCGTGTACCACCACGATAGGCGGGTTGTAACCACCGGCGTGGGCATACTTGAGCTTGACCCGGCGACCATTGACCAGAGGCGGCTGATGGTCGTCCTGCGCCATCTGCATGATCTTGGTCAGCAGCGAAGTGGATACCCGTCTGGTAGCACTGTCGTAAGCTTCTTCGATGGACTCATACAGATGACCCACGCCTGTGCCATGCAGCGCCGAGATAAAGTGAATGCGAGCAAAGTCGATAAAGCCCAGACGACGATCCAGCTCACTCTTGACCCTTTCCTTGACGTCATTGTCTATGCCGTCCCACTTGTTGACCGCAATCACCAGCGCGCGGCCGGCGTTGAGGGCAAAGCCCAGCAAGCCAAGGTCCTGCTCGGCGATACCTTCACGGGCATCGATAACCAAGAGCACCACGTTGGCGTCTTCAACCGCTTTCAGGGTTTTAATCACCGAGAACTTTTCAACGACTTCATGTACCTTGGCGCGGCGACGCACCCCGGCTGTGTCTATGATGACGTACTCGCGGCCTTCACGCTGCATCGGAATATAGATGGAGTCACGGGTGGTGCCCGGCTCATCATAAACCACCACCCGCTCCTCACCGAGGATACGGTTGGTCAGGGTCGATTTGCCCACGTTGGGCTTGCCGATAATCGCCAGTTTGATAGGCAGGTCCTGCAGTCTGGCCTGTTCTGCTTCGGCTTCCTCTTCTGTGTATTGACGCTCGTCGACCTTCTCTTCCTCGGGCGCATCCGGGTTAATCCCCATCGCCTCGGCAAAAGGAGCCAGCGCATACTCAATCATATTGGTAACGCCGCGACCGTGAGCCGCCGCCATCTGATACACCTCACCCAGCCCCAGGGCCCAGAATTCGGCGCAGGCGGAGTCGGCATCGATACCGTCAATCTTGTTGGCCACCACGAAAGTGGTCTTTTGCCGGCTGCGAAGATGTTGGGCTATGGCCTGATCGGCCGCGGTCAAACCGGCGCGGGCATCTGTCAGAAACAGCACCACATCGGCTTCTTCGATAGCCGCCAGCGATTGCTCGGCCATCTTGGTTTCTATGCCTTCTTCGGTGCCGTCAATACCGCCGGTATCCACCAGGATGAATTCGTAACCTGACAGATAGGCACGACCGTATTTACGATCCCGCGTCAAGCCTGGGTAATCCGCCACCAGTGCATCACGGGTGCGGGTCAGACGATTGAACAGGGTCGACTTACCGACATTGGGTCGCCCTACCAGGGCCACTACAGGAATCATCTTTTTGCCTCTTTAAAACTTCTCAATAAAAAGCCCCCGGAACGCACTCCCAGGGGCTTGGCAGTATCAAAGCCTGGGATCAGGGCAGAGTTACTGTGGCAATTTTGCCATCCCGGGTCTGCAGATAGATTTTGTCGTCAACCACCAGAGGTTGACTGAACAGGCCCGAACTGTCGACCTGCACCCGACCCACAATTTGGCCGTTGCTGCGATCGATAAAGTGCAGATAACCTTCAAAGTCACCTACCACTACATAGTCCTGGAACACAGCCGGAGCAGTCAGATCCCTATTGGTCAAATCCGAGTTGCTCCACAGCTCCAGACCGTTACGTCTGTCCACTGAGTATACACGGCTGTGATCGTCCACCAGGAACAGGCTCAGGCCCGCAGTGTCCAGCTCATGGAAACTGGAATACTTACGCGACCAGACAATACGGCCGCTGCGCATTTCCATGCTGACCAGGTTACCGTTGTAGCTCACCGCGTACAGGTTGTCACCCAGCAACAGCGGCGTCATATCGACATCGGCCATACGGCTGAACTCGTTGCCACCTTTAGGGGTGTAAATCGGTTGTTCCCAAGCGGGTTGACCATTGTTCTTGATAACAACAGTGACCTTACCATCGGCCGTACCGACAAAGAAACCGCCCTGGGCATAAGCCGGAGAGCTGGTACCGCGCAGAGTCAGGTTCGGCAGGGACGCTTCATAACTCCAAAGCTTTTCACCTGTGTCGACATTGAAGGCATCCAGCGAGCCTGAGCTGCTGTTAACCACCACCATGTCTTCGGCCACTGTGGGCAAGGACAACAGCTCGCCGTCGGCTACCGCATGCCAGAGCACTTCACCGGTTTCGGCATCAAGTGCTGCCAGCAGGCCACTTTCACCACCGACAAACACCTTGTTACGGGCCGCTGTCACGCCGGATGCCAAGCGGGCACCCTTGTTCTTTTTCAGGGCGCCATCACGAAACGCCTCGCTGAAGTCTGTGCTCCAGACCTTCTCGCCGCTGGTCTCGTCAAAGGCGGTTACTTCACCGTAACGGTCGGCAACAAAGATTTTGCCGTAACGCACTGCGGGACGCAGACGGGAGTAATAATCGCCAACACCACTGCCAACCGAAGCGCTCCAGCTAACCTGTGGGAATACGCTGGCATTGATCTCCAGCAGCGGGCTCACAGGTTCTTCTTCCACATCGCTGGAAGCACAACCTGTCAGTGCGCCTATGGCCATGCCACAAGCCAAAAGGGTTTTACACCACGACTTCATTGGCCTTCCTTATGCCTGATTCAGGTTATCGAGTTTCATCTGCAGCGCCGGACTGGTTGTCACGCCACCATTTTTAACGGCTTCCTGATAGGCCAGTCTGGCCTTGTCGGTTTCGCCCTGACGCAGCAGCAGATCGCCTTTAAATTCATCTCTTTGGGTAGAAAATGCGCTGTTTTTAACCTGATCCAGCGTGGTCAAAGCGGTAGCAACCTGGCCCTGCTCAGCCTGAATACGTGCCAAACGCAAGGTGGCAACCGCAGTCAGGGCATCACCTGGCTTGGCGGCAATCACGGTTTTGAGTGCGGCTTCGGCCTTGGGCAGATCGCCTGACTCAACTGCGCTTTTGGCAACAATCAGCTGCATCAGCGCCGAGTAACCGGCTTGGGCGTGCTGCTTGTCAAATTCGGCAGCGGCGGCCATCACCGCGGCTTCATCACCGCTTTGCATCAAGGCCTGATTAAAAGCCTGAGAGGCGGCTTCGGCACGTTCCACTTTGACATCGGAGTAGTAGTTCCAGCCATAGAGGCCACCCAGACCTATTACGACACCTGCGACTATCGAAGTGCCATAGTCTTTCCAGAACTGCTTGATCGCTTCGACTTGTTGTTCTTCTGTGCTGTAGATTTCCACCCGCACTTCCCCTCTAAATTATTTAATCAGTTCTGCCAAATAGTCGGCCAGGGCCTGGCGTTCAACATCCTGCTGAGCCCCATCACCCCGCAGCGGTTTCACCGCCACCTTGTTATTGGCCAGTTCGGTCTCACCGATAATCAGCGCAAAACCCGCGCCGCTCTTATCGGCTCTTTTCATCTGTTTCTTGAAGTTGCCACCACCGCAGTGACTCATCACCTTGAGCTTGGGCAGCTTCTCGCGCAGTTCCTGGGCAATTTTCATCGCCTCGATTACGCAGTCATCACCCATGGCGGTCACGTAGACATCCACTTCGGCAGCAACATCGGCGTTCAGCTTCAGGGTTTCCAGCAGCAGAACAATCCGCTCCAGTCCCATGGCAAAGCCCACTGCCGGCGTTTCTTTACCGCCAAGCTGGCTCACCAGGCCATCGTAACGACCACCGGCCAGTACTGTGCCCTGAGCGCCCAGGCTGTCGGTGACCCACTCAAATACGGTGCGGTTGTAGTAATCCAATCCGCGTACCAGGCGTGGGTTAACCCTGTATTGGATGCCAACGGCCTCCAGGAGTTCACACAAGCGGGCAAAATGTGCCTTTGAGTCTTCACCCAGGTAGTCCATCAGCGCCGGAGCATCGGCCAGCAAGGCCTGAACCTGCTGGTCTTTCGAGTCCAGCACCCGCAGTGGGTTGCTGTACATGCGCCGCTGGCTATCTTCGTCCAGCTTGTCTTTATGCTGCTCGAGGAAGGCCACCAGCGCCTCACGATAGGCTGCGCGCTCGTCGCTGTCACCCAGAGTGTTCAGCTCGAGGGAAACGTGTTCGGTCAATCCAAGCTTCTGCCACAAAGAGGCGGACAACATCAACACTTCGGCGTCAATATCGGCGCTCTTGATACCATAAACTTCAACCCCAAACTGATGGAACTGACGATAGCGCCCTTTCTGTGGCCGCTCGTGGCGGAACATGGGGCCCATATACCACAGACGCTGTTCCTGGTTGTACAGCAGGCCATGTTCGTTACCGGCACGAACTGTCGAGGCGGTGCCTTCCGGGCGCAGGGTGAGGCTGTCACCGTTGCGATCGGCGAAGGTGTACATCTCCTTCTCGACAATATCTGTCACTTCCCCTATCGAACGCTTGAACAGGTCTGTGTTCTCAACGATAGGTGTGCGGATTTCACTGTAACCGAAAGAGGCAACAGAGGCGCGCAATACCGCCTCAACTTTTTGCCATACGGGGCTTTGGGTTGGCAGAATGTCATTCATTCCGCGAATCGCTTGGATCTGTTTTGCCACTATCTCGACTCGTTTTGCTCTGGGGCTAAAAATTCAAAAATGCCAGCCATTATAGGCGCTTCACCGGCAAACGTAAAACTGGCCAGCGCTGGCCAGTTCACATTCACATCATCGGGGATTATTCGGCTTCTTTGACTGAAATACGGTTTTCCATCATTTGCGCCTTGGCGCGAATTTTGGCTTCGAGGGCATCGACCAGATTGTCGTTGTCGAAGCGCTCTTTCTGACGCTCACCTTCATCGTAATAACCGCTCTTGCGGTTACCGCCGGTGAGGCCAATATGGGACACCAGGGCTTCGCCGGGGCCGTTGACCACACAGCCTATGATGGAGACATCCATGGCTGTGGTCACATCTTCCAGGCGCTGCTCCAGGGCGTTAACCGTGCCTATCACATCAAACTCCTGCCTTGAGCAGGATGGACAGGCGATAAAGTTAATCCCGCGGGAGCGAATGCGCAGCGACTTGAGGATATCGAAACCAACTTTGATCTCCTCTACAGGATCGGCTGCCAGCGATATTCTCAAGGTATCGCCTATGCCTTCTGCAAGCAGCATACCCAAGCCCACTGCCGATTTAACGGCGCCGGCACGGGCACCACCGGCTTCGGTGATCCCAAGGTGCAACGGCTGCTTAATCTGTTTCGCCAGCAAACGGTAGGACTCCACCGCCAGGAACACGTCCGATGCTTTCACCGAAACCTTGAACTGATCGAAGTTGAGCCTATCGAGAATGTCCACGTGGCGCATTGCCGATTCCAGCAAGGCTTCCGGGGTGGGCTCTTTGTATTTGTCCATCAAGTCTTTTTCGAGACTGCCGCCGTTTACCCCGATACGGATGGGGATATTTTTGTCACGGGCAGACTCAACCACGGCGCGAATGCGTTCTTCATTGCCTATGTTGCCTGGATTAATACGCAGACAGTCGGCGCCGTATTCCGCCACTTTAAGGGCGATGCGGTAGTCGAAATGGATATCGGCCACCAGCGGTACCTTGACCTGCTGTTTGATTAGCTTGAACGCTTCGGCGGCATCCATGGTAGGCACAGACACCCGCACGATATCGGCGCCTACGGTTTCCAGCGCCCGAATTTGCGCCACTGTGGCTTCTATATCTGTAGTGCGGGTATTGGTCATCGACTGCACTGCGATGGGAGCGCCATCACCAATGGGCACATTGCCGACATAGATGCGGGTGGAAGGACGGCGTTTTATGGGATTTTCACTGTACATCGTATTCTGCTCTGTTGACTCGGCGCCCTGTGGGCGCCACTTCAATTATCCTGCTTGATGCTATTATGCCTGTGGCAGGGTCAGTCTGGCTACCCGACCGTTGGGGAAATCGGCAAGGCTCACGGCCTGGCCGTTAAATGTCAGGCTAACTGTCTGCGGCGCGCCCAAGACCAGTTTAAAAGGCGCTTTACCCTGTACATTGATGCTTTGTCCTGGCGATCTCAGACCATCTATTAGAGTCTTGCCGTTGGCATCTGTGAGTTTGATCCAGCAGTCACCGTTAAGCTCAATTCCGACCGAAGCCTGCGCCGGGTCAGTTACCGGCTCCAGCTCTGCCGCCTCGACGCCGGCGATAGCACCATTGGTGTTGTTCCCGGCACTGTCTGTGTCTGTTTCAGCGCTCTCAGTATCACTCTCGTTTTCCAAGGCGGGGTTTGCTGCCGCAGCGGCGCCCGGCTCATTATCCGGCAGTACATCAACGGGCTGCTGCGATGCATCCTGTTGTTCCATTTGTGCCTGACGTGATTCAAACTCTCTGGCCTGCTGCACCTCTTCTGCCGTCGGTTTGGAAAAGTCGACATCGGAAACCACAGAGGGCTTTTGCAGCCACCACACCACCAGCAGAGCCAGCAGTAGAAAACCGATAAGGTAAGTCACCAGCATCAAACGGCTGTCGGTAGCCTGACGGCTGGTCTTGCGCGAAAAGCTCTGCATCGCAGGTTCAGTCACCTTGGGGACCTGCCGCGCCAAACAAGCGTTAATGGCTTCTTTGTCTACATCCAATATGCGGGCATAGTTCTTCACGTAGCCGCGGACATAGGTGGAGGAATCGATATTGCTGAAACAATCGGCTTCAATATCGGCCACAATACAGGGACGCAAATGCAGCCTGGTAGCCGCATCTTCTATAGTGATACCTTTTTGTTCCCGTGCGCTTTTCAGTAATGACCCGAGCGTATCCTCTTGCCCGGGAACCTTTTGGCTCTCGTCTTCATCCTTGTTGACTTGGTTATTCAACTCTGTCATCAGTGCATACTTGCCCGGTATTGTTTGGCCTGGGGAGACGCTGGAAATTTGGCCTGCAGCAGTATTCCGTAACGCTTGGCGGCCGCGTCATCATTTAACCCTTGCTCAATGCTAATGCCCAACGCCAAACTCTCCGCTGTTTCGGGAATCACCCTGTGAAGGCGTTCCAACTGCACTCTGGCCGCGGCGTAGTTGTGGGCGTCAAGCTCCAATTCTGTCAGTTCCAGTAATGAGACCTGTCTTCTGGGCTCATACTTTAGCGCCATCTCAAAATAGTGTCGCGCTTTTTCTATTTCCCCGGCATCCCGGCTGCAAATACCCAGGTTTTCATAGCTGGAGGCAGTGCGGGTATATCTGGGGTTGTCGATTGCCTTCAGGAACATCTTCTCTGCCTTGGCATATTTCTTCTGCTGGCAGAGAAATACCCCAAAGTTGTTCATCGAGTCGCCGCTGGCATTGCGGGTATCTATGGCGGCTTCATAGGCTTGCTCAGCCTTCACCGCTTCACCCACGGTTTGATAGTAATAGGCCATGGCAATATGCACTTCCTCAAGATGAGGGGCGTATTCCATGGCCTTGTCGAGATTAAATTTGGCTTGTTGGGAGTTACCCTTTTGCAGATAGGTCAGGCCTAACTGCGTCCGTTCCTTGGCGGCGGCAATTTTATCAAACTGGCGTTCCGAGACCGGAATGTCCGTGCCGGCATAAGTTCGCTCGGTCACACATCCGGGCAACGTGGCCCCGAGCAGTATCGCGAGCGCTAAACCTGGCAATCCGTGCTTCATTGGCAAACCTATAAATCTGGACAAACAAAGAGTTAATCCATTGTGACCGAAATTTGATTGGCTTGCATGCGTTTTTTCGCCAGACGCTTGGTTCTGTCACGTATATCCCCGGCCAACTGGCCACAGGCGGCATCGATATCATCACCGCGGGTCTTACGCACTATCACGGTAAGGCCGTATTCCATAAGCACTTTGGCAAACCTGTCGATACGGGAATTGGAAGAACGCCCGTAAGGAGAGCCAGGATAAGGATTGAACGGGATAAGGTTGACCTTGCAGGGGGTATCCTTCATCAACTTGGCCAACTCATGGGCTTGCTCTGTGCTGTCGTTGATATGATCCAGCATCACATATTCCAGCGTGACCCGGCCGCGGTTGGCGTTGGACTTGGCGATATAACGGCGAATAGCGGCCAGGAATTCGTTGAGCGGATACTTCTTGTTGATAGGCACCAGCTCGTTTCGCAGCTCGTCATTGGGGGCATGGATACTGACCGCCAGCGCCACATCGAGGGCGTCGCCCAGTTTATCCAGCGCCGGCACTACGCCGGATGTGGAAACCGTTACCCGCCGTTTGGACAGGGCAAAACCAAAGTCATCCAGCATGATATCCATCGCCGGGATCACGTTGGCCAGGTTCAGCAAGGGTTCACCCATGCCCATCATAACCACATTGGTGACCGGGCGCTCACCGGTTTCCTTCTGGAAGCCGAGGAAATGGGATACCCGCCAGATCTGGCCGATAATTTCAGATACTGTCAGGTTACGGTTAAAGCCCTGCTGCGCCGTGGAGCAGAAAGTGCATTCCAGCGCACACCCCACCTGAGATGAGATACACAGAGTCGCCCTATCATCTTCCGGAATATAGACGGTTTCCACTTCCTGACCTTCGCCGACATTGATGGCAAACTTGATGGTGCCATCGGCCGATTTCTGATAGCTGGATATCTCCGGCGCCACCACTTCACAGCGCTCTTTCAGCTTGGCGCGCAGGTGCTTGTTGATGTTGGTCATCTGGTCAAAGTCACTTATCCCGAAGTGATACAACCACTTCATCAGCTGTTCGGCACGAAACGGCTTATCGCCCAACTCGACGAAAAGCTCACGCATTGCCTTACGATCAAGATCCAAAAGATTGATCTTTTTTTCACTCATTTGACTTACCTCAACACCAAAACCTGCAGCAGGGCGGCGAATTATACAGATAGGCCGCTACTATAGCCAGTAATTCAGCGGATCCCCTTATACCCGACTTTCTCTCTACCGAGCAGAAAATTAAGCTTCAGCTCACAAGCTCTATGATAGAATAGCGCTGGGCTAATGTTGGCCTTTGCATCGGAGTGATAATTCCCCCCTTATGCTAACGCTTATCGTTATTGTATTGGTCGCCATCGGCGTCTCTTTTCTCTGTAGTGTGTTTGAAGCCGTGCTGCTTTCGGTGACTCCCAGCTATATTGCGTCGCTGCGCCAGTCCAACCCGGATGCTGCCGAACGTCTTCAAAAACAGAAAGACAATGTCGAATCTCCCCTGGTCGCTATTTTGACACTCAACACCATAGCCCATACCGTAGGTGCGGCCGTGGCCGGTGCCCAGGCTGCCAAAGTGTTTGGCGATGAGATGTTGGGGGTATTCTCCGGGGTACTGACCTTCCTCATTCTGTTCTTTTCCGAAATCATCCCCAAAACCATAGGTGCCAACTACTGGCGAGCCATGGCCCCCAGTGTGTCTGTGGCTCTGGTGTGGATGGAACGCATCACCCTGCCGCTTATCTGGATGTCCAATAAGGTTACCCGTTTGCTCGGCAAAGGTGACTCTGGCCAGTATATCCGTCAGGAAATGAGCGCCATGGCCAAAATAGGCCATGAATCCGGTGAACTGGATGAGCAGGAAAGCAAAATTCTGACTCAGATGCTGAGCGTCAAGGAGATGCCTGTTACCGCCATCATGACTCCAAGAACCGTGATGTTCACTCTGCCGGCCGCCCTGACTCAACATGAATTTGTCAGCCAGCATATCAATAAGCCTTTCACCCGGGTGCCTATTTTCGACAAGGATCACGACGACATCATAGGCTATGTGAACCGTACCGATGTGCTGCTGAGTGAGCGGGATAATCCCGATGCGCCCCTTGGGAACCTCAAGCGCAATTTGGTGATAGTGCCGGAAACCGCCCGCATCCTGCCGCTGTTTGAGCTGATGATCAAACGCAACGCTCAGATAGCCATGGTGGTGGACGAGTACGGCAGCGGTCAGGGGCTGGTGACACTGGAAGACATAATCGAATCCTTGCTGGGGCTGGAGATTGTCGATATCAATGACCCGGCCACCGACATGCAGCAACTGGCAAGGCGACTTTGGAAACGCCGCATGAAAGATAAGGGGATCCGACTCTCGGATGACAGAGAGCCGGTCACTGACTCCCAAGGGCTCTGATTTCAGAATATTCATTCAGTGCTTTAATACAGGTGTCATCCAAGTGGGAGATAGTTTGACAGGCTAACGACCGACCCACCCATCAATACAGTCATCATTTTGGGGGAGCTTGAGCTCCCCCTTTTTCATCCGCCTCTGGAGGTGTACAATCCCCGCTCGCAGAATGAGGATGATATGCACACAGATTATGTTTTAAGACTTGCCCATCTCAACGATACCCACTCACACTTGGATCCCAGCCGGGTTCAGTTCAAGATTGACTCTCAGGGACGCGAGTTTGATCTTCACAGCCACAGTGGTGGCTACGCGCGGATCTCGGCTCAGGTCAAGGCCGCAAGAGACGCTGCCCAAGCACAAAACCAGCCTTTTATCCTGCTCCACGGCGGCGATTGTTTCCAGGGCACCTTGTATTACAGCCAGTTCAAAGGCCGGGCCAACGCCAAACTGCTGAAGATGTTGGCACCCGATGCCATGGTCATAGGCAACCATGATATTGACGATGGCAACGCTCTGTTGGCCGGCTTTATCAAAGAGGTCGGCTTCCCTGTGCTGGCGGCCAATATGGATCTCAGCGGCGAAGCTGAAGATAAGCCCGGGCGTCTTCGAGGGCTGGACAACCTCTATGATCTGGATACCGCCTCGGGTATCGGCCGCAGCCTGATAAAGCCTTTCCACGACAAGCAGCTGGCCATAGTCGGTATTACTCTGGATCAAATGAAAGCCATCGCCAGGCCGGATCCCGATACCGAATTTGCCGATGCCTTTGCCACTACCAGGAAGACTGTTGAAGCCCTCAGAGCCAAAGGCATAGTGCATATCATAGTGCTGAGTCACTTAGGGTTGGATCAAGACAGATTACTGGCCGAAGCCATCCCCGGGATCAGCCTGATAGTCGGCGGCCACACCCATACCCTGATGGGTGATTTCCGCGGTTTTGGCCTGCCATGCCTGCCCTATGGTGAAAGCGTCAACGGCGTGCCTATCCTCCATGCCGGTAAACATGCCGAAACCCTGGGGCTCGCCGACATTCAGTTCGATGATGCAGGCCGGGTGATCCGGCTCGAAGGCAGTAACATCTTTATGCTGGACAGTCAGTTTCTGCTGAGCGGCCCACAGGCGGCCACCGAAGCCGACTATCAAGCCGCCAAGGCGATATTGGAACAACACCCAGGGATCCACTGGGATGATAACGATGAAGCCATGGAGCAAGTGATTGCCAACGAGTTCCGTCCAGCGATCAGCAGCATGGAAAATCAGGTGCTGGCTCTGGTACCCAAGGCCCTGGTGCATACCCGCCTGCCAAGCCGCACCCTGCCCCACGGCAGTGAAATTGCCCCCTGGGTCAGCCGCAGCATGTTTCTGGAGTCCAGAGCCAAAGACCAAAGAGTGGACTTTGCGCTGCATAACGCCGGTGGCGTGCGTCAATCTGTGCCTCAGGGACAACTGACCAAAGCCGACGTGCTCGGGCGTCTGTTGCCGTTTGAATTGCCGCTGGTTAAATATGAAATTGCCGGTGAACACCTCTACCAGGCACTGGAGTCGGCCATTAACGCCGCCACCAACAACGGCGTGCGTGGCACCGGCGCCGGTAGTTTCCCCTATACCTATGGGCTGAGATATTTCTATGATGGCCGCAAAGATCAGGGAGAAAGGCTATTGCGGCTGGAGCTGTTGCGGGCCAATGGTCTGTGGCAAGCACTGGCGCCGGAGCAGCACTATATCGGGGTTTCCACCTGTTACACCACGGCCGGGAAAGAAGGCTATGAACCCCTACTGCAAGCCCGCTGGCAGGAGTCGATGCCGTCGCTGACATTGCCGGGCGCCTTTATCAACTTCCTGAAAAAGGCCCCCAAACTGGATGAGTTACTATTGCCCCATGTGCACTATACCAGCCATAGGGCCGAGGCCGCCGGCGAATAGACCGGCCGCCATTCAGAGCGGTTATGCCTCGCCCCTTTTACTGACAAAGCACCATTCAAGATCATCAGCCTGCATGCTAACCCCAGGTTATATAAGCCATTTTATAAACCACGTTATAAACTGCTCTATAAACCAAAGTCACTGCCTTGCAGACGCTCGGCAAACCAGCCAAGCGCCTTTCCCATCTCCCCTTTTCGCCAGGCCATATAGATGGGCAGTGAAGGCCTGGGCAAGGCCACTTCGCGCTGCACCAACTCACCTTTGGCCAAGGCCTCCCGGATCAAATGCAGCGGCAAAAAGCCCACCCCTATTCCCATCTTCTGTGCGGTGATCTTGGCTTCCATCGACGACACCCGGATAAGCTGGCGACTGTCAAACACCCCACTGGAGCGCTGACTCAAGGAACGCGAGGTATCGGCCACTATGATGGATGGAAATTGCAACAAGGCTTCAGAGGCTATCTCAGTGTCAAATTGTGCCAAGGGATGCTCAGGCGCCACAACAAACACAAACTCCAGCTCACCAAGCTTTTGCAATTCATACTGACCTCTTGGCAATTCACCCGTGACGCCTATGGCGATATCGGCGCGGTTGGAATAAAGCGCATCCCAGCCGCCGCCAAGGGCCTCATGGGTCACGCTGACGGTGAGCTGTTTACCCAGCTCGGTGAATTCCTTAATTAATGAAAGCAGCGGCGCCTGTGGCAAGACGGTATCCAGCGCCAGTGTCAGTTGCGCCTCCCAGCCGGTTTCCAATTGCCTCACGGCATCCTCAAGCCGGACGGTGGCCGCCAGGATCTCCCGTCCCTGGGTCAACACCAAACGTCCCACTTCGGTAAGTTGAGCCCGAGTGCCCTTACGTTCAAATAATCTGCTTCCCAGCTCGCTCTCCAGCTTTTGAACCTGATAGGTCAAGGCAGATGGTACCTTGAAAAGCGCCTCGGCCGCTGCCGAAAAACTACCTTTTTTATCTATAGCATCCAATACTTTAAGTGCATCCAGGCTAATGACAGAGTGCATGATAAAACCTATGTTCAATTTTTTTGAAATTCAATATCAAAATGTTCCGATTTTCAGCCACAAAGGTCAAGGATAAACTGCACAGCAACTGGACAGGAAAGCCTATCCACCCTATTCAAATTCATTGAGGACACCATTATGAAAGACCTGATTATTAAACTGCTCCGCACCGATGCCGGTTTCGCTCCTCTGGCGCTGCGCCTGCCTATAGGTATCACTTTTATGGCTCACGGCGCCCAGAAGCTCTTTGGCTGGTTCGGCGGTTACGGCCTGGAGGGCACTGGACAATGGATGGCCTCTATCGGCCTGACTCCCGGATATTTGATGGCGCTGATGGCCGGCTCCAGTGAATTTTTCGGTGGTCTGCTGCTTATCATAGGTCTGTTGATTCGCCCCACTTCCGCGGTGTTGGCATTCACCATGTTGATGGCGATAGTCACAGTGCACCTGGACAACGGCTTGTTTATGTCCAACAACGGTTACGAGTTTGGTCTGGCATTGCTGGCTGCCACTGTATCCCTGGCGATTTCCGGCGCCGGTAAACTGTCCATCGACAGCATGATAGCCCGCAAGACACATTAATTCTTGCAAAGCACACATCTTGCTTTAAGCCATTCACTGCTTACAGGCCTTGCATCCTGGCCTGTAAGTCCGTGAAAAGCACACAAAAGACTTGTCTGCACCTTCCCAGCAGGAGAACTGAATTATGATTTATGTACGTCATGCCGACGAACGCGGCCGGGCCGACTTCGGCTGGCTCAAGAGCCAACACAGTTTTTCATTCGGCAACTATTATGATCCAAGATTTATGGGGGTCTCGGCCCTGAGAGTCATCAATGATGACAGAGTCGCGCCAAGCGCCGGCTTTGATACCCACGGCCACAAGGACATGGAGATCATCAGCTATGTGATTTCCGGCACCATAGCCCATAAAGACAGCTTTGGTCACGTGAAAACCTTGCCGGCCGGTGAGTTCCAACTTATGTCTGCCGGCGCGGGGATCTATCACAGTGAGTACAATGCCTCGGCAACTGAACCACTGCATTTCCTGCAGATCTGGATCCAACCGAGCAGCCAGGGTGGCAGCCCGGGTTATCAGCAAAAAGCCTTTGCCCAGAGTTCGGCCCTGACCCCGGTCGTCACTCCCGATGGCCGCGATGGCACCCTGTCCATCAAACAGGACGCCAGCGTCTACCGCCTGGAGCTGACCGCTGCCGAGCAGACGAGCTTCAAGCTGGCAAAGGGACGCAACTTTTATGCTCAAGTGGTGGAAGGAGAGCTGCAATTGGCAGGTGAAACCCTGCAAAGTGGCGATGGCATTCACATCAACGAACTTGAGGAGTTTGCCATCAAGGCCGGCAACAAGAGTGCCGTCGCCCTGGTGTTTGATTTGCCATAACAAGCAGCATTTCTTGGCGTTTGTCCATAGGCCGCCCTTGGAACTTCATTTGGGTGATGTTCCAGGGCGGCTTGGGTTATAACTGCAGCTGCATACTGAAATTGGTCAGCACTTCCCCGTAGCGTTGATGCTGATTGCGCTTCAAGGTTGTAAAGCCCTGCTTGCCGAAAAACGCTTTGGCATAGAAAGAAGCCTCTACCCTCAAACACTGCACCCCGGAATCGACGGCGTATCTCAATAGCTGCCGGTAGAGCTCGGCGGCAATCCCCCGGCGCTGGGCATTGGGGTGAGTAAAAAGGCAGTCTATCTCGGCTTCACCCGGCGCATTCAAAGGCTTTAGGTTAATAAATCCGAGCAAATTGCGACCATCTTCGGCAACCCAGAGCGCCGTCCCCTGCAAACGATTCCGCCACTCATCTTCGCTGCGCTGTGCAGGCGACCAGGCCTGGCATTGCGCCTGGCTGTAATGCTCTGTGCTGGCGTTTACCACCAGATGAAACAGCTCGGCGATGGCCGCGCTGTCCTCGGGGCGACCTTGGCGAACAATAAAGCCGAGCTCGGCTTGAATGGGCGTTGGTGAAATCATAGGCGGCTTAGCTCTTGTGCTCCAAAGGCGCCAGTATCAGCTTCATAAAGTAGCTGCCGAACATTTGGCCGGATTTTTCCTGGTAGCTTTTGTGATGCAGACGAAACCCGGCGCGTTCAAACACAGGTTTGGACAGTGCCGAAGCATCTGTTGTCAGGTGATGATAGCCTTGGGTGAGTGCCCACTTCTTGGCGGCTTCAAGCAAGGATGAGGCAACACCCTGACGCTGGCTATCGGGCGCCACATAAAGGCAGGCGATGTAACCTCGCTCACGGAAGGTGGTCTCCAGCAACACAAAGCCAACACATTGAGGACTTTGCTCGCTGCCCTTGAGCATCACCCAGGCCTGAGCTCGTTTGAGCCTTAGCTGCCAGTATCGCCCAGAGCGCGGCGCAGCCGACCAAGCCAGACGCTGAGCCGCACTGTAGCGAGCATCATCTATGGCAGTAACGGCACTGTGGTAGAGATTGGCTATCTGCTCCCCCAAGTGCCTGTGACGAGAATGAGAGTAAACCTCTACCCGCAACATGAGAATTGGTACCAACACAGTTGAATTGCAGGCATTTTGCCCGACATTTGTGCTCAGGCAAAGCCCTTAAGCGCAAATAAAAAAGCCGCGAACAGAGTCGCGACTTTAAACAGAGAGTGGATGAAATCACTTCTTATCGATTTCACCAACAAACATCAGCTTGTCAAAAGTCCGGTTGAGGGTCTTGCTGGTGAAGTTGGTCATCCACATCTGCTCGGTAACCTGCACCTTATCACCCTTGACCACCGCTACCTGAGGGCCTGCCGCCCAGAATGTCTTATCGGCTTCTTTAATCTGCACATAGGTATAACCACCGCTGTTCATGGTGTCGACCACTGTGCCTTCATGTACCGCACCTTGCGCCCAGGCTGAAGAGATACCCAGAGCCAAAGCCGCGGTCGCCAAGATCTTTGCCAATTTTGCCATTGTCTGTTGCTTCCTGTTGTCGTTGGAAATACTGCGCCATTAAAACATGTGTTATTTCATAAATCGCTAATAGGGTTCACACTTTTGACAGCTTCACTGACGTAGCAAGGGCCGCAGCATAGACTCAAGACCATTGAGCTTCACCTCATAGATGAGCGCCAATTGCTGCCCAAGTTTGCCCTCGGGGAACCCCTTGGAGTGAAACCACACCAGATAAGGCTCGGGAAGCTCCAATAACTTGCGTCCGGCGTACTTGCCAAAGGGCATGGTCTGATTGATGGCTTCCAACAACTGCTGTTCCGGCTGCATCTTCTCTCCGTTTCAGGCTAAAGTTGCCAGTATACTCCGGAAAAGTAAACTTGAGTGGAAAGCAGGCCAATCTGCGCGGTTCATAAAAGCAGGATTAATCAATTTTGGACGAACAAAGATGAAAATTGGTGAACTGGCACAGAAAACCGGCCTGGCTCCCCGCGGATCCGCTTCTATGAACGTATTGGGCTACTGAATGACAAGGTTAAGCGCAGCCTCATTTACACCCCGGATGCCTACGGCCAAACCTGGCATCTTCCCTGCGACGATAACCGTTTGACCTACCGGGAGTTCATCTTTCTGGCGGCAAAGGTTTTCGGCACTCCGGCCAAGTATAAAGTGCTCAAAAGCTGGCAGCTGTGGCTGGGCGCCAAGTTCAACCAAAAGCTCAAAGATACCACCGAACTCTTGCCGCGTTATAAGGTGGATAATCTCTTTGTGTCCGATAAATTCAAGGCGCGCTTCCCGGACTTTCAAATCACCGGCTACGAACAGGGATTGCGTGAGATTTTCCAGGAGCGAATTTTCCAGGAGCGAAGCCACCGGGCGGCCAATCCTTAGCGGTCACTCAAGCAGCAACCGAATGCCTTGCCTCAGGGCCAGACACAAGCAATTGATTACAAGATCTTTTCGGAGCAGAACCATGACAGACACAGGTTCAAACAAGCAGGGAAACTGGATGATTTACGGTGCCTATGGTTACACGGGTGAACTTATCGCCCGGGAAGCCGCACATCGAGGATTGCGCCCAGTACTCGCCGGGCGCAACCGTGAAAAGACCCGGGCACTGGCCAAGGAGTTGCGGCTCGAGTCAGCTGTGTTCGACTTGGATGATATCCCACGCCATATAGGTGACATGAGCTTGATACTCAACTGCGCCGGGCCTTTTTCGGCAACGGCTGGGCCCATGATGCAAGCCTGCTTGGCTGCCAAGGTGCACTACTTGGATATTACAGGGGAAATTGCGGTGTTCGAGCTGGTGCAATCACTCAAGCAGCAAGCCCAAGACACCGGGATTGTTATCTGTCCGGGTGTCGGTTTCGACGTGATCCCCACAGACTGTCTCGCCGCAGCCCTGAAAAATGCCTTGCCCGATGCCAACCACTTATCACTCGGTTTTGACTCTCGCTCGGGCTTATCTCCCGGCACAGCCAAAACCTCGGTTGAGGGCCTGGCCCAGGGCGGCAAGGTACGTAAACAGGGTAAAATCATCTCTGTGCCGCTTGCCTATAAGGTAAGAAACATAGATTTCGGCGATGGTGAGAAACCGGCCATGACTATTCCCTGGGGCGATGTGGCAACCGCTTTCTACACCACAGGGATCCCCAACATAGAGGTCTTTATCCCGGGCTCGGCCAAGATGATAGCCAACACCAAACGGGCCAACTACATCAGACCCTTGTTGAAATTCCGCTGGCTGCAGAAACTGCTCAAGGCACATATAGGCAAGGCGGTGACAGGGCCCGATGGAGCAGCAAGGGCAAAGTTGCCGACCTTTGTCTGGGGTGAAGTCAGTAATGCGCAAGGGGAGCGGCGCACAGCGCGGATAAAAACCGCCAATGGTTATAGTCTGACGGTTTTTGGTTCGCTGGCGGTTGTGGATTATCTGCTGCAGCATAATCATGATGGCGGCAGTTATACGCCATCACAACTCATGGGCGCCGACTTGATAACTCGATTACCGCACTCGGGTGAGCTGCAGCTGATTTAGGCTTTCAATTCAACCTACGCTTCTCAGCCAAAGATTTCCCGGCACACTGTGGCCGCCTGGCTTAAACCCCAGGCGCTGCGCCAGGACTTCGTCTCCCGGAAGCACCTCCAGCATCAGTTGCCGCTTAGGCGCTCCCAAAAGCGATAATCGCTCAATAACCGTCTCCAACAAAAAGCTGCCGAGTCCAAGATGGCGAAATTCGGGCAACACCAGAAAGTCCTGCAACCGATAGTGCTCCTGTTCCTGACTGGGTTCAGCTGCTGAGCCGCTGCGCACCAAAGCCAAGGCCACCAGTTGTCCCTCCTGCAGGTTTTCCCCGCCGGACCTTTCCCTGATACATAATGACAGCAGCGGCTTGGCAGGCAAACAACTGTCATCCAGTCCATGCACCGGCAGTCCTGCCCTGTCCCGGAGCAACAAGAGTTCGTGGGTTGCCAGACAATACTCCATCACTTCAAAGCGACTGGTCTGGTTGAGTACATGGCCCATAAATGCCTCCTTGCATAAATACTGATGGTCGAAACGCCTGGGTATCCCCTGCCAATACACCAACATGGCAGAGTACTGTGGCAAGCAGATGACAGTTGCAACAACCTGGGTGACAAGATAGAGCAGAAAAAAGCCGGCACCCCAAACGACTTAAAGGCACACCAAGAGTCTGATTAATGGACCAATCGACAAAGATCACATTTATTTATACTTTTTAGGTCTAATAAAAATATTTTTTATTCCTACAAACGGTATCTACTGCGTCATAAAAGAAGCTCTGCTGAAACCTACCCTGTGGCAATGCAGATTTAACAAACAAATGACGCGGAAACATTTTTTAACAGCATAATTTTATTGATAATTTCCTACGTCACCTCCCCTCACCGGCAACACTGCCATTATTACGGCAACCCAAGGGACAACGCCAAAAACATGACGCGGCAAAAACAATAAAAACCAATAAAAATCATCAAGTTGACCAAGAACAATTTAGCTTTTACATTTGTTTTACCGTTCACTGTTCACCTCCGTCAGCAACAACTTTTCGGAGTGCAGAAAAGCAGCGACACGGCAAACATCAGGTTGGGAACACTCCCGAACCAAGGAAAGTTGTAAGCCATTAGGGAAAGAGCAAATAACTTAATAACAGGCTTTCAGAGGGCAAGACAATGATCATACTCGTTGGCGGTGAAAAGGGGGGCAGCGGCAAGAGCTGCCTGGCACAAAACATTGCCGTTTTTCTCACGGTGGAATGTGGCGCATCGGTGATCATGGTGGATTGCGACCCTCAGCGAACCACCTCTGATTGGATCCAGGCCCGCAACAACGACGGCAAGCTAGCCGGGATCAACTGTGTTCAACTCTATGGCAAAATCCGCAACGATCTGTTGAGCCTGGAGCAACACTACGATTATGTGATAGTCGATTGCGGCGGCCAGGACAACCTGGCGCTGCGTGCCACCATGTCAGTGGCCTCCCATGTACTCATGCCCCTCAGGCCCAAGCGCCGCGATCTTAAAACCGTCAGCCATATGGACGACATAGTCGCTACCTGCATGATGATAAACCCCAAGATGCGAGCCTCTTTTGTCATCACCCAGTGCCCTAACCTGCCCAATCAGGCCAGCCGTATTCTCGAGGCCAAGGAAGTCTGCAAAACCTATGATATCAATGTGCTGGACGCCATTACTTACAGCCGCAACATCTATGATGACAGCGAAGAGTCCGGCCGCTCGGTAATTGAATTCGAGCCCAAAGGCAAGGCCGCCGCCGAGATCCGTGCCATCGCCTGCGAAATGCTGCAGGCACAGAATGCCACTGAGATCCGCAGCCGCCTGATGACCAACCAACTCAACAGCATGAGGACTCAGTATGGGACTGGCCGATCTGAAGAAAAACATTACGCCATCTGAGGCCGATGCCCGTAAGCGTATGTTGGCCATGCAATCCCTGGATGAGTTTATCGACGGTGCCATCTATTACGCCATGGGGCAAACGCAGCAAACGGCGGCAACTATGCCGGTTGAGCAGCGGTATTCCAATACAGCTTCCACCAATCAGGAAGCCACTCAGCAAAAGCTGATACCTAAACGCCGCCACGAACCTTTTCGCAAGGCAACTTTCACCCTGAGTGAAGCGGCCATCAGCCACCTGGCCGAAATGGCCAGCGACTGTGATATTGCCAAGTCACGCCTGATACGTTTGCTTATCAAGCATCATCACAGCCTGACACCGCAAGAGCGCCGCGAGTTGGAGCAGAAGTTTATGCCGGACTGATTCCTTTCCCTTGAAATGTGTGGACTGTTTGACACTCCCACCCTTTGCTGACAGCCGATAACAGGTTTCAACCTCTTTGCTGTCAGCTTTTTTTTGCTTGTTTTTCATGCGCCGAGCTTGAGTTATTCCCACTGAGCCCCCACAGATCTGATTAGACTCTTTAGCCATGGAGCCGGATCATGCTGGCCATTCTGATCACCCTTGCCGCCGGCGCCAGCGCCATAGGTTGGATCCTCAGCCAATCCTGGCGGGATCGCAGACGCAGAGACAAGATACGCGCCAAGCCCTTCCCCAAGGAATGGCGCACTATCCTGAAAAAACGTATGCCCTATTTCCGTTCCCTGCCCAGTGACCTGCAACTGCAGCTCAAGAAACACATCCAGGTGTTTCTGGCGGAAAAGCAGTTTGTCGGTTGCGACGGGTTGGAGATAGATGATGAAATCCGCCTGACCATAGCCGCGCAGGCCTGTCTCTTGTTACTCAATCGCCAAACCAACTATTACCCTAACCTGAGACAAATTCTGGTGTACCCATCGGCCTTTATTGTTCGCCAGCAGCAGCGGGATGCCAATGGCTTGGAATGGCACAGCCAAAGGTTATTGGCGGGAGAATCCTGGGGTCAGGGAAAGGTCGTCCTTTCCTGGCAAAATACCCTGGATGACGCCGCCGATCCGGCAGACGGCCGGAATGTCGTGATCCATGAATTCGCCCATCAACTGGATCAGGAAGTAGGCGATGCCAATGGCGCTCCCAGACTCGGCGAGTTCAACGCCTACCCTGTGTGGTCGCAGGTGCTTGGCCGAGAGTTTGCCAAACTGCAGGCTCAGGCTGCCAGTGGTGAGCCCAGCCTATTCAGTTACTACGGCGCCACCAATCCGGCCGAGTTCTTTGCCGTAATAAGCGAGGTGTTTTTCGAACAGCCGCAGCAGATGAGAGCCGATTATCCGGCACTCTACCAGGAACTGAGCCGCTTTTATCGTCTCGATCCCCTGAGTTGGCACTAGGCCAGCTTTCAACTGGATAACGGCATGCCTGCAAACAGAAAACCCATTTGGCTCACATCTTGTGCCCAATTGGGTTAAGCTGGGGCCAACAATAAAAATTTATAAGAGGAAACATTATGTTGCACCTTAAGCCTCTGTTGCTGAGTACAGTGCTGCTGCTACCGATTTACGGCCATTCAGTCTTGGCAAGTAGCCTGGAAGCCGGTAATCAAAACGGCCAGGAGCAAAGCGGCCAGCTCGATGATAGCCAAGCTCATGCCGCTTCGGTATTGGATAAGCTGCACCAAAGTGCTGCCAATGCCGACTGGGACAGCTACTTTAGCCTCTTCAGCCCCGATGCGGGGTTTATCGGTACAGATGCCAGTGAATACTGGAATATGGTTGAATTTGAGCAGTATGCCCGTGCCACCAAAGGCTGGACTTACCAAAGTTCCTCACGCCGCCTGGTACAACACGGCGATGTGATAGTGTTCGATGAACTGCTGGACAGCCAGTCCTATGGGCTTGGACGGGGCACAGGCACGCTTGTCAAAACCGAACAAGGCTGGCAAATACTGCAGTACAGCCTGAGTTTCCCCATTCCCAACGCCCTGGCGCCAAGAATTACCGATCAGATAAAGCTGTATCGCAAAAAGCAGAAATCAGTGCCTGAAGGCAACTGAAAAACAGATATTGGCCAGCTGCACGAAGTGGCCAAAGCTGTCAAAATCTTCAGGATGAATGTCCCGTCCCGAACTGGCCTTGTCGGCGTAATAGACACCTATTACCTTATTGTCCACTTTCAGCGGTGCCAGCATAAAACCACTGGCGGGGACTTTTCTCGCCAGCTGTTCACCTAGTAAGGCTTTGTCGGCCCCCTCGCCCTGCCAGGCCAGTTTCTGATTTTCAATACAATCCCTCAGCAAGGTGCCACGCCCTTCCAGCTCGAGAATAAAGTCGTTTTTCATCTCCTCGGCGTCGTCCCCCAGCGCGATTCTCGGTTGCAACATGCGCCTGCTCGGTGACAGCAAGAGCACGGCGCAACGGTCGAGACCAATACCCTCGAGTATTCCCTCCAATGCCGTGGTCACTACCTTATTGAAATCAGTCTTCTCGACGGCAAATCCGGTCAGCTCTCTGAGTTTTTTCAGCTGGAACGCAAGATTTGCCTCGCGCACTACAACCTCAGCCACGCTCTCCTGGGGCAGCAGCTGATCTGTGTCCGGCAGATACTCGATAAGCACCTTGGCGCCATAGGCTTCGGCTAACTTGACAGTAGCGTTGGAGCAGCGAAGGACCCGGCCACGAAACTCATCTGTATCCAACTGCAGCATATCGGCGGCTTGTTTAAGGCGCCGCTCCAGCTCCTCGGGTTTGAGTGCGGCGCCAGCCAGCGCTTCGCTGAGTTTATTGGCCAGAAAAATACTGCGAATTTCCGGCGTGCGTTCATCGGGATTGCTGAGCGACTTGCACAAGAGTTCACCCAGGCCCCAACTGCGGGCCAGCCCCTGGCTGAGCTGATTGAATGAAGCCCCGAGCGCCTCACGCACCAGATTGAGCCTGTTTACGGCATCACTTTCGGCGCTGAGGGCAGAATCCAGCTCCTCGGCCAGTTCGGCTCCCGTGCTCCAAAAGGCACTCTCACCCAAGTGATAGAGCAGCGCGGCAATAAACGCCTCTTCCTGCAACTCCTCATCGTAGCCATCGAGCATCATCTTGGCCAACATGGCGGCCTGAAACGCCTGAGCCATCAGCTTAAGCAACCTTTGATAAACCGAGGGCGCCAGATTTTTGCTTTCCAGCAAACTGGAGAGGAGTTTGGCGGTAATGCAGATATTGCGGATGGTGTCGAACCCCAGTACCACGGCAGCGCGGCTGACCGTTGTAACAGGGCTTATCCCCTTGTTATAGATGGCGCTGTTGGCCACCCGCAAAATACGGGAAGTGAGCGCATTGTCGTGCATTATGCTGCGCCCCAGAATCGCCATGGAGGACACATCGTCCTTGGCGAGTTTTTCCAATGTCCTTATTGTTGAGCAAAGTGCGGGCATTTCCTGATCACTGATCCTGCGGGTCCAGTAATCCACCCCCTTGTTGGCTGATTTCAAATACGACTCAACTCTTTCAGGTATTGGCCCAGCGGTGGGCTTGAGAATGGAACTCTTGTTATGAATAAAGCACAAACTTCAAAGAAATAACACAATTACAACAAAAAAAGGCGACTCAATGAGTCGCCAAAACACAAGCAACAAGGCTCAAATGACTGGGAAGTCACAAATTACCCCCGAAAATGGCGTAGGTTCATTTCCGAGGAAGTGGCGCCCGAGAGGACGCCAACACTTGGGATTAAAACTGCTCTTCTTCGGTCGAACCACTCAGAGCCGTGACAGAGGACTGGCCGCCCTGGATAACATTGGTCACCTGATCAAAGTAACCTGTACCCACTTCCTGCTGATGCGCCACAAAGGTGTATCCCTTCTGCGCGGCAGCGAATTCGGCTTCCTGAACCTTCTCAACATAGTGCTTCATGCCTTCGCCACGGGCATAGTCGTAGGCGAGATCGAACATGTTGTACCACATGTTGTGAATACCGGCCAAAGTGATGAACTGGTACTTGTAGCCCATGTTGGCAAGCTCCTGTTGGAACTTGGCAATAGTGGCGTCATCCAGGTTCTTCTTCCAGTTGAACGAAGGTGAACAGTTATAGGCCAACAGTTGATCCGGATACTGGGCATGGATGGCTTCGGCAAAGCGGCGCGCCTCTTCCAGATCCGGCTTGGCGGTTTCACACCAGATAAGGTCGGCATAAGGTGCGTAGGCAAGCCCGCGGGAAATGGCCTGATCCAAACCAGCCTTCACCCGGTAGAAACCTTCCTGGGTACGCTCTCCGGTGATGAAGTCGCGATCATAGGGGTCGCAGTCTGAGGTCAGCAGATCAGCAGCGTTGGCATCGGTACGGGCAATCACCAGAGTATCCACTCCGGATACGTCGGCTGCCAGACGGGCCGCTACCAGCTTCTGTACCGCTTCCTGAGTCGGCACCAAAACCTTACCGCCCATGTGACCACATTTTTTCACCGAGGCCAGCTGATCTTCGAAGTGCACCCCGGCGGCGCCGGCATCTATCATGGACTTCATCAGCTCATAGGCGTTCAGCACGCCACCGAATCCAGCTTCGGCATCGGCCACAATCGGCAGGAAGTAATCGACATAACCCTCATCTTCCGGGTTTTTACCCTGGTTCCACTGGATCTGATCGGCGCGGCGGAAGGAGTTATTGATCCGCCCCACCACGGCAGGCACAGAGTTGGCCGGATAGAGTGACTGATCCGGATACATGGTGCCCGCCAGGTTGGCATCGGCCGCCACCTGCCAGCCTGAAAGGTAGATGGCCTCGATACCGGCCTTGGCCTGCTGCACGGCCTGACCGCCGGTCAAAGCACCGAGAGAGTTAACATAGCCCTTCTTCGCGCCGCCGTTAACCAGCTCCCACAACTTGGCTGCGCCGCGCTTGGCGATAGTGTTTTCAGGAACCACTGAACCGCGCAATGCCACAACTTCTTCGGCGGTATATGGACGACGAACGCCCTGCCAACGTGGATTTTCAGCCCAATCCTTTTTCAAAGCTTCTATCTGCGCCTGACGTGAATTCTGTGTTGCCTTGGTCATTTTGACTCTCCTTCGTAGGGTAATTTGGCAGCCACCCAGCCCCCGCGGGCAGCCGCTGTTAATGGTTATGGGGTTATCGGGTAAGCAGCTCGTAGCCCGGCAAGGTCAGGAAGGTCACCAGCTCATCGGCTGTGGTGATCTCTTCCAATAAGCTTGCCGCCTGCTTGAATTGGCCGTTATCGAAACGCTCGCTGCCGAGCTCTTCACGCACATTGGCCAACTCTTCTTTCAACATGGCGCTGAACAGTGCCTTGGTCACCGGCTTGCCGTTGGAAAGCTTTTGCCCATGCTGGATCCATTGCCAGATAGAGGCGCGGCTGATTTCCGCTGTGGCTGCGTCTTCCATCAAGCCATAGATGGGCACACAACCATTACCGCCAATCCAGGCTTCTATGTACTGCAGTGCAATACGGATATTGAGTCGCATCCCCTCTTCGGTGCGTTCACCATCACAGGGTTTGAGCAGCTCGGCCGCCAGGATGGGTGCATCCACGTCGCGGGTGATATGAAGCTGGTTGGCGTGCTCTTCACCTATATATTCGTTGAAAATCCCCATGGCGGTATCGGCCAGGCCAGGGTGCGCCACCCAGGTACCGTCATGGCCGTTTCGGGCCTCAAGCTCTTTGTCCTTGCGAACCCGCTCCAGCACCTGGGCATTGGTTTGCGGATCCTTGGCGGGAATAAAGGCCGCCATGCCGCCCATCGCCAGAGCGCCGCGCTTGTGGCAGGTCTTGATCAACAGGCGTGAATAGGCGCTGAGAAACGGCTTATCCATGGTCACTTGCTGGCGGTCCGGCAAAATACGATCGGGATGCTTCTTCAAGGTTTTGATATAGCTGAAAATGTAATCCCAGCGGCCACAATTGAGCGCCACTATGTTGGAGCGCAGCTCATAGAGGATCTCCTCCATCTCAAACACGGCCGGCAGAGTTTCAATCAGACAGGTGCACTTAATGGTGCCGCTCTGCAGGCAGAAACGCTCTTCGGCAAAAGCAAACACCTTGGCCCACCAGCGCGCCTCAAGATGGCTCTCCAACTTGGGAATATAGAAGTAAGGTCCACTGCCCTTGGCAAGCAGTTGGCGATAGTTATGATAAAAGTACAAAGCAAAGTCGAATAAGCAGCCGGGAATAGGCTTACCGTTGAATTCGACATGCGCCTCCGGCAGGTGCACCCCCCGCACTCTGGCAATCAATACCGCAGGGTTGGCCTGCAATTGATAGTGTTTGCCGGTTTCCGGCGCGGTGAAATCAATTTCACCGCGGACGGCGTCACGCAGGTTAATTTGGCCCTCGACCACCTTCTGCCAGCTGGGTGCCAGCGAATCTTCGAAGTCGGCCATAAAGACTTTAACATTGGCGTTGAGCGCATTGATGATCATCTTGCGATCCACAGGCCCGGTGATCTCGACCCGTCTATCTTTAAGATCCGCCGGTATACCGCGAATTTGCCAATCACCATCTCGAATGGCCCGGGTTTGCGGTAAAAAGTCCGGCAACTCGCCGCCGTCTATCCGCTGCTGACGTTGCTCACGCTTTTCCAGCAAGCTGGTCACTTCCGGAGCAAACTCCCGACACAGAGCCTCGAGGAAGTTGAGCGCACCTTCAGTAAAAAGGCTCTGCTGCTGTGGTATTTCGGCCCCCTTAATACTGAGCCCTTGCTGTGCGACTGTCTCTGCTATCATGCTGCTGTCTCCCTGGATGGCAGATAAGGCTGCCAAACCCTGCAAATGTTCGTTTCGTACTAAAACCTATCGATAAACATTTGTATTTGCAACAGTCGATATGTCTAAAAAAACGTCAAAACATAGGCTTTAACTTGACTCAAAATTGGTATGACCAAGCCAAAAGCAAAAGCGCAATTGATTGTTTTTAGAATAAAAAATATTAAACCATAAAGACTCATGCTGCAGGTTACAGAAAAATGTCAGACAACTTGACCACACAAACAACAAAGTAATTTATTACGTAATTAAATAACAAGAAGGAAAAATTAATTTCCACAAAATATCATTAAAACTTAGGTCTAATCCGCGAATATCCGTTTCGAACTCTCGTCAGGGTCAACTTCAAATAACCAACAAAAATAAATAGTTAACAATAATGCAACCGTGATGGATATTAAACGAGCGTTTAATTCTAACCTTTACGTAAAGGTTAGAATTAAATGTGATCGAGATCCGTTTTTCACGACTTGCGTATAGTGATCAACACAGGCCGACTCTTTGGTCAGCAGCAATAAAAAAACGATTTTTTTTAAATTTTTTTCAAAAACTTGCCTATTTTGCTCCCGAAACAGGATCCAAGTGACTTAGTCAAAAAATATCCATTCGGTTGACACAGTTTGAAACTTTTGTTGCAAGACAAATAAAAACCATTATCATTCGCACCCTACTTTAGAGGGGGATGATCTCAAATGCAGCAATCCGCAATATCTCTGGCGGTGACGGCTTGCCTGTCGCTGACCATGGCACAGGCCGCACAGGCAAACGAAGCTACTCAGTCACAACAGGTATCACAGGATGTGGAACGCATTACCGTTTATGGCAAACAAAACAAGGTGGTAATGAATTCAGGGCTGGCGACAAAATCAGATATGTCGCTGATGGAAACCCCGGCGGCTTTGGTGGTGATAGATAAAGAGCTGTTTGCCGCCCAGGGGGCCGACTCTCTGCAGGATCTGGTGCGTAACATCAGTGGTGTTACCCAAGCCGGCAACAACTACGGCATAGGTGATAACCTGGTGATCCGTGGCCTGGACGCCAACTACACTTATGACGGCATGTACGGCGGCGCAGGACTCGGCAACACTTTTAATCCCACTCGCTCCATGACCAATGTGGAAGCGGTTGAGGTGCTCAAAGGCCCGGCGACCGGGCTCTATGGTATGGGCAGCGCCGGCGGGATCATCAACCTTATTGAAAAGAAACCTCAATTTCAGGACAGCACAGAAGTCAGCGCCGAAGTGGGCTCCTGGAACAGTTACAGCCTGGGGCTCGACTCAACCGGAGGCTTGAGCGACACCCTGGCCTATCGCCTGGTGGCCAAACATGCCCGTAGCGATGGCTATCGTGATATCGGCAGCGACAGAGATGAAGTCTATGCCTCGTTGAAAATTCTGCCTTCAAACTCTCAAGATCTGGTGCTGTCGGCCGCTTGGATTAAAGACTCTGTGCAAGTAGACTCTGTAGGCCACCCGATACGTATCTACAACGCTGCCTCTACCGGTGGCCTGAGCGGCGCACAAGTCAGCTGGCAAGATTTGGTTAACGACCCCAATGGCGCCGGCATTAAACTGACTGAGGCGCAGCGGCAACAACTGGCCGACTCCCTGGTGGCGAGCGATGGAATCGAACCCTTCGACATAGGCGATACCAGCCTGGCCTCTCCCATCAGCAGGCCCAATGAAGGCGAAGAGTGGCGCTTCAAGCTGAACCACAACATCGCCCTCAGTGACAATCTGCAGCTCAATCAGCAGTTACAGTATAGAGACTACCAGTCCGGGTTCATCCGCCAGACTGGCGCATATAACTATGTTTACTGGAAACGCAAGGTCAAATCCGTAGACGTGATCAATGCCGATCCCCGTGCGCCACTGGTGATTGATGATGTCCTGTATCCTTATGCCGCCAGAAGACAGGAATACCGCAAGGTAGATGCCCACGAGAAATCCTGGCAGTACTTTGCCGATATGCGCTACAACTTCAGCCTGGCAGGCATAGACAGTGAGCTGTTGCTGAATGCCAATCTGGAAGACAGAGATATCGCCTACAAGAGCTGGGCACTGTACGACAAAGATGGCGGCGGTGAACTGCCTTATATTCTGGATATCCGCAATCCCAACTGGGGTGACAAAGCCTTTGAGGACTACAACCCAGATCTCAAGGACAACTACAACAAACAAGTCCGCGCCTGGGGTCTGGGCATGCAGTATGTGGGTTACCTGAGTGAAACCTTTACTGCCAGGGTGGGTGTAGCGTTCAATGAGATTGAGCAGAAGTACAGTCATCTGGGCACCCCTAAAAAAGATCCGACCCCGGAGCAAGACACCAAAGATCACGGCATTACCTACAACCTGGGGTTAACTTATATGCCGACGGATAATCTGTCCTTCTTCGTCAATCATGCCAAAGGACGCACGGCCTACAGCGTGCTCGGTGCCGTAACGGGTGCTGAGAGCGGCGGCGCGGCGGACAGGAAGGATTCTGAATCCCTGAGCTATGATCTCGGTATGCGCTTCAAGGGCTTTGACGATCAGCTGCTCGGCTCCTTGGTCCTGTTCCAGAGCGAGCGCACTAACCTGCGCTACGGTAACCCGGAATACAATGACAAAGAAGGTGCACCTGACTACAACATCTCAGTGCCCGAGTTCTTTTACGATGGCAAGGACAAGACCACTGGTGCCGAGCTGGATCTCAACGCTCACCTCAATGAAGAATGGTTGATAAACCTCAATGGTCTGTATCAGGATGCACGCAACAAGAATGACCCCAACTCCAGCAGCTACAACAGCCGCCAGAAAGGGGTTCCTCAGGTCAGTGCCAGTGCCTGGGTCACTTACAGCCATCAGTGGCAGGCGCTGCCGCAACCCTTGTCCGTCAGCTTTGGAGTTCGTTATGTCGACGAGCGCAGCACCAACTCGGATTCCTTCGGGATCCCGGATGGCAAAGTGCCCGCCTACACAGTTTGGGACTCGGCCATTGCCTACAAGACCGATGACTGGAGTGTGCAGCTGAACCTCAATAACCTGTTCAACACCCGCTACTACGACAAGGCGATGTTCCTTGGCGGCATGCCGGGGGCCGAACGCAACGCCAAGTTGAGTGTCAGCTACCGCTTCTAAACCACAAAAGCGCGCCAATCGGCGCGCTTTTTGTCTCAGGGCAGACCCCTTATAGGCCCTTGTCTTTATCCGCCCGCATCAATGACTCCAGCTCCGCCCTGCCCTTGTTGGACAAACGAATAAGCGCCTTGAGATCGTCCTTATGTTTGGCCCCGGCCTCAACCTGCGCCTTGTCATGCTCGGCAAATATCTTCACTCGCTCATTGGCCTGTACCTGACTCAGACCCAGCGTATGCAGCACACTCTCACTGGCACTGAGCGCCGAGCCAAAGGTTTCCCGAAATACCGAAGTCACCCCCAGGCTCATCAAACGATAGGCATGGTTACGGTCACGGGCCCTGGCAACTACGGCCACATGGGGGAAGTGAGTCTTCACCTGAGTCACTATCTGCAGTGAGTCTTCCACATTATTAACCGCCACCAGGATCACCCGCGCCTTGGGCAAACCGGCCGAAAACAGCATATCGAGCCGCTTGGCATCACCAAAGTACACCTCACCACCAAACTGGCGCACCACATCCACGTGGCGGGCGTCTTTATCCAGCGCCACAAACGGGATCCCGGAGGATGCCAAAATACGACCGGTTATCTGCCCCATGCGACCAAAACCGGCAATCACCACTTCACTGTCAGCCGCTTCTATCACATCCGGCAGACGGCTGGTTTCGGCCGGTTTGCCGAGCTGCTTGAACAACTTAAGCAGATAAGGGGTTATCGCCATCGACAAGCCTATAGCCAACACTAACATCTGGCTGATTTTTTCAGACAAGATCCCCGACAGCTGCGCCTGGGAAAGCAGGACAAAAGCAAATTCACCGCCTTCTGCCAGGATCAAACCCAGCACCATGGCACTGCGCCAGGTATGGTGCCTAAGCTTTCCAAGCAACATCAGCACCAAAGTCTTGACCGCCAACATGCCAAAGAGGATCCCCAGCAACGCCAAAGGCTCCTTCAGCAGCAGGCCAAGATCCATGGTCATGCCCACGGCCATAAAGAACAGCCCCAGCAGCAAGCCCTTGAAGGGTTCTATATCGGTTTCAAGCTGATGACGGTACCCAGAGTTGGCCAACATGATACCGGCCAAAAATGCCCCCATACCGGCCGACAGCCCGAGCCAGGCCATCAGCGCCGCACTGCCCATCACGAGTAACAGCGAAAATGCCGTCAGCACTTCACGGACGCCACTGGCCGCCACCAGCTGCAATACCTTGGGAAGCAGGTACTTACCTACCAGCAAAAAGCCCAAGAGAGCCACACAGGTCCAATACCAGGGCACGGCATGATGAGCCGGATCGGCGCCGCTCGGCGACAGGTAGGCAATCAGCAGCATCATGGGGATCACCGCCAAGTCCTGCATCAACAATACCCCAAAGGCATCACGCCCCACTGGAGTGGTAAGCAGCCGCTGTTCATTCATCAGCTGCACCGCAAATGCGGTAGAAGACAATGACAGCGCCGCGCCGATAATCACCGCCGCTTCGATGGAAAGTCCGACACCGAATGCCAAGGCGCTGACCGCAGCCCAGGACAGCAGCAACTGACCACTACCGAGGCCAAATATGGCACTGCGAAGCTCCCAGAGTTTGCCCGGGGTTAACTCCAGCCCCATCACAAACAGCATGAGGATCACCCCAAGTTCGGCAAAATGAAGCACGGCGGCAGGCTCAGACACCACGGCAATACCACCCGGCCCAAGCAAGACGCCGGCGGCGAGGTAAGAAAGAATGGGGCCAATACCAAAGCGTTTGCCCAGTGGGACCAAAACCACGGCAGCGAGCAGAAACATGAGCACTGAGGTAAAGATGCCGGCCTGTTCCATCAAGACTCCTTAACAAATGGCGATAGAGGGCTGTTGTTTGTCACTCTTATATTCCGGGATGCACTTTGCCACTAAGACCAAGTTCAGCCCTAAAAATGCATGGATAATCGAAACGGCCCAAACCAGATTTTGCTCAGGCCTATCACGGGAGTTTCAGTATAGCCAGCTTTATAGACCTTGATAACCGAAATTTTGAGCAAATATAAAAATAAGTCTTTTAAATACAAATGGTTTTCAATGCTGCAGCAGGCTTATTGCAAGCCGGTAAAGCGATTTCAAATTTCTTGTCAGTCTGTCAATGGTGCGTTTGGCTAAACCAGAAAGAATCAGCCGCCGCCCCCGTTAACTTATTCTATTTGCCGGGTGTTAATTTGAGCCAAGACAACAATTTGGCAACAGAGAGACGAACCAAGTCACTTTTATGTTGTCGAAGCCTCAAGCGCCGAGTCAATAGCCCTTGTCAGCACGGGCTGGGCTTGGGTATTATGGCCGACAGTTTTTCATGAAGTAGCACATTCAATGTCAATTAAAAAGCAAAGTCTTACCCTGCTGAGCGTCAGTGCGCTCACCCTCTCACTCAGTGCCTGCAGTGTCTTTGACTGGCTGGTGTACAAGCCTGATATTCCACAGGGCAACTATATGGAGCCTCAGCAGGTGGAAAAGCTACGCATCGACATGACCAAGGAACAGGTGGAATTTGTGCTTGGGCGTCCTGTGCTGCGTGACAGCTTCAAGGATGATACCTGGTACTATGTTTACCATTACAAGAGTGGTCGTGATGCCAGTATTACCCATAAGGAACTGATCCTGCATTTTACCGGTGATCAATTGGCCAAAGTTACAGGGGATTATGAACTGAGTAATGAATTCAATACTCCGCTGGAGCAAAGCAGCCTGCCAATGGCCAACAGCCCAGAGCTGACGCCACAGATCCCGCAGCAACGCGGTGATGAAAAGCCTCTGGTTGAAGAGCAAGATCCCGCCAAGATGAATAAGCACGAGCAGGACGGTAAGTAATTCCGAATTCCAAGCTTGCACAGACAAAGACATTAAAAAAGCGCCAACAGGCGCTTTTTTAATGTCTTGCTGTTACTCAAGTCACTCAGCTGATTTTGGCGCCGGTCACTTTATTGATCCGCCCTTCCTCGGCCGCTTTTTCGGCGCGCTTGCGGCGCACCTCTTTGGGGTCGGCAATCAATGGGCGATAGATTTCGATTCTCTGCCCGGGCTCAACTTCTTCATCGTGTTTGACCTGACGGCTGAAGGTGCCGAGTTTCACCGTTTCCAAATCAATCTCTGGGAAAAAGGCCTGGATGTTACTCTGACGCACAGCCTCAATAAAACTGGTACCCGGCGTCACGGAAACACTGATCACCTTCTGTTGTGTCGGTAATGCATAAATGACATCGACACTGAATTTTTCCTGTTCACTTGCCACTGTATACTTCCTTCGCCCGTTGAGTAAAAGCCGTCACCATAGAGGTAACCAACTCTTTGAACACCTTGCCGAATGCCATACCAACCAAGGAGCTGGAGAACTCAAAATTCAACTCAAACTCCACCTTACAGGCGTCCTCGGCCAATTCGGTAAAATACCAATGGCCGGTCAAATGCTTGAAAGGACCATTCTCCAGTTGCAGCTCGATACTCTTGCCTTCCACCACCTGATTACGGGTGGTAAAGGTTTTGCTGATCCCGGCCTTACTGATATCCACCGATGCCAGCATGGTTTTGCCATCAAACTCCAGCACCTTACCGCCAACGCAACCGGGAAGAAACTCTTTATAAGACTCGACATCATTGACTAGCTGGTACATCTGCATCGCACTGTAACGCACCAGAACACTGCGGGAAATCTGTGGCATCCGTTGGTTGATACTCTTGGCTGACTCAAAAACAGACCCGGATTTTAGCACGCCGGCCGAAAAACGCATCCTTTGTTCCACCGCAATGGGAGCGGCCACCATAAGCGCTCAAAAAGCCAGCAACAAAACCCTAAGCTACTGCCCACAACTCAAAATATTCTTCCAGGCCAATTCCAAATTGGTGGCTGCTGCGTATAATAGCCAGCCTATGGCTAAGAAGAATGCAAAAAAATCCGCAAACGCTCCGGCAACCATTGCCCGGAACAAGCGTGCGACCTTTGAATATCGCTTCGATGAAAAATTCGAGGCCGGTCTGTCCCTGATGGGATGGGAGGTCAAATCCATTCGCGCCGGCAAGGTGAATCTGTCGGAAAGCTTTGTCATGCTGAAAAATGGCGAAGCCTTCCTGCACAACTGTAATATCACCCCACTCAGCGCGGCATCGACTCATGTGGTCTGCGACCCGACCCGCATGCGTAAACTGCTACTCAATCGCCGTGAGCTGGACCGTCTGGCCGGCTTGGTTGAAAGACAGGGTTACGCCATAGTGCCCATCTCCATGTACTGGCGCAAAGGTGCCTGGGTCAAGGTTGAGATAGGCTTGGGTAAAGGTAAGAAAGCCCACGATAAACGCGATGATATTAAACAACGTGACTGGGCTATCGAGAAAGCCCGGGTCATGAAAAGCAAGTAACTGATATTTTGCCGTTATTTCGCACGCAAATTGTGCGGATAACCAGCAAGTGATTGTCCTTTGTCAATTAAAGCCTTGGTAAGCCGGCGGTAAAGGGGTTACAATCAAAACATCACGGGGGCGATTCTGGATTCGACGGGATTCGCGAAACTCCGGGAGCATGCCGAGGGGCGGTTGGCCTCGTAAAAAGCCGCACAGTTATAGTTGCAAACGACGATAACTACGCTCTAGCAGCCTAAGGCCGCTAGCCATCTACCACAGGTCTCGCACATGGGCAGTGGATTTGATGGTCACCTTACATAGTGCTAGCGAGGGAACCTTGTCTGGGGGTGAACCGCGAAACAGTACCAGGCTCACCGTTTGGAATCCTGTCTTTCGGAGTTCAACCGGTTAAACAAAAGAGAGACTAAGCATGTAGCGCCTTGAGCGTAGGTTTTTCGGACGCGGGTTCAAGTCCCGCCGCCTCCACCAAATAAAACAAAGGGTTAGCAGAAATGCTAACCCTTTTTCTTTGCCGATTTAGTAAAAATGGTAGCAAAGTGGCAGCAGAGAAATCACCATTGTCATTTTCCCAATCTTCTCTAATAAATTAATTCGGGGCATTATTATCTGCGGGATGACCATTCCTATGCAGGTTAACTACTGCCCAGTTGAGAGCCTCACACCAACAAATGGCCCTAGTGGCAGGATAGATAATGGTGGGAATAAGTTACTCCTGTTCAAACCGGGGATAGGTTTAACTTACTGTCCGGAATTAGTTGACAGCTACAACCGCTTCCAGCTCACGGTTTGGCAGTACTCCCGAAGGTCTGTGACCTTGGCAGTTCAATTTCCAAGTAACAAAAAAGGGCCATCCTTACGGATAGCCCTCAGGGGTTAATTGGCAGATAAGCTTACTTATAAAAAGCTTCGACTGTGCCTTTGATGGTCATCAGCAGAGGCTGGCCGCGGCGGTCGAGCGCTTTGTGAGAGGCGACTTTAATCCAGCCTTCGCTGATGCAGTATTCTTCCACGTCATTGCGCTCTTTGCCATTGATGCGAATACCCACATCGAACTCAAACACTTCGGCCACATGGTGTGGGCTGCGTGGGTTGATAGAAAGGCGATCCGGCAGAGCGGGTGGTACTTTGGTATCGGTCATAATCTTCATCTTGGGTAAATAAAACTCGCGATATTGTAGGCAATCCCCCAATCTGGCTCAATAGCGGCGAATGGCTTTATCCACACGGTTTATGCCCTTTTTATAAATCCAATCAGCCAATTTGGTTGTTTAACCATGGGCTAAACTTTATCTGACTCGATTGCACGCCCGTTGATATGTGAATCAATAGAGTCTCATTCCAAAAGATTAACTGCGTATGCGATGAGCCAGCAGCTAAAGTTGTTCTAATGGCCGAACAGCTCATCCCCAAATCCAATAGAAATAGTACTCGGGAAAGCCCCAAGAAAAATCGGCGCAAAGCCAAAGCCTGCACCGATTTCATGAGATGGATTATCTCTCTTACTTGTTTACATCAGCCGTCAACGATTACTGCAAATCGAACCTATCCAGCTCCATCACCTTGGTCCAGGCTTTGGCAAAGTCCTCAACGAAGCGGGTCTTGCCATCGTCTGCGGCATACACTTCAGCAACGGCCCTGAGCTCTGAATGGGAACCAAACACCAAGTCGACCGGCGTAGCCGTCCATTTGAGTTTGCCGGACTGACGATCAAGGCCCTGATAGAGACCTGGCTCCTTGCCCTTTTCCCAACGAGTGGACATATCCAGCAGGTTTACAAAGAAGTCGTTGCTGAGCTTGCCTGGACTTTGCGTGAACACCCCATGCTTGCTGCCGCCGCTGTTGGCATTCAGCACTCTGAGACCGCCGACCAATACCGTCATTTCAGGAACCGTCAGGTTAAGGAAGTTCGCCTTTTCAATCAGAGCTTCGGCCGGTGATGCCGGGCTTTGATCACTGAAATAGTTTCTGAAGCCATCGGCCTTGGGCTCAAGCACGGCAAAGGAGTTCACATCGGTTTGGGCCTGAGTCGCGTCCATCCGCCCGGGATGGAAGGCAACATTGACTTTAACCCCGGCATCGGCCGCGGCTTTTTCTATGGCTGCACTGCCGCCCAAGACAATGAGATCGGCCAGCGACACCTTTTTACCGCCCTCGGCTTTCTTGTTGAAATTATTTTGGATTTTCTCAAGTTTACCAATGACTTTCGCCAATGCCTTGGGGTCATTTGCCGCCCAATCGCTCTGGGGCTTCAGGGCGATTCTGGCACCATTGGCGCCGCCACGCATATCTGTGCCACGGAAAGATGACGCAGCGGCCCAGGCGGTTTTTACCAGTTCAGGCACGCTGAGGCCTGAATCCAAAATGGCCGCTTTCAGCTGTTTGGTATCGGCCGCGTCGATCAAAACATGATCGACCGCCGGGATCGGGTCTTGCCAGATCAGATCTTCAGCAGGCGCGTCTTTGCCCAGGTAGCGGGTCTTCGGCCCCATATCTCTGTGGGTCAACTTGAACCAGGCCTTGGCGAAGGCCAGCTCAAACTCGGCCGGATTATTGAGAAAACGGGTCGTGATTTCGCGGTAAATAGGGTCTTCCTTCAGCGCGATATCACTGGTGAACATGATAGGAGCATGACGCTTGTCGGGGATATGGGCGTCAGGCACCAAATTGGCAGCCTTGCCATCGGCAGGAATCCATTGAATGTGGCCGGCTGGACTCTTGGTTTGTACCCAATCGAAGGTGTAGAGCCAGGTTAAGTATTCCATGGTCCACTTGGTGGGGTTGGAAGACCAAGCACCTTCCAGGCCGCTGGAAACCGTATCTTCCGAGTGACCTTTACCACAGCGGTTTTTCCAGCCAAGGCCCTGCTCCTCTATTCCGGCGGCAGCGGGTTCTGCGCCGACACATTTGGCAGGATCATGGGCGCCGTGAGCCTTACCAAAGGTGTGACCACCGGCGATCAGCGCCACGGTTTCTTCATCATTCATGGCCATACGGCCAAAGGTATCGCGTATTTCCTGGGCGGATGCCAAGGGATCGGGCACGCCGTTGGGACCCTCAGGGTTCACATAAATGAGCCCCATCTGGGTGGCTCCCAAGGGTTTTGCCAACTCACCCTTTTCATTGCGGCGTTTATTGTCGAGCCACTGTTTCTCGGCGCCCCAGTTAACCTTCTCGGCCTCCCAGTCATCAGTGCGGCCACCGGCAAACCCGAAGGTTTTAAAACCCATGGACTCCAGGGATACGTTACCGGCCAGTACCATGAGGTCAGCCCAGGAGATCTGGCTGCCATACTTTTGTTTAATTGGCCAAAGTAGGCGGCGAGCCTTGTCGAGACTGACGTTATCGGGCCAACTGTTGAGAGGTTCAAAACGTTGCTGGCCACCACTGGCACCACCGCGACCGTCAAAGATGCGATAAACACCGGCACTGTGCCAGGCCATACGGATAAAGAAAGGGCCATAGTGACCATAGTCGGCGGGCCACCAGTCCTGGGAAGTGGTCAACGTGGTTTTGATATCGGCTTTGACGGAGTCCAAATCCAAAGAGGCAAAAGCCTTGGCATAATCATAATCGGCGCCGTAGGGATTGGATTCAGCGCCGTGCTGGCGCAGTGGCGATAGATCCAGTTGCTGTGGCCACCAATAGGCGTTGGTTGTTGCGGCCTGAGGCTGAGCAGCAGCCGATTGCGTCTGCGCCGCTTGGGTAGCGGCTGCGCCAAAAACCATGGCAACAGACAGCGCCACCGCGGTCAGGGATGGGATACTTGATTTCATGTTGGAAGTCCTCTTCCTTGGTGAAGGGCGTGGGATAAGCCACTTTCCCGATTCAAGTGCCGCGAATGCCGGCGCCTTTGGTTAGCGCGCCTTAACAAACGGGCACAGTTAAACAGCGGCGAATACGGCCTGCCGCTGTTCACTCCAAGGTAGTGAGGAAACTTATTCGCGACTAACGATTAAATCAGATTGTCGTAATCTAAAAAGAAGCATCAACTAATTTAGAGAATGATGTTCTGTAGTTGTCCAACTATCTCCGGTGCATTCCTAACCCGGTGAGATTGACACCATTTCAGCCATCTCAAAAACACACACCTGCTGTTAAGCCATTCTGTTTAACCATTCTCTAAGCCATTCTCTAAGCCAAAGATTGGAAGTCAGTAATTGCTATCAAATATTCGTGTTTAAACCCACTTTTGAGCGCAAAAGGCCTTGGCCTGTCTGTCTTTGGCAGAGAGTAATGGCTCACCCAGTGCGGTATTCAGCGGCCAGTCTATCGCTAAATCGGCATCATTCCAGACAATGGCACCTTCATCGCCGGGCTGATAATAATCGCTGCACTTGTATATCACCTCGGCTGGCCCCTTGGTCACATAAAAACCATGGGCAAACCCCGGTGGGATCCACAGCTGGCAGCGGTTCTGTGCCGATAAATACAAACCGTTCCACTTTCCAAAAGTGGGAGATTGGGGACGAATATCGACAGCGACATCGTAGATCTCACCGCTGATAACCCGAATCAACTTGCCCTGGGGGTATTGGCGCTGAAAATGAAGCCCCCTAAGCACTCCAGCACCAGAGCAACTGTGATTTTCCTGCACTAAAGTAACAGCTGCCTGACCGGAATCCATCAAGGCTTTGTCAAAACCGGAGGCTCGAAAGCACTCCATGAAATAGCCCCGGGTATCGCTGAAGATCTCGGGCGTAAACACTATCAGACCGGATAAAGGGAGAGATTGAGCTTTCATTAAGAGACACAAAAAACGGTAATTGAAGGGATTGTAACAGGAGTCGCACTCATAGCACGATAGCCTTTCCATTGCATTGCGTAAACAAGCCGGTTACGTGACTGAATATGCTCTGAACCGTAACCCAGATGGTGTGACAAAAGCCTTACTCCCGCCAAAACAGCTGTGCTAGCCTGAAGGCCAACTTAGGTAACTTAAGGGAATAAACCATGAACAAGTCCACTATTTTTGCGTTATTGATGACGAGTGGTATGGCACTTGGCTTGGCGGCTTGCCAAGACCAGGAGACACAATCTCCAGCCACTAACGGCCAAACAGAAACGGCTACAGCCCCCGCTGAGCAAACAGCGCAAGTACCAATGGGTGATACCAGCCAAAATGCGCTGGATTGGGAAGGAAGTTATAAAGGGCTGCTGCCCTGTGCTGATTGCTCAGGAATAGAAACCACGCTGACGCTCAAGGGAGACAACAGCTATCGCCTGCAGCAAGTGTATCAAGGTAAGGACGAGAGCATATTCAGCGAAAGCGGCAAGTTCACCTGGGATGCCAGCGGCGGCAAAATCACCCTTGAGGATGGCAGTAAATATCTGGTAGGGGAAAATCAGCTGTTTATGCTGGATAGAGAAGGCAACCGCATCACCGGCAGCCTGGCGGATAACTACAGGTTGAGTAAAGAACAGTAATTGGTGCAGTGTAAAGCTGCATAGTTAAGCTAATACAGCCAAGTCAAGCCATAGTGCGCTTCAGATCTGAAGCGCACTATGGCTCTTTTATCAATAAAAGGCTTTATACCAATCGGCAAAAGCCTTCACCCCTTCACTGATCCCAATTTGTGGTTTGTAAGCCACAGCTTTAAATAAATCTTCGGTATCTGCCCAAGTGGCCTGGACATCACCATCTTGCATGGGCAGCATAACTTTTTCAGCCTTTTGCCCGAGCGCTGCTTCAAGCTCGCTGATAAAGTCCAATAAACGAACCGGGCTGCCATTGCCTATGTTGTACACGCGATATGGAGCACTGCTTGTTGCCGGAGTGCCCTGCTCTACCTTCCAATCACTTTGTATCTTTGGCACTTTATTGGCCACTCTGATAATGCCTTCGACAATATCATCAATAAAGGTAAAATCGCGGCTCATATCCCCCTGATTAAACACCTTGATGGGCCTGCCAGAGGTAATGGCATCGGCAAACAGCATAGGCGCCATATCCGGGCGCCCCCATGGGCCATAGACGGTGAAAAACCTCAGTCCCGTTGTTGGCAAGTCATATAGGTGCGCATAGCTATGAGCCATCATCTCATTGGCTTTTTTGGTCGCCGCATAGAAAGAAACCGGATGATCAACCGAATCCGTTGTCGCAAACGGCATCTTCTTGTTGAGACCATAAACAGAGCTGGAAGATGCGTACACCAAATGCTCTATGCCGTGATGGCGACAACCTTCCAACACAGTAAGAGTGCCAACAAGATTACTGTCTGCATAAGCATAGGGATTTTCAATCGAATAGCGGACGCCGGCTTGGGCACCCAAGTGGATAACCCGCTTGAAACCGCCTTCGGCAAAGAGTTCAGCCATGGCTTCCCTGTCGGCAAGATCAAGCTTTTGGAATTGGAAATGGTTAAAGTCAGCCAGCTTTTGCAATCTGGCCTGTTTTAAACCGACATCGTAGTAATCATTGAGGTTGTCGATACCAACAACTGCAAACCCCGCTTCACACAAACGTTCGCAAACTCGGGCGCCGATAAAGCCGGCTGCGCCGGTAACCAGATATTTCATTTTGTTGGTCTCATTCAACTTGCAGCCCTTCTGCGGCGTATTCAATCATTTCCAAACAGATCCCGGGTATAGACTTTATCGGCAACATCCCTTAGCTCATCGACCATGCGATTGGAAATAATTACATCAGAGATCTGCTTAAACTCAGCCAGGTCGCTTATCACTCGCGAGCGGAAAAACTCATTCTCCTCCAGTACCGGCTCGTAAACCACCACTTCTATCCCTTTGGCCTTGATCCGCTTCATCACGCCTTGCACTGCAGAAGCACGGAAGTTATCTGAGCCTGACTTCATTATCAGCCGATATACCCCAACCACTTTAGGCTTTCTGGCAATAATAGAGTCCGCAATAAAGTCCTTACGAGTTCTATTGGCGTCCACTATGGCCGCAATCAAATTGTTGGGAACCTGGTTGTAGTTGGCAAGCAGTTGCTTGGTATCTTTCGGTAAACAGTAGCCACCATAACCGAATGATGGGTTGTTATAGTGACTCCCAATCCTGGGGTCCAAACACACACCGTCGATTATCTGGCGGGTATCCAGCCCATGGGTTTCAGCGTAGGTGTCAAGTTCATTAAAATAAGCCACACGCATGGCCAAGTATGTGTTGGCAAAAAGCTTAATGGCTTCGGCTTCTGTGCTGCCGGTAAAAAGTACCGGAATATCTGGTTTTAGCGCGGCTTCCGCTAGCAGATGAGCAAAGGGCTCTGCCCGCTCAGAACGTTCGCCGACAATGATCCTCGAAGGATAGAGGTTATCGTATAAGGCTTTGCCTTCTCTCAAAAACTCAGGTGAGAATATGATATTGGCCGAGTTGTACTTCTCACGTAATGCTCTGGTGAAACCAACTGGCACAGTTGACTTAATTACAATGCAAGCAGAGGGATTAACGGCGACAATGTCCCGCGTCACCTCATCGACGGTACTGGTATCGAAGTAGTTAGTCTTGGGGTCGTAATCCGTTGGTGTTGCAATGATGACATAATCTGCACCGCGATAGACTTCTTTGTCCGTTGTGGCAGTTAACTGCAACTTATTGCTCACCAAGTGCTGTTCAATAAGCTCATCGGCGATGGGCGAGCGCCCGGCATTGACCATTGCCACCCTCTCCGAGGAGACATCCAAAGCCCACACCTGGTTATGTTGCGCCAACAACACCGCATTTGACAAGCCCACATAACCCGTACCAACAACCACTATCTTCATTTTATTCCCCAATGGCTTATGCTGTACGCTAACTTAGCACAGGAGAAAAACGACCGATACAAGACAGAATTCATAAATCGAGTAAAGAGCAAAGATAGGCTGCATATTCATTGCTTCCCATAGATATCGCGTGTTGCCTGAGTTGTTCTTTGGATATCCAATGCTGTCGCAAAGCTATTTCCTCAAGACAAGCAATCTTTACTTGCTGCAATGTTTGAATACTCTGAACAAAACATGCAGCCTGGTGGAGCGACTCTACGGTACCGGTATCAAGCCAAGCAAACCCTCGACCCAAGCACTCAACATCCAGGACGTTTTCCATCAAGTAATGATTGATAAGGTCTACTATTTCGAGCTCGCCTCGCGCAGAAGGTTGCAAGCTCTTGGCAATGTCTGATGCTCTTCCATCTAAAAAATACAAACCTGTCTGTGCCCAATTAGATTTAGGCTTCAAAGGTTTTTCTTCAATCGATATAGGCTTTCCAGAATCATCAAATGTTATAACCCCAAAGCGCTGAGGATTTTTCACTTGGCAAGCAAAAACAGTTGCGCCTATATCTCGGGCACGTTTAGTCATTACATTATTTAACTGACCGGTGAACCCTTGGCCGTAAAAGATATTGTCGCCAAGGATTAGGCAACAAGGTTGCTGCTTCAAAAAATCATCGGCCAAAATCAGCGCTTGAGCAATCCCTTGGGGCTCATGCTGAACCAAGTACTCAAGTCTAATCCCATAAGCACTTCCATCACCAAGTAAACGCTCAAATGCGGTCCGATCCTGAGGAGTGGTTATGATGAGAACTTCACGAATACCCGCCAACATAAGAACCGATAAAGGATAATAAATCATCGGCTTATCAAATACGGGCAGTAGCTGCTTGGATATCCCACGAGTAGTAGGAAACAAACGGCTACCTGTACCGCCAGCTAATACAATGCCTTTCATGGCTACCTTTTATCTGCTGAAACCGTTCCAGCACACTCGTTACGGTCACAATATTACTGTCCAGCACTTTTACGACGATTGACATACCAAGCAACTGTTTTACGTAGACCTGATTCAAAAGACTCATAAGGTTGCCAACCTAATTCAGTTTGAATCTTGTTGGCGTCTATAGCGTAGCGCATATCATGACCAGGCCTATCCGCAACATAACTAATCAACTGCTCATACTGTGTCAAATCTTTGGGCTTGTTAGGGGCAAACTCTTCCAAAAGAGTACAGATAGCCCTCACAACATCAATATTTCGCCTCTCACTCTGCCCCCCTATATTATAGGTTTCACCTATACGCCCTTGAGTTAGAACGCTATACAATGCTCGTACATGATCTTCAACATAAAGCCAATCTCTTACTTGCTCCCCTCTTCCATATATTGGCAAAGGATTACCTTCCAGCGCACAGGATATCATCCGTGGAATTAACTTTTCTGAGTGTTGATAAGGGCCATAGTTATTTGAACAATTACTGATAACTACAGGTAAGCCGTAGGTTTTATACCACGCACGCACCAAATGATCACTGGAAGCTTTGGATGCAGAATATGGGCTGCTGGGCCCATATCGATTGTTTTCAGTAAATGGTGAATCTAACAAATCTAGCTCACCATAGACTTCATCTGTGGAAACATGAAGAAAACGAAAGTTAGCCTTTTGAACACCACAAAGACCTTGCCAATAGCTACGAGCGGCTTCTAATAAAGTGTAAGTGCCCACTATATTGGTCTGAATGAAAGCAGCAGGCCCATCGATTGAACGGTCGACATGACTTTCCGCTGCTAGGTGGACAACTACATCTGGTTTATGTTTCTCAAATACTCTATCTAATTCCGCTCGGTCACAAACGTCAATCAGCTCAAAAGCGTATCTTTTATCTTTCTCTACGCTAACAAGAGACTCGAGATTGCCTGCATAAGTTAACTTATCAACATTAATCACACTATCTTGAGTATTGTTGAGAAGATGACGAATAACAGCCGAGCCAATAAATCCGGCTCCACCTGTAACTAAAACATTCATTTTTCACTACCAATATTGATGAGTTCAGCCATGCTATATGACTATTTCTGAGTGGTATATTCTAATAATATTTCATTACACTTCGCTGAATCTCACCTGCTGAAAACGAAAATGCCCACTGTAGTAAAAAGTGGGCATTCACTTGAAGTAAAAGTAAAGTCTATTGTGCTAGCAAATTCAATAGTTGCTGACGAAACTCTTTACCCAGCTTTTCATTACGCAGACCATATTCGACAAAAGCTGTCATATAACCAAGCTTATCACCACAATCATGAGACTTACCTGTCATATTGAAGGCTTCGACGGTGTCTGATTCAATCAACATGTCTATTGCGTCTGTTAATTGGATCTCATCACCTGCACCAGCCGGGGTTTTAGCCAGTAAATCCCAGATTTTTTCTGACAAAACATAACGACCAACAACAGCTAAGTTTGATGGTGCTTCACCAACGGCAGGCTTCTCAACCATCGCCTTAATAATTGATGACTCTCCAGGCGCAATGTCTACCCCAACACAATCAGCAATACCGTACTTGTTCACTTCATCTTGAGGTACTGGAGCAACCATAATTTGGCTAGCTTGAGCCACTTTATAGCGTTTGATCATCGCCGCCAGATTTTCGGAGCTTTGATCGGCACTATACTCATCCAAAATCACATCAGGTAACACAACCGCAAAAGGACTGTTGCCTATACAAGGTTTTGCGCAAAGCACTGCATGACCAAGCCCCTTAGCCTCGCCCTGACGTACATGCATAATAGTCACGTCTTTAGGGCAAATTGATTGCACCTCATCAAGTAGCTGACGCTTTACCCGCTTCTCAAGAGTCGACTCAAGCTCATATGAGGTGTCAAAATGGTTTTCGATCGCATTTTTACTGGCATGAGTCACCAGCACAATCTCTTTCACTCCGGCTGCAACACATTCATTCACTATGTATTGAATAAGCGGCTTATCAACCAGCGGTAACATCTCTTTCGGGATAGCCTTAGTCGCAGGAAGCATACGGGTACCAAGTCCCGCTACGGGAATAACAACTTTCATAAAAATTCCGATAATAAAAATACATAAAATCCTCTACAAAGGATTTTCGCGACATGCAATAAACTAAGCTTTGCGAAGCCAAGTCAATATTTGCCAAACATGAGCCAAAGCCCAGTTATAAGCCATAAAAATAGCTAAAAAAGCAACGAACATAATCCATTCTGAAACATTAAACCATTCGCCCGCTATACCAATAACAGCCAAGCCTACTGACACTATGGTTATACGAACCAAGGTTTGCTTACGACTATAACCTGCTCTTTCAAAAATGTGATGAAGATGATCTCGATCGGGTTTAAAGGGTGAAAGCCCCTTTTTAACACGACGATACATAATTGCCGCCATATCCATTAGCGGAATACCAATCAAATACAAGGCAGTAACTGGTGCAAATACTCGCACATCATCTTCAACACCTAATACTAATAACCATACTACAGTCAATCCGATCAACATACTCCCTGCATCACCCATAAATATTTTCTGAACGGACTCAAAAGGCCACCTCAAATTGAATATCAAATAACCAACAATGGCGCCTATAAAAAGTAGTGTCAAAACAAACCAATGACTTCCGGCAATGTAAAATAAAAATGCAAGAGAAGTAAACGTGACGAGGCTCAACATACCAGCTAAGCCATCAATACCGTCAACCATATTGAAAGCATTTATAGCACCAATAACAGCTAATACCGTAACAAAAACACCTAGGTAACCAAGTTTCAACTCAAAGAAATAGACAATATCCCCCAAAGAGGTAATATAAAATCCCGCACCAAAAATAAGAATCGAGGATGTGATAATTTGTGCAACAATCCTGACTCGAACAGACAAATCATATTTATCATCCAACACGCCCAAAAATAGTATAAGTGCAGCAGAAATCAAGTAAAGATTGAACACCTGGTTTTGTTCAAACACAATACTGGAAACAAGCAAAACACTACAATATATTGAAACGCCACCGATTAACGGTATGGCGCCAACATGTGTTTTCCTTTCATTTGGTAAATCGACTAAGCCCACTTTTTCTGCGATTGGGTGAAACAATTTAATCGCAACGCACGTTAAACAAAACACCGTAACAAACGGTATAAAGTATTCCATAAACTCTCTTCCCTAAGCTCATACAGAATGACGAGGAACCGTACTGTTCCCTGCCGCCAACAACAACCAGCCATATAGTATAACCGCTATATGACAAGGTAAAAACGGTTCAACCTAACTTTGCACCTGAAGCCAAATCTATTTTACGTTGGTTTTGTAAACTTGAACCAACGATGCATAAATGCGGTAATGCGCCAGACATAACTAATCGCGAGATAGTACAAAGCAAACACAAGCAAAAATGCGACAAACATCACGGTTTCACTAATCTGAAGATACTCGGACCAAACCCCCACTGCCGCCATCAAGGTAGCTATCAAACAGATGACCAGTAATGACATTCTCGGTGACATCCCAACGCGTTGACAAATATGGTGCAAATGTTCTCTATCTGGCTTAAACGGTGATTGACCCTTTTTGATGCGGCGCAACATGATGCACACCATATCCATTAACGGCAACCCGATAAACCACAAAGCTGTCACCGGACGAATAACCGCCTCTTGCTGATCCTGACTCGCCACAATCAATAACCAGATGACGGTAAAACCAATAAACATACTACCGGCATCACCCATAAACACTTTAAAACGACGGCCAAACGGAATGCCTAAATTCAGCGTGATATAAGGCAACATCGCCACCATGAACAGTAAACAAAATCGGGCTAACTCGATATGTCCTGCGCCATAAAACATGTAACCTAGCGCAGCAAAGGTCACCGAGGCTAAACCGCCTAACAAACCATCAATGCCATCAACCATGTTAAAGGCGTTAATTGCCCCGATAACGGCTAAAATGGTCACCACGTAACTTATAATGGTAGGTAAAATTAACGGCTCATTACCGGCGATAAAACCTAAATAATGAAGGCTCTTATAACCGACCAAAATCATCGCGAGCGAGATCACAGTCTGCACCAGCAATCGGGTTTTAAAGCTGAGATCAAAACGATCATCCAGCGCGCCTAATACGATTAGCACTGTAGAGCAAATCATATAGAGCATCGCACTACTATCGACATCAACCACCAAACAGATGTTGAACATGGTCGCGAGATAGATTGCAATACCACCAATTAACGGCACTTGGCCAACATGTAATTTGCGTTCATTAGGCTTGTCGACCAAGCCTACTTTTTTGGCTAACTTTCGGCATACAAATAACAAAATAAACGAACTAAAAAAAACACTGACTAATGAAAAGCTGGTCGACATACTAGACTCGATGGTTTACGAAACCAAAATGATAATTAAAAGCAGGATTCAACTGACTCCGTGACGGAGCATCATCTGATCCAGTACAACAGCGTACTGACACAACGTCCATGTATTTAATTTCAATCAGTTAGTCGATACTGAGACATATTGACCACGCCACTAAAAAGGCGTTAAAGCAACCCTATCCCAATAGTTAACAAGGGGCATTATAACGTAAAAAATCAGCCAAAATAATCAATTAACGGCAATAATGGCTAAAAATGAGACAGTCGAGAGCCTGTGTCTAAAAACCGTCTCATTAACTCACCTAGGTCATTGATTTATCGTTATACAACAAACGACACCCAATAGGTTTGACTATTTGACATACATTTCGTTAGTCAGAACCAAACAGATCGCGAGTATATACTTTATCAGCAACATCACTAATTTCATCTACCATTCGATTAGATACAATCACATCAGAGAGTGCTTTAAATTCATTAAGATCTTTAATCACTTTTGAGTGAAAAAACTCAGGCTCATTAAGCACTGGCTCATATACCACGACTTCAATGCCTTTCGCCTTAATACGCTTCATTATTCCCTGGATTGAAGATGCACGGAAGTTATCTGAGCCAGCTTTCATGATTAAGCGATAGATACCCACCACTTTGGGGTTACGCTTAATTATGGAGCCAGCAATAAAATCTTTTCTGGTGGTGTTGGCATCTACAATGGCTCCAATAATATTGTTCGGCACATCCGCGTAGTTGGCACGCAATTGCTTAGTGTCTTTAGGTAAGCAATAGCCACCATAACCAAATGAAGGATTGTTGTAGTGGTTGCCAATACGAGGATCTAAGCCCACCCCTTCGATAATTTGGCGTGAGTCCAAACCGTGTGCTTCAGCGTAAGAGTCTAACTCGTTGAAGTAAGCCACACGCAGTGCAAGATACGTGTTAGAAAACAGCTTAACTGCTTCGGCTTCGGTAGAGTCGGTAAACAGTACTTCAACGTCTTGCTTCACCGCGCCTTCAAGAAGTAAGTTCGCGAACACTTTAGCGCGATCAGATCTTTCACCCACAATAATACGAGACGGATGCAAGTTGTCGTACAGTGCCCGACCTTCACGTAAAAACTCCGGTGAAAATATTAGGTTTTCACAGTTCAACTCTTCTTTGATGCGAGCAGTATAACCAACTGGAACGGTAGATTTGATTACCATCACCGCTTGTGGATTAATTGCCATCACCTCTTTAATCACCGCTTCAACAGAAGAGGTATTAAAATAATTGGTTTCAACATCATAGTCCGTTGGAGTAGCAATCACCACAAAATCAGCTTCTTTGTAAGCCAATTCTTTATCCAGCGTTGCGGTAAAGGTTAAAGACTTATTAGCCAAAAAGTCTTCAATCTCAACATCCACTATTGGTGACTGCTTATTGTTTAATAACTTAACTTTTTCTTCGATGATATCAACAGCGATAACATCATGATGCTGAGCTAGCAGCATCGCGTTTGACAGGCCAACATAGCCTGTTCCAGCAATAGCGATTTTCATGGTTAAACCTTAATACAAATAACTACGAAATAAAGAACACAATTTTTTGATTAATCGATAAGGTATCAAAAATGACCTCAACATCATGTTAGCTACCAACCTTGTATCTTTATAAATATAAAAAGCAAACCAAGATGCAAATGCGTAAGAGATAATAGTCGCATAAGATGCTCCTATAGCCCCATATGAGGGAATCAATATAGCGTTAAATGTAATATTAACTATTGCCCCAATTCCTTGCGACCATAAAGAGTACTTCAGCAAGCCCTCAACAATCAACCACTTACTCGCCACAGCCCTCATAAATACAAATATTGAAGCCCATATATGAATAATTAGAATGCCAGTAACCTTTTCGTAAGCAACGCCAAAAATATGTGTTATTATCCATGGAGAAAACAACTGAATAAAAATAGCTAAAGACAAAGAGAGTAAGAAAAGTATGTCACAAGTCTGCTGTAACCTCATATTATAATCAACAATAGATTTACTTTTAACTTTAATTAAGATTGGATAACATGAAGCCATAATAGCGTTAGGTATAAAATACCATACCTCAGAGAATTTTGCAGCTAATGCATAATAGCCAACCTCTTCCATGCTAGTAAGTTTACCTAACATTACTTGATCGACTTTAAGATATAAAACTGCGCACAATGAAGAAAAAATAAGCCAGTAACTTTTTGACAAAAGTGATTTAGCCAAAGACCAATCAAATCGCCACTTAGTAATATCATTCGCATGATAACTATAAGCTAAAAGTAAAAACACTCCTTGAAAAACAAAGTCGCAAGAGAAGATGAATATTATTGTTTTGAATTCTGCCTGATAGTAAATTGCAGCAAGCTTTATAACAAAAGAAATAACTATCGCAAAAGTTCTTGCTATAGAAACGTACTTAGCTAGAACTAATGACTCAAAATAGAATGAAACACCTGTAAGGGACAAAAATAAACTACCAATTGACAAAGAAATGACATACATTAATTCATCATTAGAAACAAAAAAAAATTTTGAAAAAAATATTAAGGATATCGCACCTAAAAATGCCCCAAACATTCTTAGAAAAATTGCGGTCCCCATTATCTTTGCTTGCGGATAAACTCCGTCAATCAATTCCTTACTTATTAATGAATTTAAACCTAATGCAGCTAGCGGGCTAACCAGACCGACTAAAGCTAGGCAGTAAGAAAGAGTTCCCCAATCCTCGATATTTAGATACCGAGTCATAAGGACCGTTATAAGTAATGTACTAGCCATTGAAAACAATTTTTCTATTATCAAAATACCAGAATTACTTATGATTCGTCGAACCATGAAAAAACCTATCATTTACCAATAGCGAGAAGAGTCCGGCAAAAAGAGTAATAGCTATATCTTTTTTAAAATCACTAAAAAAAAGTATCTAACTAAACTAATTTGCCTTTTAAACCTTGTAGGCTGTGAACAGAGTCTATATAACCACTCTAGCCCAAACTTACGGAAAAATGCTGGAGCCCTTTTTACTCGGCCAGTGTAGACATCATAACTACCACCTACCCCCATATAAATAGCATTAATCCCAGCCTTCTTGCATTTGAAAATAAACTCTTCTTGGCGTGGAGATCCCATTGCAACTGTTACGACTGAAGGACACGAGCTTTTAATCTTCTGAATCAGACTCTCTTCACTTTTAAAATAACCATTAGATGAACCACATAAGTTAATCGTATAGTTTGCCTTAAGCTTATTAACAGTCTCATTTAAAACCTCATCGCTGCCTCCAACTAAGAATACCCTAAGATTATTATCTCCAGAATATTTCATTAGACGTTCCCACAACTCACATCCAGGCAATCTAACTACAGGACGACCAAGTCGCCAACTCATAACTTTAGAAACACCAACTCCATCTGGATATTTAATATCACTATCAAGCAAAATATTCTTGATAACCAAGCTATCCCTAGCCGCAACTATTTTTTCCGGATTTACAGCTATTACAGTAGCAAACCCTGTTGCTCTATACTTAGAAACCATTCCCTCAATAATATCATCAAATGAATTAAAAGAACTTATGCAAATACCACCAATAGTAACAGTTTCAACATCATTCATTATTGCAACCCATAAAACTAATAACTCTCGAACTTATAACTTCAGCATCAAAACTCTCAACAACATGTTTTTTTGCAAACAAACTCATTCTAGCCCTATTTTTCACGCAAATTTCAATAGCTTTTTTTATTGAATATATATCATCATCATTAATTAAAACACCAGCTAAACTATCAGGTACTACATCGGGTATAGCTTGATATGCCAATGCAACAACAGGTAAACCACAAGCCATTGCCTCCAAATAACCCATACCAAAAGAGTCATATTTAGAAGTCAAACAGAACAAATCATGATTAAGATATAGTTCAGATTTTTTTTCATAGTTAATCCAACCTGTAAAAGATACTCTATCATCTAAGCCCAATTTGTATACTTTGTTTTTCAAAGAAGACATTAAAGGCCCATCACCGGCAATAGTTAAAGAAAAATTATCAGGCATAATCGTCATTGCATCTATAACTGAACTAAAGCCCTTTCCTTCAACTAATCTAGCCATTGACAATATTTTTATATTTTTCCTTTCAGAATTATTAGTTCTTTCATGGGCAATCGCCATGAAGTTATGATCTAGAGGGTTGGGTGCAATTTCTATTTTTCCGCTAAGATAAGGATATTTATTTAAAAGTAAGTCCTTCCACCATGGAGTTAAAACCATTATGCCATCTGAAGATTTAAAAAAAATATTCAGAAGCCAATTATATTTACCATTTAATATATAATCTGCCATTTTAGGTGAGTGTATGTGGTAAAAGACTCGCCCTCTTTTAAATCTCACGACAACTGATAATATAAACTTTCTTAACATTGAAAACCATGGTCCACAATGAAACCATACAGCATCATTTTTCTCACAAGATCTCAGTATAAAGAAAAAACTTGAGAAAAATGATTTAATTAGCTTACCCTCTTCGTGTGAAGCAACCAGCACTAAGGGAACAGATTTCATAGCACTTGAATTGCTGTAACCAATCAACGCTGTGCTTATACCCCCTTTACCTACTCCTACTCTAGTTGCTACTGAAATTATTTTTGGCATTTACGCATTCCTAAACTTTATATGTTTTGCTGGGTTTCCTCCAACAACTTCATAGTCATGAACATTTTTAGTTATAACACTACCCGCGGCAATAATAGCACCTGTACCAATAGTAACACCAGGCAATATAATTGCCCGCTGACCGATCCAAACATCATCCCCTATTTTGACTGGTCTGCGCTCCGTATTACCTTGCAATCGCATAGGTATATCAGTACGAGATGTGTTGTGGCCAACACTAAAAATGACAACTTCGGGAGCCATCATTACGTTATTACCAATCTCTACATCATTTGAAATTTGACATCGCTCTCCAATACTAGAAAAGTGTCCTATTATAATTGCTCCACCCCGTCCAAACTTAGCACATCTATTTACATTGACTTCACGCCCAGTCTTAAGGAAAATTCTTTTGACTGCAAACCGTCTAATATTACAAAAAAAATTCCCCATAATAGGGAATTCATTTTTAGGCAATAAAGATGCGAAGCCATAATAAAAAACCAAGGCAATATTTTTATAGAACATTTCTAAGTCCTTTATATACTTTCACAAAATCTTTAAACATCACATATGAAACATGAACAAACAGAGATGCAACACTATCACTATATTCATGATATTGCTTTGCTTTTTCACAAAATTTAACAAAATCAGTTTTTTTACAAAAAAAATCTAACTGCGCAATATGTAATTGATGATACATTGGATTAGCATAATTTGCATGATTCCTGAAAGTTGGAGAATCTAGCGAATATGCACTCCAACCACCAGGTAAATCATACTCATCAATAATTAATGATAAAGTAGTCAAATGTTTGTTTAACAAAACTTTATACTGAGAGTCAAAATTTGAAAGCTCATATAAACCAATTAGGCTATACAAGTATCCATTTAAAACATGAATATTGTCATCAGGGAAAGGATACTCCTCAATCACATCGCCATACACCGATTCTGATGATACAGTCCCCCCATCTCTAACATTGGTGAGCATAGGTTCTACAGCTTGCTTAGCCGCTCTAAGATACTTTTTGTCATCAAATATAATAAATCCTCTTATCAGAGCAGAAACCCCCAACCCCTGAGCTAGACCTGAATACCAGGGTGCTTTATTGATTCTTTTTGAAATATGGTTATCGAACTCTATAGGCCATCGACCTTTTTCATCCATATTGTCAACCAACCAATCAAGGTTGGAACGAAGAAAATCATAATACTGATAGTTTTCATTAACATATTTCCCTTCATGAACTATCATTAGTGCAATATTTACGGGGTTGTACTGAACACCTCTAATGCTGGTTAAGTTTAAAATTTTGTCGTAATTAGTAACATAAACGCCATTATCATCGACCATAGATAGCCTATTTTCACGGTGACTTGCTTCATAATACCAAGAAATAGGGTAAGTCAAATTTGAACTTAAGTCTGATGAAACTGTATAGCGTTGAATCGAATGAAGTTCATTAGCCCTATATAAGACAGAGAATAAATATAAAGAAAAAACAGCAAAGAACAAAAATAAGAATCTAAACCTAAGCTTTTTCACAATATTTCCTATTAACAAACATTAAATTCAACGACACTGCCCATGTAATAGCTAGAAGCCCAGAAGTCCAAACGTGGCCAGCTATAAAAGCAAAAAATAAAAGCAATAAATTTGACACTATCTGATATGGAGCATACTCACTAGACTTAACATGATACAAAGGAATAAAGACACTAAGAAGAGAAAGAACAATTAAAAATATTGAAAAAGGGAAACCGAAGTACATTGCAGCATCAATTGGGTCGATTTCAATATATGTTCTACCTGTTTGTTCGAATAGTAAACTATGCCCAGAACCAAACAAAAAATAAAAAACACTATCTGACTGATATAGACTATTTAAGAATGAAATCAAAAACTCTTCTCTACCTGAAAAAATAACCCCCAACAATCCATCACGGTAAAAGAAGTATTTTGCCCTTTCTAAAACCCCAACATCATAGAATAGGTCATTAAATTTATAACCAAACATGAAGATCAATAAAATACCTAAAAAAACATAAATAAATCTTAATCTTGTGATGTATATCACGCTTTGCCTTTCCGATAAAATTGGAATCAAAAAAACAATCAACAATGATGACAATAAAGCTGCCTTAGTTGCGATTGATATACCTACAATAATCACTATAAGAGAATGGAAAAGATAAACTATAAGCTTAATTTTACCATCGTTTTTCCAAATCTTAAAAAGGAAAAAACTAGAGACCACTATAAATAGAGCACTAAGTTCGTTCCCAGCGAGAAAAAAACCTTTATAACCTAGACCAGTACTAGGATAAGTATTATATCCAACACCTATAAATCCTATTAACACACTTAAAATTACAACAAAATAGTTAAAAGATAGAAATTTAATCGAAAGAAATTCAAATTTATTAGGATTACGACAATAACACTGATGAAAAAATACACAAAGAGACATTAACATATAATATTTTATCATCAAAGGTATATCATGAACCAACACTAAATGGGAGCTAGTAAAAACCAAACTCAACGGTGATAATAGAATTAACAACAATATCGAAAACAAAAACACACCTATCAATATTGAAGATTTTAGTATACTTAAAGTAACAAGCCCCAAAATAAAAACCTTGTACAATACCGACAATGGTATATTTACATTGAGACTTTGCACCAATATTCCATTTAAAGAGTCAACAAGCAGATATGGAAATATTAACAACCATATTGTATTTTCAAGACTTACTTTTTGAGAAAGATTTAGTAACATTTTTCCTTACCATCTTAGTAAGCACCTTTACTCTATTTAACAATGGCTTTGGAATTAATAGCACAGCCCAAACTTTTAACCAAACTGTTTTCCTACAATTTATAAAAGAATAAAAGTTTAATAATTTAATTAATGCATGAAATCTTTTACCTGAATATATTTCATATTGGGCGACACGTCCTATAAGAAAAGTATAATAAGCTTTATGTGACAAATGGTCCCCAATTTTATTCAACCAAAATTTCGCAGGAATATAATCATATGAGTTACTGATTCGTCCTATTTGATCATCATCAAACATATATACTAAAGGTCTTGCTATAAAAAATGATGTGTTGCAGTTCAATTCAAGTTTCAAAACGAAGTCGTAATCTTGAAATCTTTTTAGTTCTGGATCAAATACTACATAATCTAAGAGTTCACGTTTTATAAAAATTGTAGATGTCTGAATTGAACCATTTCTCACAAGCAAATAATCTGTATATGATTCATTTTTTAATATGGAAAAAGATGGAACAATTCCACTTTGGTTACCAATTTTTTCAACTTGGCTATATACAAAATCTACATTTTTTTCTTCAATATAATTTAAGCATATTTCCAATTTTTTAGGGTGCCAAGAATCATCTGAATCAAGAAATGCAACGTATTCCCCTTTAGCTAATCTTATACCAGTATTCCGTGAGGCACCACCATGTAGGTTTTGACTATGTCTTGTATAAATAATATTAATATCTGAAAAACTTTTTATTATTTCTCTTAATTTATCTGAATCATTAGAACAGTCATCCACAACAATGACTTCTATATTTTTGTAAGACTGCTCTCTAATGCTAATTAATGTTCTCTTTATAATGTGAGAACGATTATAAACAGGAACTATTACACTTATTAGTTTGTCCACTCTAAACACACCATTAAAACATGTCTTGACACATAAAACTTATCATCATTTAATTAATGTTTGCATGTCATTAAAAACCTGATCCCACATTTTATTAACTTCCAATTTTAGATTGTCTGAGCAGTCTTTAATTCTAACTGTAACAGCATCATAATATTCATCATCAGAAACTAATTTGATAAAATAATCTAAAGCCTTGTCATGATCTTTTATTACATCAAATAAAGCCTCATCTACATTGTAATCCTGCAATAAACATCTATATTTATGACTCCACCCTGTCGCAATTACTGGTATGCCTTGACTCAAAGCACTAACCAAACCATGAAACCTTGAACTTATAACAACATGTGAGTTTCCAACAACCCATTTGATTTTTAATGGATCTATCGGTTCGAGAATTGGTATTTCAATTCCTGTTCTTCTGACCATCTCTACAGCTAAAAGTCTATCCTTTTCACCTTCATGAATGACAATAAATGGCTTTTTATCTTTAACGTAAGATTCCTTCAACAATTTAACCATCATTTCAATATAGTGTTCACCATCACCTGTCTTTTCCAACATTTTTGAATTTGGAATAAAACAAGTTTGATGTTTTAAAAAGTCGAATTCTGAATATTCATGACCTTTTATTAGATTTGTAAAGTCTGAACACAAACCAATGTTAACATCTTTTGCAATATCACTAGCATATTTTAAAGAAATTGGATCTCTAGCAAATACTTTATCTGCATAATTAAAAATCTTAGCAGATACATTGCGAGTCAAATCATCTTTAAATGGCCCCAATGCTTGCGGCAACAAGTATACTTTTTTCCCTTTGTTTTTTAACTTTTTAATAGTTGAACCAAGTCTATATTCTATTAAATCTGGACCCCATTGATCTCCATAAGAAAAGCCCGATGCGTCAATAATGACATCGACATCCATTGTAGAAATTATTCCAAACACATGTAACAATTTTTTAGGTAACAATCCAACAATTTTACCAACGTCAATACCAAATTTCTTTACTCTTGCTATCTGATATAAACCAAACTTAGATCTTAGAGCATAATCACCATAGGGTTCCACTGCAAATATTGCCTCAATCCCTCGTCTGTTGAATTGTTCTATAATAGCAGCCAACATTAATTCAGCGCCCTTGTTAGGAAAACCAATACCTTTTACTTCCACTACTAATTTTTTCACTTTGTATAACTCTTAATTGATGTTCTTAAAACAGAAATTGATTTCTTAGATGAATAAGGTATATAAGATTCTTCATCTGCAAAACCTACACTAATCATCATGACGACACGCTTATATTCAGGTAATGAAACTTCCTTTCGCAAAGCTATTTCATTTGATTCTATTTCCGGCCAGTTAATAGGGCAAGAACTTAAACCGAGGGTTTCAAGAGCTAGCATAAATTGCATACTGGCCAACGCACTATCAATATAAATAACGTGCCTATCAGCTTCGGTCGCATAACAAGACAAATCACCTATCATCAGCACAACACAAGGTACTTGCTCTGAAAAACCAGTAGTTCCATTAGCTAAAGAGGTGATTTTCGGAGCTATTTCCTTGTCATTGATAACCAAGAACTCAAAAGGTTGTCTATTACAAGCGCTTGGAGCCGTTTTAGCTAGTTCAATAGCCATATTAATTTTTTGATCTGGTACAATCTCGTTCTTGTACCACCTTACAGATCGTCTTTGTTGGGCTAACTGCATTAACTCCTCATAGGAAACATCTGATTTGATACATTCAGCTCTCTTATAGGGAATGTACTTTTTATCGCTATTAATGCCGATTTTTATTGAATTAAATTCATTGCGTGCTTGAGAAATTCGCTTAGTATTACCTACAACTGAAAAATACAAGGTCAATACATCTAATGCCCATTTGTATTCTTCATCACAGATGCATCCATTCTTAGTAGCATCTTTAAAAAGTCCAACACATTCGATTATATATGCTTCTGCAAATATCTTTTTTCTCGGTTGAATAGACAATCCTTTTTCTAATCTATGAATATTCCTACGAAGTTGTGGACTAGTTTCATTTGGATTACTACTAATAGCTAAAAACTCTCTTCTTGCCTTTAAAACAGCAGTTTGTTCAAAACGGTATGAGTTGTTAACAAAAAAATAATATATAGATGAAAAACATTTACTTGATGAAAAAAAAGTAAGCTTAAATGTATTAATATTTAGCAGTACACATTTTAATTTCAACTTTAACGAAAGAGGGATTTTATTTTTAATTCTATTTAGCATGTCGCTACCTTTAACACTTTGTTGAGATAAATCACGCCCAAATTCCTTTAGTATCTATAACATATTCATTTTTTGCTGGCTTACAGCTTTTAAATTCTTTGTGGTCAACAAGCATTACGTGAATATCCGCAGTATCAAATGCCTTTTCAGAGGAAACAAGTTCAATACCGGGAAGCTGTGCTGGTAATAATTCGATATTAGGCTCTACCGCGACCACCAAACCTGTATGCATTTCACTGATAAGCTGTGTAATACCAAGAGCAGGACTTTCACGTAAGTCATCTATATCAGGTTTAAACGCTAAGCCGTAGCAAGCTATAGTCACATCCTTAGCTGTTTTAGATGGATTAGCTTGTAGAAAGTCTGCGATGGCTAACTTGACTTTATTAATTACCCACTCAGGCTTTGCATCATTGACTTTACGAGCAGTATGAATCAATTGTGCTTCATTTGGTGTCTTAGACACTATGAACCAAGGATCTACCGCAATACAGTGACCTCCAACACCAGGGCCTGGCTGTAAAATGTTAATGCGAGGATGTCTATTGGCTAAAGAAATCAACTCCCAAACATCAATATCTAATTTGTCGCAAATAACCGATAACTCATTAGCAAATGCGATCTGCACATCACGACAACTATTTTCCGTTAACTTAGCCATTTCTGCCGTACGAGCATTCGTTACAACACACTCTCCTTGAACGAAAGTTTTGTAAAGCTCAACGGAACGCTCGGAACAACGAGAAGACATACCACCTATAACGCGGTCATTTTCAACAAGTTCACGGACCACATGACCAGGTAAAACACGTTCAGGGCAATGAGCTACGTTTACATCAGCTTCACTACCTGCCTTTTGTGGGAAAGTTAAATCAGGACGAGCAGTAGCTAACCATTCTGCAACTTGTTCTGTCGCGCCTACAGGGGAAGTCGATTCTAAAATGACTAAGTCACCTTTCTTTAAAACAGGCGCGATGCCATTACAAGCAGATTCAATATAACTTAGATCAGGCTCGGGAACTTGTCCTTCTTCACATGGTAAAAATGGAGTAGGGACAGCAATTAGGAATGCATCAGCAGGTTCAGCAGCCGTTACGGCCTTCAAATAACCTTCAGTTACAGCTGAATGCACAATCATATCTAGATCAGGTTCTACGATATGAATTTTACCTTGATTGATGGTATCAACTGCATGTTGGTTTACATCAACACCAATAACCTTCTTTTTGCGAGATGCAAACATTGCAGCAGTAGGTAAACCGATATAGCCCAGTCCAATGACTGAAATCGTTTCAAATGACATTTCTTTTCCTAAATTCTTACTTAACTAATTCTTCTAAAATTCTCTGACACGCTTTGCCACCCCCGTAGGGATTATGCGCATAGCTCATCTTTTGGTATGCATCTGCATCAGTCAGCAGCTCATCTAGATTAGACACTATTTGGTTAACGTCAGTACCAACCAACTTAACTGTCCCCGCCTCAACAGCTTCAGGGCGCTCTGTAGTATCCCGCATAACTAGGACAGGCTTTCCTAACGAAGGGGCCTCTTCTTGAATTCCGCCAGAATCCGTAAGAATGAGATGTGCCCTATCCATGAGATAAATAAAAGGAAGGTATTGCTGAGGTTCGATCAACAAAATATTGTCTACATCACCCAAAATACGATTTACTGGCTCTCTAACATTTGGATTCAAATGCATCGGATATAAAATTTGCGTCTCTGGATGCGCTTTTGCAGTTATGGCTAAAGCTTCGCAAATACGCTCAAATCCACCACCAAAACTTTCCCTGCGATGACCAGTGACCAAGATAAGCTTTTTGCTTTCGTCTAAGAAAGGGAACTGTTCAGCAATGGTATTTTTAAGATCTGTATCTGAGTCAATTTTGTCTTTCACCATCAATAAGGCATCAATAACAGTATTACCTGTTACTATGATGTTGCTTGGGTCAAAGTTCTCTTTGAGAAGATTCTGCTTCGAAGTTTCTGTTGGTGCGAAATGATACTTAGTCAGCACGCCCGTCAAGCGGCGGTTTGCTTCTTCTGGCCAAGGAGAGTAAATATTTCCAGTACGAAGGCCTGCCTCTACGTGCCCTACTGCAATTTGTTCATAGTAAGCTGCAAGACTCGCTGCAAAAGTAGTTGCTGTATCACCATGCACAAGCACGACATCTGGCTTAAACTCTTGAAGGACAGGTTTTAACTTCTGAATAATACCGGAAGTGATATCACTCAATGTCTGACCAGCTTTCATTAAATCAAGATCGTAATCCGGTGTTATTTCAAATAATTCGAGTACTTGATCGAGCATTTCCCTGTGTTGTGCTGTAACGCAACACTTTGCTTCAAAACGGTCATCGGAGGCTAAAGCATGAACTAGAGGGGCCATTTTGATTGCTTCTGGCCGGGTACCAAAAACAGTAAGCACTTTCTTTTTTGTCATTACATCGGACCTTTTTATTACCTTCTACCTAGAATTAAGTTACTAGATTACAATTTTACAACCTCAGCCTTTAAACCTAGCTGAGATATTTTTTATCCATTTTATGACCATCGAATCTTCGTCATCTCTTGAGGATACTAGATTTCACCGTTTTTCTGTTCTTTATTTAACAGAAGTTGTCCCAATAGACTCTGCACATTTTTTAGCTAGATTTCAGAATTTTTTCTTACAAAATACCTGATAAGAACCATCATCACGGCCAACATCCCCCCCAACATGGTACCAAGCACACAAATTAATGCTCGCTTTGGCTTAGCCTTTTCTTCGGGGACAAAGGCTGGGTCGATTGTTTTAAACACATATTCATCCCGTACTTCGGCGAACATGATCGTTTTGGCCTGTTCTTCTACCAGTTTGTATAGAATGGTTCGAATGTCGGCGACATTAGTGAGTTCAATCTGCTTGTTTAAAAATTCACTACTTCGATTAGCCTCTGCGACATCCCGCTCTTTCATGGTTAGGTTGATATCTGCAACTAGCCAGTCTACCCATTGTTTAGCAACGTAAGGGGATTGATGTTCTATCGATATTCTCACCATACCATTTTCTTTATCTTTATCGACAACAAGTATTTCAGAAAATGCTTTATATGCTTCTTGTAAGGAAGGTTGTGGATGAAATGGGGGCTTAACCTCACGCACCCAAGTCTTGCTTTGTTGGTTATACATTTCAGGATCAAATGACAAACTGTTGTCGGCCATGTGCCACTTATCGACCGCCATTAGCTCAGGCAGTATTTGGTGTTTTTCAATAAAATCACCAATAAATTGCCTTGACTTGAGTACTTCAATAGCCAGTTGCGTCTTATCGGTGCCGCCTTTACCACCTAAGTTGATTCCAGCCATACTGGCAAGACCACCAAACTGAGAAGCAAGCCCGGCTAACCCACCAGCCCCCCGTTCTTCAGATGCTGGCGCCAATAGAGCTTCCGATTTATAGATATTCGGCAGCATAAGTGCAATAACCACAGAAGCAACGGCAAATACCAGAGTGACACCGGCAATTAACCATTTCCCTTGCCAGATTACTGAAAAGAGCTCACGGAGATCTATTTCGTCATCTCTCATCGTATTCACAGCGAACTGTGCATCCGGATGCTGTTGAGGAGTAATTTGTGAAGTCATATTATGTCTATTTTTTATACTGCATTGATTTTGTTCTAGAGCCTGAAATCACGGCTCTAGAACAAGTTTGTTATTAAGAATTACAACCCTGAAATTGTCGCTACTGCCACAGCCGTGTTGTAAATGATCTGGGTGACTTGACTCCAGAGCGTTAGGTTATCCTTATACTCTGTATCCAAGGGAACTATGATGGTATCTCCTGGCTGCAGATTATCTTCACTGCTGAACCACATAGAACGTTTTGGCATCATTACGGAACCATCTGCTTTGATCACATAAGTTCTGTCTTCATCGGCACGCTTACGGGCTCCACCAGACATATCAAGATACTGGTCCAGGGTGATACCTTCCTTATATCTGTGGGTCGATGCATGTTGAACTTCTCCCATAACAGCTATGGTCTGTTTGGTGGAAGGCACATAGAGAATATCTTGATCTTCGAGCTGAAGGTCGGCTTGAGTGATACCCACGGAGATAGCAGGTAAGTCAACAACCAGTCGGCCAACAGCTTTAATGCCTTCTAGATCTTTAAGCATCAACTGAGCATCTGCATAGTTGACCACATTGCCATCTTTGGAAACGCCTCGAGTGGCAATATCACGCCGAAGTTGATCGGCCAGTTTTTTGATTTCCATCTGCTCTTGTTTGCGAACAGACTCACGCACAAACACAGCTGATGGAAGATAAGCGTATTCAGTAAAGCCGCCAGCTCGTTGAATAACATCCTGTAGTGTTTCGCCGCGGCGGATGTTATATACGCCAGGGAACTTCACTTCCCCGCGTATTTCAACGGTCTGATGTTCCTGCCAATCAGGCGTAGTCATTACTGTGAGGATATCGCGCCCTTCGAGAGGCAGATCAGCAACTTTGTTACCTTGTAGAGCCGAAGTCAGATCTACAGTCTTATGCACTATTGATGAGCCAGCGGCATTTGTAACGGTGCGGGTTAACTCGGCTCTGGCAGTGTAGGCACCTTCCTTTAGGCCGCCAGCGGCTTCAATCAAAGAACTGACAGAAGCGTTAACCGTAAGCGGGTACATACCTTCGTGGCGAACCTGGCCACTGACAGCGACTATATTAACACTGCTGCCGGCGCGAGCCTGGGCATTAAGTTTGCTGATAACCGGATACAGAAGCTCACTGCGATTCATCATGTAACTATATTTAATTAAGTCAGTGTCATCAAAAAGATTCAACAACATCTTACTGACTTCGGAAGTCACAACCGCCTGTTCTTCATTTACTGTATCATTGCCTTCAATCACTATCCCACCAACAGTTCCACGCTTATGCAATCTTTTACTTTGCAGCACATTGAAACCAGCCTTGAACAGATCTGAGCCCAGTAACGAATCACCGGTAAGCGAAGTGACTTTAGCAACTCTTGCTTTAACCAGCTTGTTCAGCTCATATCTGTTGATGCTGTCATCGCTAAAGTTAAAGATGATCAACTTATCTCTTGGTTGCAGCGCCAAGTTCTCATCGGCGTCCTGATGCACTATTGCTTTGCCAGGTGCGAATTGATAAACCTCAATATTGCCATAATCATCTACTTCACGAAGCAGGATGGCGTAATCTAGATCTGCTGAAATTTGTAAATCGGACCAAATAGATTTGAGGATGTCATTGACTTTTAGGCCTTCATGCCATTGATATTTCCCTGGCCGAACCACAGCACCAACCAAGGTGATTGCATTATCATATTGGCCCGAGGTGCCTTTAACCCGAATAACATCACCGGCCTTGGCAAGCGTTTTTTGCCCTTTAGCAGACGTCAAATCAACCGTGAGCAGCGACTTAAGCCCCTGGTCATTATAACGCTCAACCACACTGCCTTTAGGATAGGAACCCGGTTTAGCCCCAGCTGCCATATTAACGACATCGCCAAGGGTTTCTCCCCCCTTGAGCTCATAAATTGCTGGACGGCGAACTTCACCGGCCACGCTGACCAGGCCACCTACTGGAGGAATGAACACCACATCCCCGGATTGCAGACGCATATCGCCTGAGGCATCACCGCGCATCAATAAGTCATAAAGATCCAGAGTACCGACCAATTTACCGCCACGCTTCAGCTGTACCTTACGCAGTGAACCTATTTCATTCACGCCGCCGGAGACAAACAGCGCTTGAGTCATGGTTGACAGACTGGATACAGTGTAAGAACCGGGTTTGTAGGCATCACCGGCCACAAAGATACGAATAGAGCGCAGTTCACCCATAGTGATATTCGACTCTATGCCTATCATCTGGTGTTTTATGCGTTTTTGCAGGGTATCTTTGGCTTCGGCAAAACTTAAACCGGCAATACTGATAGGACCAAGTTCAGGGAACTGTACAGTGCCATCGCGATTAACGGTAAGTGAGAACTCTCTATTGGTTTTACCGAAAAGTTGCACCATCAGGGTATCCCCTGGCCCCATCAGGTACTCACTGGGAACCGGCACATCGGAAACCGGAGCAAAAGTGCTGGGTTCACCGGCAAACAAGGAGTAACCAAAACGCTTGAGAGCACTCTTGTCTGTTGCTTCAACCGTAAAGTCTAAAGTTGGCTTTTCGCCCCCATTAGCGCTGTTATCCTTTTTTTCTCTTGGATAAACAACTTGCGGATTGACCGGCTTCTGACTGATGTTACTGCCTCCACTCAATATGGAAGGATCTATTCCATACTGCTTGGCTAACCTTTCCTGCTCAGCGCGAGGCAAATTTTTGAATTGTTCAATCATCTGAGGAGATGGCGTAATTGCCTGAGCTTGCGAGCCAAGCAAAGCCAGTGCTCCTATACTCGCTATGATGAGTTTTTTGGTTTTCTGTAACACCGTTGTCTCCGTAATGGTGAGTAACACTAAAAATCAAATGAACCTTACTACAACAATAAAAACCGGTTCGGGTGTAGTAACTCCCCCAACCAGGCCTTCATCTCAGGTCAATGTTCCCCAAAAGTGGATTCTGTATATCAAGCATTGGTAATTAGATAGGACCTGTTGCCAGCTGGAGAGTATGGAAATTGTCCATACTGATAGCTTTCAGGCACACAACCGTTCCGCGTGGCGCCCAGACGGCTTCGGCGTTCACTAAGAATATGAAATTGTTCATATTCTTGTCTTTCAGACACACTACCGTTCCGCGTGGCGCCCAGACGGCTTCGGCGTTCACTAAGAATATGAAATTGTTCATATTCTTGTCTTTCAGACACGCTACCGTTCCGCGTGGCGCCCAGACGGCTTCGGCGTTCACTAAGAATATGAAATTGTTCATATTCTTGTCTTTCAGACACGCTACCGATCCGCGTGGTGCCCAGAGGGCTTCGGCGTTCACTAAGAATATGAAACTATTCATATTCTTGTCTTTCAGACACGCTACCGCCCATGGATTTCGGCCTCCAAACTGCCCTTTGCAATGCAAAAATTTATATTTTTTAGTAAGTTAGGAATGCCATTCAAATAAAATAACATTCCTACCCTGTACCGGTTCTTACTTTAACCGGGGATTATACCCCACACCAAGATGTGACACAGTTCGAAAAATGCCCAACTCTCAGAGCGCTGAGTAATTATTCAATTTGTATTCTAAAACAGGGATGGCTTGCTCAACCAGAATCCATAACAAATTGATTTCCATATAAAACGAAATCCGGTTTCAAGATCAACAAACGTTGGATTTGTGTAACAATGGCAAATATCTCACATACCAGATAGCTGATTACGCACATACGGCTCTGATTGCACTTTGTTCAACTGTGATGCTCTTATGCTGGCCAAGGAAGGTGAACAATACCTTGCAGCGGGTATCACCACACTTCTCTGCGAAAATTCCGTCAAAGTCTGCGAATGGCCCTTCGGTGAACTGTATTTTATCACCAGACTGCAGGGGCTTTTCTGTGATCAAAGGCGTAGCCAATTCACGTTGTTTGAGCTGAATGATCAGTTGTTCATCTATTGGCAGTAGTTTCTCGCGGCAGTTGACTAAATCAGCAACACCACGAGTAGATCTGAGCTGACGAACACTGGTCTGCTCAGGATCAAACTTGATGAATATATAGTTGGGGAACAGAGGTTGCTTACGAACGACAGTCTTGTTTTTCTCTTTTTTTTCGCTCCGCACCATCGGCAAATAAGTCTCCAGCTCTTGGAGCGTTAGATTCTGTTGTGCCCTCACTTCGCTGCGAGGTTTACAGTACAAAAGGTACCAGGCCTTCATGGTGTTCTCACTACTTGGTTTCTGTCGGGTGACGTCCTATCACAGCGGGCAATCATATCAGACATGAGTTTGCGATTGAAAGCGAATTTCAGACCGCGCCTTCACCCCACTTTAGTCTAATTGAAATTGCGAACTATTCCAGCACCGCTCCGACCACTACCAGCCTAACAATTGTTCACAAAGCAGCCGCCTCGGGGGGCTAAAATTGACTTTGTTGCTGAATCCAGAGTATATAGGGTGGGCTTTGTTGCTTTTGATGAACAAATTACAATACAGAAAACCAAAGCCTCAATCACAGCGCATTAAAAGATATGCCCATAACACTTTACAAAACAGTGTGATGTTAACGGCAATACAGCTGGGATAAAAACAATCGCTTTCTGTGTCGACTTTTGTCACACGGCCAATTAACAATTTAAGGTGGAAGACTTCATGAGCTTAGCAAAACCCAAGGGGACGATGCTCGGGCATCCCAAGGGATTGTTCCTGCTGTTTACAACAGAGCTTTGGGAACGATTCAGTTATTATGCGATGCGAGCCATTCTGGTTCTGTATCTGGTTGATCAGGCCAACTCTCAAGGCGGTGGACTGGGTTGGACTCAGGCCGATGCACTCTCACTCTATGGTACCTTTACCGCGTTGGTTTACCTTACGCCTCTCATCGGCGGCTGGCTCGCGGACAACTACCTCGGGCAACGTAAAGCGATTTATATTGGTGGTGCGCTGATGGCTATAGGCCAGTTTACCCTGGCAACGCCTCACAGCATGACTCCCGGCCTTGAAACCATGGTGTTTTACATAGGTCTTGGCACTCTCATCATAGGTAACGGTCTGTTTAAGCCTAACATTTCAACTATGGTGGGCGATCTGTATGAAGAAGGTGATCATCGTCGCGATGGCGCCTTTACTATCTTCTACATGGGTATCAACTTAGGTGCGGCGCTTTCTGGTTTTGTCGTTGCCTGGGCCTATACAAACTTTGGCCATAAAGAAGTCATCGATGGTGTTGAAACTACCATCAACAACTGGCAAGCAGGTTTCATGTGTGCCGGTATCGGTATGGTATTGTCGCTGATTATTCAATTCCTGTTTGCCCAAAAGTTATTGGGCGACATAGGTACAGTACCTTCTGCCAAGCTTGAACGTGAAAAAGACTTGGCCCGCGGCCAGGTACGTAAAGAACCACTGACCAAGGTAGAACGTGACCGCATTAAAGTGATCATGGTGATGGGTCTGTTTACCATCATCTTCTGGGCGGGTTTTGAACAGGCCGGTGGCTTGATGAACCTATTCACCAATGAGTTTACCGACCGCTTTATCGGTGCCTGGGAAGTGCCGACAACTTACTTCCAGTCGCTAAACGCCATTTTCATCGTGGTTTTTGCCCCGGTTGTTGCTTCTATCTGGATCCGCCTGGGTGATAAGGAACCTAACTCACCGGTGAAATTTGCCCTTGGTCTGGTTCTGTTGGCTATCGGCTTCCTGTTTATGATTGGTGCCGTACTGGAAATGGGTGGCGACGCCTCAGCCAAGTCAAGCATGTGGTGGCTGGTTGGTGCCTACTTCTTCCACACCATGGGTGAGCTTTGCCTATCCCCTATAGGCCTGTCTATGGTCACCAAACTCGCTCCCTTGCGTATCGTATCTCTGATGATGGGAGCATGGTTCCTGTTTATCGCCATGGCCAATAAGATAGCCGGTGTAGTCGGTTCCTTTATCGGCCACGGCGGCGAGAAAGAAGAACAGCTGGCCAACGCCATGTCTATCTTCTCCGGCATTGCCATCACCGCTGCTATTTCCGGCGTTATCCTTTATTTCATGGCTGACAAGCTGGTTGACTGGATGCACGGTGCTGAAAGCAAAATCCATGATCATTCTGAAGAAGAAGCTCTGGAGCAGGAAATGGCTGTAACCGGCGAGCACGAAGCCATTAAACGCTAATTCTGATATATACAAAGAAGGCTGCAAAATCTGCAGCCTTTTTTATTAGAATTTTTCACAGTTTTAAGTTCAAGTCAATTAAGCCTCAGTTTGAACCAGAAGGTGCTTTCTCTCACTATGAAAAATGGCACTCTTACAATGTCGAGACAAAACTAAAGTAGTGAGACAAGCATCGGCTCTCCATTCAAAAACGACTTTAAACGGAGGCCATAGAAATACCTAGTCGGCATTAAGGCCATTAAAAGGCCAGTTGCAGGAATCCACCTTGAGGTATTTTAGGATTAAAAGTCAGCCCCAGGAATTTATCTTGCTGAAGCAGTTGTCTGTGCTCTGCCTCACTAGTAACAATGCAGAGCCTTTCACCTGGCATTAAACTCCGGAACTGAGTCGCCGGCTTGCCCCACTCCAATAACCCCAACTGCAGTGAATCTGCCAACGCCAGAGGTGTAAGACCATCCTGGTTACGAATGTAGCATCTCAGCCCCCTGCCCGCCTGGGCAATAGCCGCCCGATAACTATCAAGCTCAATCGCGATGTAAATCATATCGCAATAGAGATCCAGCCCCGACTTGACCAAACGGTCATTCAAATAGCTGAGCATATTGAAAGGTTCTATCACCACAGAACTGACACCATTGCGATTCAGTTTCAGCTTTTGATTGACGAAACTACGCATCAACACGCTGGCAAAGGCGGCCCTGTTGTCTTCCGGGTGAAAGTGGGCCAGGTACATGATGAGGTGGTTATTCCCAACCATAGCCGAGTCGATGAAGTAAGGGCTTACCTGCTCATGTTTGAACAAGCTATAGTCCAACCTGGCCTTGGGATATTCAATACGGCTTGCGGGGAATAGCTGTTGCTGTACACACCTGGCCGCTTCAGCGTTTTGCTCCAGCAGTGCCAAGTTTTCGTTCAACTCCATAAAGGAGAGCTCTTCCACATCTCGATTAAGAGTATTTTGTTCCTGCTCAGGAGCCGTAAGACACTGATTAATGGCGTGCTCTATGCTGTAGAGATCCGATACGGGTTTAACCAGATAGTCACTGGCACCAATCCGCAGCGCCTCGACAACATCGGCCATAACCTGGTTTCCGGAAATCACAATGGAAGGAATAGCAGGGTTGATACGCGACATGGCTTTAAGCATTTCCAATCCCCCCATTCTGGGCATGGAGAGATCGGCTACAACCACATCATACTTTTGGCTTTTAAAGCTTTGCAGTCCTTGTTCACCATCCTCGGCTTCAACAACATTAGCGCCCCTCCCGGTAAGAAAGGCGGCAACGATATTGCGAAAGACGGGATCATCCTCAACCAGCAGTACATTGAGACTGTTCAGCGCCATGGTCAATTCCCCGCAGGTTTCAATCGCCGGTAACGAGTGACCGTATCAACCACCTGCGGGTAAGCAAACAGATGGTGGGTTACTCCAGTTCCTGCATATATTCATCAAGCAACTCGTCTTCGTCCTCATTCGAAGGCACATTGCCATCGTACACCTTATAGTCCATGTGCTGTATATAAGCGTCTTTAACAAAAGTGTATGGATCGAGCGCGTTGTCTACTAATCTTTCTTGATCTATGGCAACAGAACGGGCGTGGAGATTCTTCAGTCCCCACTTGATAACTGACTGCCACATTGTTAATTCTGACAATGGAAAGTATAGACCATCCACCCAATCTGAAGCGAGTTCACGGGTGACGTAGGGGCCGAAGAATGGTGCCATAAAGTAAGGACCATTGGGCACTCCGTAGTAACCGAGTACTTCGTTGAAGTCATCCTGTTTACGGGGCATCCCCATCATATCGGCGACGTCAATCAAACCAAGCAAACCCACGGTCGAGTTAACGGTAAAACGGCCACCGGCATTCAACGCCCAACCCCACTTGCCCTGCAATGTGTTGTTGACCAAGCTGTGGGGCTCTTCCAGGTTGAGAACAAAATTGTTGAGACCTGACTTGACCGGCATAGGCACATAGTCGTTGTAACCATGAGCAACCGGACGATAGAGAAATCTATCCAGATACAGATAGTTGAAGTCCCACATGACACGGTTGAACCCTTCTATCGGATCCCGCGGGTCGTTATAACTGATGCGCACATCCTGTGTATTGTTGCTTTCGCCACTCCCTGCAGCCACTGCCGAATGCGCACTCAGGGCAGCCACAACCATCAGAATCCATTTAAACTTCATATTGCTCTCTTTGTAAAAGTACCGCTGTAATCCAACCGAAAAACAGTTAAAGCTTTGATTACCATAGGCCGATAACCTGAGTATACCTATGGCGACAGTCAAATTTCTGTCTAATGTCGAGTTGGACGGATAAGGATACTTCGCTGTGGAAATAGATCAAATTTAAATTTACGATTGCCTACAGATAAAGCAACTTGAGGAGTGGGGTTTGCAACAATGGATCCAGTGAATGGTACAATCCCCCCCTCAGGGTCAAGCCCAACTCCTCAAGCAAATGCATCCATCCCTCTGCTTCCGGTAACCACAGTCGATGTGGGTAGCGAGCTCAGACTACAACTGCAAAATGCACAGTATCAATTGCAGCTTGCTAATCAAGAGTCCAACGCTCAAGCCAAAGCCCTGTTGCATCAGGCCAATACTACACTGCTGGAGCTGACTCGCCCCTTACCGGAAATCGTTCAGGGCAAAACAGCCCAATTGCTGTTGCTGGCCGGTGAAGTCCAGATAAAACTGCCGGACGCTTTGATGCAGCTGGCAGCCAAAAATGGCATCAGTCAAACAGCACTGCAGCAGTTGGCAGCCAGGCCGCAAGGTTATCCCTTACCCATGTTGACTGTCTCCCAGGGTGAAATGCGTTTTGCCAATGGTACAAGCATAGCCTTCCCGCCGCAGTTACAGCTACCTGCCGGTGAATACGTTGCTAAAGTTGTCAGCAACAGTCAGGGGCTACAGCTGCAATTAAGCCCCATCAATGCCAGATTGGAAGCAAAACTGACGCCAGTAGCAAATCTGCAACCCGCTGCCCCAACACAGGAAAGTGAGCAACTGATAACCAAGCCGGAAGTCGCCCAAACCTACGCCAGGTTGATAAAACTCCTTGAGCAGCAACCCCAATCCCAAGCGCAGCAAACCCAAAGTAAGGGGGAATCAGCACCATTGAGGGAAACGGCGATTGATCTCAAAGCAGGCTTGTCTCAAACAGTTGCCAGCGGCAGCAAGTTGCCCGCTTCTGTCTTATCTCAGTCAACACAAACAGTTGATAATGCCCAGTTGCAGCAACCGAAAAATGCCCCGCTGCCGGGGACAGAGAAATTCAGTAACCAAGCACTTCAGCAGGCGACCCAAGCCAATGCAGATAAGCCTGTTGGCACAAGTGCATCCAATAAAGTTGCCGGCGAAACAGCCAAAGCGCCCGAGCTGAACTTTCTCCAGCGCGCCTTCAATAAGGCCGGTGCCATGCCAAGGGCCGAGGCTATGACACTGGAGGTCAAACATAACCTGGCCGCTGAACTGCTCAAGCAATTGCCGGCACTGTCGCCTGTGCCCCTGAGCGAGCTGACAGAGCCGTCCCAACTTCGAAGTGAACTGCTTGGGCTCACAGGGCTGCAACTGACCAGTCAGCAAACGCAATCCCAGCCTTCAACTCAAGCCAGTGCCATTACCACCCTGTTTCAGCTGTTGCTTGGCGTTAGAGCCGGTAACCAAAACCTGAGTGTTCCGCAACGCTTGAAGCAATACCTGGAAGGACTTCAGAGCCGGTCTGGCCTGCAAACTCATCAGTTAGCTTCACTGGAGAAGAGCGGCACTCTGGATGCGCTGCAGCAGATGTCCCAGGCTGTCGCCCTATACCAGCAAGCCAATACAGACAATAGTGGTCAATGCTGGTATTTCATGCTGCCTTACTATCTCAACCAAAGAAACGAACAGTTGGAAGGCAAATTCGAACACAACAATCAGGATAAGGACGCAGACAAAGACAAGACCTGGCAGTTGCAACTCAAGTTTAATCTGGGCATGGGCTCCTTGCTCGTCAAGGCGCAGGTGAAGGATTCCAAGGTCGACCTGCAGTTTATCGGCAGCACCCAGGCGCTGATCAGCAGGGTCAGCAACTTCCTGCCCCCCTTGTCGCAAAAGCTGGTTCAGTTAGGACTCACTCCCAATGAATTGAACGCCCACGTTGCCCCTGTGCCGGCCACACTGCTGCCCGGCGATCACTATCTGGTGCAACTGAAAGCCTGAGGAAAGACTATGTCCATGGATTCAAACGACAAGCAAGCCAAACCTCGTCAGGCAGTGGCCCTGAGTTATGATGGCAAAACTGCGCCCAAGATAACGGCCAAGGGCCAGGATCTGCTTGCAGAAGAGATCATTGCGTTAGCACAAGAGGCCGGGGTTCATATACATCAAGACCCTTACCTGAGTGACTTTCTGCAGATGTTGGAACTGGGGGAAGAGATCCCCAAGGAGCTCTATCAGCTAATCGCCGAACTGATAGCCTTTGTCTATATGTTGGACGGGAAATTTCCCGAGCAGTGGAATAACCTGCATCAGAGAATTGTCGACAAGGCTTAGGGAAGGTGCGAACAAGTCCCATGCGTGCTCTGCGTCGGCTTACAGGCTTGGATGAAAGGCGTGGTTCGCAGCAAATGGCCCTAGTCCTTTGCAAGAAGCACAACACAGCAGGCAGGCCTATAAGCCACGCCCTTCGGGGCTTTCACAGCAACAGGCTCTCTAAACAAGAGAACGCCACGAGGACTTATTTGCACCTTCCTTAAGTAACGGATAACACAGACAAGCCGTTACCCTGAGAGCCAAAACGGCTTGAGGTTTCTCGCATTCCTTTCAAATAGAAACAGAAAGAGCGCATCTCAATGCGCTCTTTCTTTACTCAGACAAAATATCAAGCCCGGGCCGTTTTACCGTGCAGACGGATCAAGAGTTCAGCTTCCGCCTTGGGCAACTCGCACTCGCGGATCAGTTCATCGACACCGGCTCCCAACTGCACCATCTTCATGGCCCTGCTGTAAAGCTTGGCCTGAGGGTCCTGCTGCATCGATTCATCGAGACGGGCATTTTGCTGCGCGAGGCGTTTCTCAAGCTCCAACACCCGCCGGCCAACGCCTATGGTGCCACTACGCAGTTCTTGCAACTCCCGCTTGAACGCATCTCTTTGCCTGTCGCTTTCCTTGACCAGAACAGTTAACGCCTCAACCTTGCTTCTAAGCTTGTTGCTTTGTTTTTGCAGGTACAGCACCAGTCCGAGACAGGCAATGACATATACCAGCGCAGCGATAAAAAAAACATCGCCCATCATCGGTTAAAACTCCTTTTCCCGCAAAAGCCTATCAGATTTGCGCCAACTCGGCCCATTCATCATCTGACAGCAGCTTATCCAAGTCCACCAGGATCAGCAGTTCGTCGCCACGGTTGCTGACACCCTGAATAAACTTGGCACTCTCTTCGGTTCCCACATTCGGGGCGTTATCGATTTCAGAGCGGCGTAGATAAACCACTTCGGCCACACTGTCGACCAGAATACCTATCACCTGCTTTTCCGCTTCAATAATCACGATTCGGGTAGAATCGTCCACTTCGGAGGAGGGCAAACCAAAACGTGAGCGAGTATCAATAACGGTAACCACATTACCGCGCAGATTGATGATCCCCAACACATAATGAGGAGCTCCCGGAACCGGGGCTATTTCGGTATAACGTAATACTTCCTGAACCTGCATCACATTGATGCCATAGGTCTCGTTATCCAGCCTGAAGGTTACCCACTGGAGAACGGCATCGTCCTTGCCTCCGGATACCGCTGCTACATTTCTTGAATCAGTCATATTTACCTCAGTCTATCGGATCCTGACAACCTAACCCGGCATTGAGCATTTCAATCAATGCCTGCACGTGCAAAATGCCACACATTTGTTCTTTCACTACTCCGGCCAACCAGGGGCGCTTACCTTCACTGCCACGCCAGTTGACCTGTGACTTGTCAATCTTGACCGCATTGACCAAAGATTCACAAGCCAAACCCCAATTACTGTTCTCTAATACTACAAGATATTGATAATTTACGGATTGCGCCAGTTTATCATCATATTTTTCCGGCATAACCCAGGCGCAGGTATCAACGATATTCAGCTGAGAGTCCCGATAACCCTGAACCCCCATAAACCATCCTGGCCGCCCAAAGATATGATTGATGCGCTCTATTCTGACTATGCCGCCCAGGCTTATCAGGGGCACGGCCAGCGTGAGTCCCGCCACCTTGAAGAACAATACTTGAAATTCATCTTCCAGTTGTTCCTTGAGCGGTTCTATAGGTGCCGCCGGCGCGCCAACTTGTGTCTCGAGCTTAACCTGTTCCAGAACCTCAGGCTCAGTCACATCTTGGACTTGAATCTGCTCGTGAGCAGCATCGGCCTGAGTATCCTGCTGCCCGGTTATGGGCTCGCTTTGCAGCGAAGCAGCTGTGATGGTTTCCGACAGAGTTTCTGTCGGCATCTCTGTATGCGTTACCTCGGCAACCTGCTCTTTAAACACCGGCGCCAGTAGCTGTTCCAGCGCATTACGGTCGAGTCTCGGCTTATCTGGCTCTGCCGGGTATTGCTTGGCAGTACCGTCCGGTCGAGAAAGCGGCGCTTTCTTGGGTGCCGTATCAACTGGCACAGCGATATCGTCCCGTAACCTAGACGTTGCCGGCGGAGTCTGCTCAGTTCTTGCCTCAACTACAGCTTGCGCTTTTTGTTCAGGCTTAATCGCAGATTGCGCCCCGGATTTAACCTCGGGTGCCGGCTCAGTCAGCAGAATGCTGAAATAATCAAAAACAGTTTCATCAACCGATTTTGACATGGTCAAACTCCCCCGCCAGCAGATAATCCAGCAAACGCTCGTAGGCCTTCACTCCGCGCGAGCTTGGGGCATAGTGGGACGCCGGTAGATGAGCCAAACTGGCGTCGCGAAACTTGGTATCCACAGGGATCACATCCGGCCAAAGCGTGTCGCCGTAAACCTCACCAAGATGTTGCAGCGCCGCAGGTGAAGCCTTGGTACGTCTGTCATACATGGTTGGCACTATGGAATAACTGTAGCGGGTCTTTTTCGAGCGCCCCATCAGTTCCATGGTTTTAATCATTCTATCCAGGCCTTTAATCGCCAAAAATTCGGTCTGAACCGGGATCACTATGTGTTGGCTGGCCGCCAGTGCATTGACCATCAATACACCCAGCACCGGAGGACAGTCGACCAAGGCAACATCGTAGTCATCCTCAACCGACTTGAGAATATTACGCAGCACCAGCCCCATCCCCTCTTGATGACCAAGGGCACGATCCAAAGTGGCCAACGCCATGGTTGCCGCCAAAAGATCGACTCCCTCAACAGATGTGGGAACCGCGTGTTGCTTTACCAAAGAGGTATCAAGATTCTTATGAGCCAGAAAGAGATCATACAGTGAGCCGGGCACCTCTTCCGAATCTATGCCCAGGTAATAACCCAGCGAAGCATGGGGATCTGTGTCTATCATCAGAACCCGCTGACCACGCTTGGCCAGTGTGCCCGCCAAACTGGCAACTGTTGTGGTTTTGCCCACTCCGCCTTTTTGGTTTGCAATGGTCCAGACTTTCACTTTCCGCCCCTTATTCTCGCCTTATCGGCCAACTAGTGTAACGAGCCACTATTATTGTCGTTCTTGTCTTGTACGGCTACTCATTACCCTCTTCACGGGTAGTGACACGGATCCCACCGTGAGGTAAACGTATTACTTTTACGCCATTTTCCAGCTCTGTCACCCTGGTATCTTCAGTCTGAGCAGGCAGTGGCACTGCGGCCCCAGCCTCGCCCGGGGTTCTCTCTGGCGAAATATCACCCGGCGGGACTGACAAGTTGGCTGAAGTCGGAGCCTCTGGCCCCGTCCCGGATGTCACCTTAGGTCGAATCACATCCAATAAGGATGCAGTCTGTTGTGGGTGACGACTCATCCAATCGGCAATAATCGCGGCCTGTTCATCCGGCACCATCAAGAGAACCTGGGACGATTCAAGCTGGGCGACTTTCTCACTCAGTTGCCGATTTTTTTGTCGCAAGTCCCAGTAAAGCGCCGCCACTACCACCAAGGCGACCAAAAACAAAAACAGCGCCAACCGGTATCCCAGCAGGCGCGTCTCTTTGTCAGCCACGACCCGATTCTCTCAATATCGCCTCTGCCATATTATCCAGTGAGATGGACTGGCTGGAGATACCGGCCGCCGTCACTGCCTGTGGCATGCCATAGACGACGCAAGAGGCTTCATCCTGGGCCCAGATGGTGGCACCAACACCTTTGAGCATGCGCGCGCCTTCTCGGCCATCGGCACCCATCCCCGTCAGAATAACCGCCAGTACATCTCCGCCAAAGGCTTTGGAGGCTGAAGCAAAAGTGATATCGACACAGGGCTTGTAGTTCATCTCTTCATTGCCGGCGAGAATTTTAATCCTGCCTCCGGCGCCGGAGCGCTCGAGCATCATCTGCATGCCACCGGGCGCGAGATAGGCACAGCCTGGTCTGAGCATATCGCCATTGACCGCTTCTTTGACTTCTATCTTGCACAAGCCATTGAGCCTGCTGGCAAAGGCCGGAGTAAAGGCTGCAGGCATGTGCTGTACCAATAAGATAGGATGCGGATAATCTGCCGGAAACTGGGTCAAAATTCGCTGCAATGCCACAGGGCCACCAGTGGATGTGCCTATAGCCAACAGCTTGTATTGTTTACCACTGGCTCTGGCAGGGGCCGCTCCGCCGCTGCGCCTCACCGGCTGGCGACTGGCGGCAGCACTTTCAGCTGTGGCAGCTTGACGCTGCAGACTGCTTGGTGCCGTGGGTCGGCTTGGGGTGGTTGCCGGCGTAGGCGCCACACTCGGACGGACTATAGTGCGGAATATACGCCTGCGTCCCAACGCCTTGACTCTTTGCTGAAGCAGTCGAATCGCCTCGTCCTTGTTGGTAGCAATGTCCTCAAAGCGTTTGGGCAGAAAATCGAGAGCCCCGGCGTCCAGCGCATCCAAGGTCGCCTTGGCTCCATCATGGGTCAAGGAGGAAAACATCAGGATAGGTGTCGGATGAGAGGCCATTATCTGCCGCACGGCGGTAATCCCGTCCATGACAGGCATTTCAATATCCATGGTAATCACCTGAGGCTTGAGCTCGGCGGCCAGTTTAACGGCTTCGGCACCGTTATTGGCCATACCTATCACCTCAAGCTCAGGATCCTGATTGACTATCTCGCTGACACGTCGTCGAAAGAAGCTCGAATCATCGACAACCAAAACTTTAATGGTCATTTAAATCCTTATACGGCACTTCAACGCTTGGATTTGGCGTAGTGCTTCAATAATCCTGGTACATCGAGGATCAGCGCGATTCCGCCGTCCGACGTAATTGTGGCCCCGGCCATACCCGGTGTGCCATGCAACATGGAGCCCAGAGGTTTAATTACCACCTCTTCCTGACCTATCAGGGCATCTACCACAAAGCCTATCTGCATGGTGCCAAGCTGAACTATGACCACATGGCCATGTTTCTTGTCACCATGCTGGAAACTCATCGGCTTACGGCTGAGCCAACGCTCAAGATAGAAGAGTGGCACCGCTTTGTCCCGAACAATCACTGTCAATTGCCCATCTACAATATTGGTCTTGGTCAGATCCAGATGGAAAATCTCATTCACGCTGGAGAGCGGCAAGGCAAACACCTGCTTGGCAACTTCCACCATCAGAGTGGGCATAATCGCCAAGGTTAAAGGTACCTTGATCTCCAGACGGGTGCCTTTACCCTTGACCGAGTCGATATGCACAGAGCCGTTAAGCTGAGTAATACGGGTCTTGACTACATCCATCCCAACACCTCGGCCGGAGATATCAGAAATCTCCACCTTGGTTGAGAAGCCGGGAGCGAAGATCAGGTTATAGGCTTCCTGATCGGACATTCGGGCGGCGCTGTCTTCATCCAGCACACCACGACTTATGGCAATCTCTTTGAGTTTGGCAGCGTCCATACCGGCGCCGTCATCCTCAATTTTAAGCAGGATATGGTCACCTTCCTGACTGGCCGCCAAGGTAATAACCCCGGTTCTGGGCTTACCATTGGCCTCGCGCACATCAGGCATTTCAATACCGTGATCCACTGAGTTACGCACCAGGTGCACCAGTGGATCGGCAAGGGCTTCGACCAGGTTCTTATCCAGATCCGTGTCTTCACCTATCATCCGCAGATCTATCTCTTTATTGAGACTGCGGGCCAAGTCGCGAACCACCCGAGGGAAACGACCGAATACTTTCTTAATCGGCTGCATCCGGGTCTTCATCACGGCACCCTGCAGATCAGAGGTCACCAGATCCAGGTTGGCCAGCGCCTTGGACATCTCTTCATCTTCGCGGGATATCCCGAGGCTGACCAAGCGGTTACGTACCAATACCAGCTCACCGACCATATTCATGATCTCATCCAGACGAGCCGTATCTACCCGAACAGTGGTTTCCCCCTGAGGCACACTGGTCGCAGCCTTGGCTGGAGCTGTGTCTTTGGCAACAGCAGGAGCCTTGGCCTGAGGTTTGGCAGCCGCTTTAGGTGCCTCGACTTTGGCAGCTGCTGGAGCCGCCTTCGGCGTAGCAGCGGCATTCGCTGCCGGTGCTTTGGGTGCGGATGCTTGAGATGCAGCAGGCGCTTTGGCACTTGCATTACCCGCAGCAGGCTCTGAACCACTGGTGTTAGCGCCAGGACCGGCGCCTTTACCGTGCAACTCATCGAGCAGCTTTTCAAACTCATCATCGGAAATTTCATCGGCATCGACACTGGCAGCAGGCGCTTCCTCTACGGCACTGTTGGCCGCGGGTGCGGCAGCAAACTGGCCTTTGCCGTGCAGCTCATCGAGCAGCTTTTCAAACTCATCGTCTGTAATGTCATCGGAAGAGGTGTTGGCAGGTGCACTATCGCTGGGCTTGGGAGCATCACCACTCGGGGCCGGTGTACTATTGGCAGAAGGCCCTTTGCCTGAACCATGCAGGGCATCCAGCAGGGCTTCAAACTCGGCTTCATCGATTTCATCTATGCTGCCTTCAGCCCCTTGGGCCGAGGCCTTGGGTGCTTCAGGAGTTGGCGCGGCCGGCTCATCAAACAGTTCCACACCGGCGCTGTCGAGCATGCCGTCAAACAGCTCATCAACACTCTCATCGCTGGTTTCTGCTACAACAGGAGTTTCCTCCTGAGCCTGCTCGGAGGGCAAAGGCGCCCCTGAACTGAGCAACTTGAGTTTGTCCAGCAAGACTTCATCCGCGGGCTCTTGCTCCTGACCGGACTGAGTTTGGCCGAACATGGTATTTATACTGTCGAGCGCCTGCAGAATGATGTCCATCAATTCAGAGCTGACGCTGCGCTTACCGGTACGCAACAAGTCGAAGGTGTTTTCTGCCTCGTGGCATACATCCACCATGGGGGCCAATCCCAGGAATCCGGCACCGCCTTTGACCGTGTGAAATCCCCTGAAGATGGCGTTGAGCAGATCCGTATCTTCCGGATTGTTTTCCAGAGACACCAACTGTTCCTGCAACAGCTCTAGGATCTCGCCTGCTTCAATTAAAAAATCCTGGAGTATCTCTTCATCAACATCAAAGGCCATTAAATTGACTCCTATTAGAAACCCAGACTCGAAAGCAGATCATCTACTTCATCCTGACCGTTCACCACGTCTTCGCGTTGCTCTGCGTTCAGGATAGGCCCTTCTGCCTCTATGCTCTTCTCTTCCTTGCCGCGAATTTCATCCAGCGGCTGCTCACCGAATACTGTCAGCATAGAAACCAAGCTGTTTTCGACTTCCCGAACCAGTTCTATGACCCGGCGAATCATCTGTCCGGTCAAGTCCTGAAAATCCTGGGCCATCAGAATCTGATTCAGCAATTCCCGCAAGCGACAGGCATCGGCTTCGCTCTGCTGCATAAAGTGCTGTACGTCATGACACAAGCTCTTGAATTCATGCAAGGCCAGATCGCGGCGCATCAACTTGTCCCAGGCGGGCTTAACATTTTGCAGGTTGGTACTCAGAGCATCCGACAGCGGCAGACATTCCTCAACCGCGTCCATGGTCTTGTTGGCGGCTTGCTCTGTCATATCTATGACATAAGTCAGTCGTTCTTTGGCATCGGGAATATCAGTATTGGCAAGCTCAATAAGCCGGCTATCCACTTGAAAATCCACCAAGGCGCTATGCAACTGGCGGGTCAACTTGCCAACTTCATCAAACAGATCCCGTTGCAGGGGAGCCGCCAGTTCCCGAAGTAATTCATCGGCCTTTTCCTGCTCGCCCTGACTGAGCAAGGCCACTAATTCCTGCGCCTGCTCCAGTGTCACCAGCCCGGATGTCTCTGCTTTCATCGCATCACCCCACTCAACCGAGCCGTTCGAAGATCTTATCCAACTTCTCTTTCAGCGTAGCGGCAGTAAAAGGTTTAACGACATAACCATTCACACCGGCCTGAGCAGCCGCGATGATCTGTTCGCGTTTTGCTTCGGCTGTCACCATCAATACAGGGATATGCTTGAGGTGCTCATCGGCGCGAATCGCCTTGAGCAGGTCAATCCCCTGCATACCTGGCATGTTCCAGTCGGTTACGACGAAATCAAAATCGCCCTTTTGCAACATAGGCAGGGCTGTTGAACCGTCGTCTGCTTCCTGGGTGTTGTTGAACCCCAGGTCTCGCAACAAGTTCTTAATGATCCGTCTCATCGTTGAAAAGTCATCAACGATAAGAATCTTCATATTCTTGTCCAAGGTTTCCTCCGGTGAGCTGACATACTTAAAAGTTGCTCAATCATTAATTACGCTTGTGTCCAGTGCTTGAGTTTGGCTTTCAGCCTCAGCATGGCCTGACTATGGATCTGGCTCACCCGGGACTCACTTACCTCAAGAATGGCACCAATCTCTTTTAAATTCAGTGCTTCATCATAATATAGCGACAAAACCAAGGCATCGCGCTCTGGCAAGCGCTTAATTGCATCGGTCAAGGCTGATTGGAATTGGCTTTGGGCCAGATCCTCAAAAGTGTCGTCGGCCGGCATATCTTCCGACACCAGTACATCGGGCGCTACCCCCAGGTCTTCTATCCCTATGATTTTGCCGGTAGAAACATCATTGAGAATATGATGGTATTCATCCAGCGACATATCCAGTCGCTCGGCAATTTCACTATCACGGGCATCCCGGCCCAGCTCCTGTTCGAGCTCATCCATCACCTGAGCTACACGTCGGTTGTTGCGATGAACCGAGCGTGGCACCCAGTCGCCACGGCGTATTTCATCTATCATGGCGCCACGTATGCGGATCCCGGCAAAGGTTTCAAACTTGGCACCTTTGCTGCCATCAAATTTGGATGAAGCTTCCAGCAGTCCCATCATGCCGGCCTGCAGCAGGTCATCGAGCTGAACCGATGCAGGCAGACGCGCGAGCAGGTGATGGGCTATTCGTTTTACCAACGGTGCATATTGCTCAACGATCTGTGTCTTATCGTTTAAACCTGAGTATGCAGCCGCTTTATTCACTCGCACCTTCCTCCTGGTATTCAGTTCTTTGTACCAAACGTTCGACAAAGAACTCGAGGTGGCCTCCCGGTTGCTGAGGTATAGGCCAGCTCATAATCTTGTTGGCCAGCCCATGGTAGGCGATGCTGGCCGGAGATTTGGGATAAGCTTCCACTATCAGTTTCTGCTTTCGCACCGACTTGCGCAGGTTCTCATCGAACGGAATAGTTGCTACAAGTTCCAGTGCCACATCCAAAAATCTGTCGGTTACTTTACTGAGCTTAGCAAATAACTCCATACCTTCCCGCAAACTACGTACCATATTTGCGACAATTTTGAAGCGGAACACACCATGCTCACGACTGAGTATCTTAATCAGTGCATAAGCATCGGTAATTGAGGTGGGTTCATCACAGACAACCACGAGTACATCCTGTGATGCACGAGAGAAGCTGAGTACCATATCTGAGATCCCGGCAGCCGTATCGACTACCAAAATATCAAACTGGGTTTTCATTTCGCTGAAGGCGCGGATAAGACCGGCGTGTTGGGCCGCAGTCAACTCGACCATGGCCTGGGTGCCAGAGGTGGCGGGAATAATGCCAATTCCTTTTGGGCCACGAACAATAATATCATCGAGTTCAGACTCACCCGAGAGCACATGGGATAAGTTACGTTCGGCGCGCAGCCCAAGCATCACATCCACGTTGGCCAACCCAAGGTCAGCATCCAATACCAGGACGCGTTTGCCTTTCTCTGCCAGAGCAACCGCAGTATTGATGGAGACGCTGGTTTTACCCACCCCACCCTTGCCTCCGGTCACGGCAATCACTTTTACTTTTTCGTTATTTGGTTGATTCATCATTCGTAAACCGCTCGCTTGGTCCCGGGTCATAGCTTTACTCAAATGCATAGGTCATCTCTTCTGACCTGGCTTTATTATTAAAATGGCTTGCTTCTGTCTTGTTCAATACGGCCAATGCCTGCTTGGCCAAGGTCAGGGTATCGGCTACCTGCATATCCTCAGGAACCCTTTGACCGTCAGTAATATAACTTAATGATAACCCACTTTGGATCAACACGCTCAGTGCGGCGCCCAAAGAGACGGACTCATCAAGTTTAGTTAAAACCGCCCCTGCGAGATCAATTCGCTGGAAATGACTTACCGCCTCTTCAAGCACCCGGCGTTGACCGGTTGCCGAGAGCACCAGATAGCTACGAATAGGCAAACGGGTATTGGCGGCAAGGTTATCCAGTTGTTGGTACAGGCGCATATCCCTTTGTCCCATACCTGCGGTATCTATCAAAACCAGTTTCCGGCTACGGAACTGATACAGTATCTGCTCCAACTCATTGAGATCATGAGCTTGCTTCACCGGACATCCCATTATTTTGCCATAAGTTGCCAATTGCTCAAAGGCTCCGATGCGATAATGGTCCATGGTGACCAACAATACAGAATCCGGGCCATGATGGGCAATGAAACGGGCCGCAAGTTTGGCCAATGTGGTGGTTTTACCAACACCGGTAGGACCGACCAACGCGACAATGCCGCCCTGGCGCATTAAATCATCACCTTGATTATCAAGCAGGTTTGCCAGACTTTGGGGCAAGGCACGGCCAAGTTCAGCGCTTTGATAGTGCTGGCTTAAAGATGCCAGGCGCTCGGCAACATCAGGGGAGAACTCGGCTTCCAGTAATTTACGCTTCAACATGGCACCAACAGGATCTGTACGGCTGCGCTGATCCGACATCAAACTGGAAAGCTGATGGGTCAACAAACCACGCAGGGAAGCCAGCTCTTCACGCATGGCTTCCATCTCTTGCTGTTGCTTGACGCTGTTGTCCTTGCTTGCCCGCTCAGGCGTTTTTTCACGCAGCTGTGGCGCTGGCTTGTGCTCTTCGCCAAGCCCTTTGGCCCAAGCAGGCATATCCAAATCTTTGGCGCTGTTTTGCTGCCCCAGCTGTTCATTCAAACGGCTCTGTTGCCGCTCAAGCAAAGCTTGCAGAGAATCGGCAACAGGCTCCGGGTTGGTCTTACTATTGCTGCGCACATGACCACTGCCGAGGGAGACTTTGTCCTCACCCAACTCCATAAAAGGCGATGCGGTTGGCGCCGCAGCAGGCTTGGGAGAGTCGTAATCAACCGCCGCCACTATCTCTATGCCGCCGGTAACCTTCTTGTTGGACATGATTACGGCATCTGCCCCCAGAGTCTCTTTCACCTGAGCCAGCGCAGCACGCATATCTTTGGCAAAAAAACGTTTAATCTTCACTTTCGGTTACCCCTGTTGGCCAACGGCTGACACTATGCGTATCTGTTTCTCATCGGGAACCTCCTGATAGGAGATCACCCGCAGATTGGGAATAGTGTGCTTAACAAAACGTGACAGAGTAGAACGCAGCATGCCGGATGTCAGCAATATGGCGGGCTGACCTACCATTTCCTGCTTCTGGGCCGCTCCGGCCAGTGACTGCTGCATACGCTCTGCCAGTCCCGGCTCGATATTCGGACCTTCGCCCCCTGTCGCCTGCATTGACTGATGCAACATCTGTTCCAACTCTGGCGCCAAAGTTATGACGGGGATTTCCGGCTCAGGACCGGCTATCTCCTGCACTATCATGCGTTTAAGGGCAATACGTACCGCGGCGGTCAACACCTCAGTATCATTGCTCTTGGGACCGTACTCCAGCAGGGTTTGGACTATGGTGCGCAGATCCCGAATCGATACCCCCTCGTTGAGCAGGTTCTGCATCACCTTAACCACATTACCCAGGGTCATCACATCGGGAATAAAGCCATCGACCAACTTGGGCGAATGCTTGGCCAGCATATCCAGCAACTGTTGCACTTCTTCGTAGCCCAGCAGTTTGGAGGCGTTATTGGTCAGAAGTTGACTGAGATGAGTGGCCACCACAGTGGCGGCATCCACAACCGTGTAGCCCAGAGTCTGGGCGTGCTCTCTAAGCTCGGGGGCAATCCATACCGCATCCAGACCAAAGGCGGGATCTTTGGTTTCTATGCCATCCAGCTTACCGAATACCTGTCCCGGGTTAATCGCCAGTTCGCAATCGTGACGTACTTCGGCTTCACCACTTGCCACCCCCATCAAAGAGATGCGATAGGCATTGGGAGAAAGGTCGAGGTTGTCGCGGATATGTACTGCCGGCACCAGGAAACCCAGTTCCTGAGACAGCTTCTTGCGCACCCCTTTGATACGGCCGAGAAGCTCGCCGCCCTGACCTTTATCCACCAAAGGAATAAGGCGATAACCCACCTCCAAGCCAATGGTGTCCACATGACGTACATCGTCCCAACTGAGTTCTTTGGGTTCGTTCAGGCTCTTCTCGGTGGGCCCTTTCTTGGCGAGCTCCAGCGCTTGCTGTTTGTTCTTTTCATTACGTTTGTAGATAAAGAAGGCGCCCACTGAGGCCAGCAAGGCAAAGGTTAAAAACGCCAGATGAGGCATGCCGGGCACTATACCCATCACAAAGAGTACCGCAGAAGCGATGAGCAATGATTTGGGGTTGTCGAACATCTGCTGCACGACCTGCTGTCCCATATCGCCGGACTCATTCTGACGGGTCACCATCAGCGCGGCAGCGATGGACAACAACAGCCCGGGTATCTGCGCTACCAGACCGTCACCTATGGTCAGCAGGGTGTAAATCTCTACCGCTTGGGAAAAGCTCAGTCCGTGCTGAACTATTCCTATGATGAAACCACCCAAGATGTTGATCACCAAGATCAAAATACCGGCAATCGCATCCCCTTTCACAAACTTGGAGGCACCGTCCATAGAGCCGTAGAAGTCGGCCTCACGGGTGACTTCTTCGCGGCGTACCCTGGCCTGCTCCTGATTGAGGATACCGGCATTGAGGTCGGCATCAATCGCCATCTGTTTGCCCGGCATGGCGTCCAAGGTAAAGCGGGCACTCACTTCCGAAATACGCCCGGCACCTTTGGTTACCACGGCAAAGTTGATGATAATCAGAATGAGGAACACCACCAGACCTACGGCATAGTTACCGCCGATCACCACAGAGCCGAAGGCCTCAATCACTTTACCGGCAGCATCACCGCCGTTATGACCTTCGAGCAATACCACCCGGGTAGAAGCGACGTTAAGTGCCAGTCTGAGCAGAGTGGCTACCAGCAAAACGGTCGGGAAAGCAGCAAAATCCAGTGGCCTTTGGGTGTAAACAGCCACCAGCAGCACCACCAGCGCCAAGGCAATATTGAAGGAAAACAGGATATCCAGCAGAAAGGCCGGCATAGGCAAAACTATCATGGCCAGCGTCGCCAGGACCAGAAGCGGCGTGCCTACGCCCTTGAAGTTTGCCGGTTTTACTTGCCTCAGTTGCCCGAGCGTCGCTTTAACATCCATTCACTATCAGCCTGAAGTTTGACACTTAGACCAAGTTCAGCAAGTTTCGCGCCAAGTTAGCTTCAATACTGCTTGTATTCATCCGGGATGGGTTGATTGAGGGGGATAGGTTTGGGCCGAGTGCCCTTGCCTTTTTGGTATTGCCTGAGCTGGAACACATAGGCGAGCACTTGGGCTACAGCGGTGAACAGGCCTTCGGGGATCTGCTGATTGAGCTTGGTAGTATGGTAAATCGCCCGCGCCAGAGGCGGCGCCGACACTATGGCAACCTGGTGCTCTCTGGCAATTTCACGAATTTTAAAGGCCACATCGTCGACGCCCTTGGCCAGCACAAAGGGCGCTGGTGACTTGTCGACATCGTACTTTATCGCTACTGCGAAGTGCTCGGGGTTAACCACTATCACATCGGCCTTGGGCACTTCACTCATCATCCGCCGCTGGGCCATCTCCCTTTGCAACTGGCGAATACGGCCTTTGACCTCGGGCTTTCCTTCGGTGTCTTTGTACTCGTCTTTGACTTCCTGCTTGGTCATCCGCAATTGCTTGGCGTGGTTCCAAATTTGAAACGGCACGTCAATGACCACTATCACCAGGGTGGACGCACTCAGTAGAATAAACATCCATACCAAGAGATCCAATGCATGGCGTATATTGCCCGGCAGGTGATCCTGCGACAACCTGAGAATATCTTCAAAGTAGAAGCTCAGCAGCAGATAGGCTGACAGTGCCACCACGGAAAACTTGGCGATCCCCTTGGCCAGCTCCACCAGCGCCTGTACCCCGAACATCCTTTTAAAGCCGGTCATAGGGTTCATCTTACTGCCCTTGGGCATGAATGCCTGGGTCGAAAAACTGATACCGCCTAGAACAATATTACCGACAAAGGCCACGAAACCGAGAAACAGAATAAAACCGGCCATAGGCCAACCCAGCTCGGCGGCAACTATACCCCAGACATTGAACATGCTGTTGGTATCGAATATCTGATCCCGTTCCATGGAGAAGATACGGCTCATGACAGAGGCCAGACTGGCGGCCAGACTTGGCCCCAGCATGGCAAAACCCACGGCTGCGGCCAACAATACCGCCGAGGTGCCCAACTCTTTTGACCTTGCAACCTGCCCCTTCTCTCTGGCCTGTTGCAAGCGCCTGGAGGTTGCCTCCTCGCTTTTTTCCTGCCCGTCTTCGTTCTCTGCCATCAGGGGACTCCATCCAGATTACAGGTCAGCTCCAGCATGTCACACAGCAACAGCTGCGCCGCATGCCAAACCTCATCGAAGTGAGCCATCACAGGCCCCAGTGTCAACCAAAGAATAATCAGGCCACCTATCATGGTAACGGGAAAACCTATGGCAAAAATGTTCAGCTGGGGCGCCGCCCGGGTCATCACCCCGAAAGAGAGGTTAACGGTAAGCAGTGCGATAATGGCCGAGATAGACATGGTCAACGCGGCGCCGAACATATAACTGCCCCACTCAGCCAGGGTGCGATAGTTGGCAATTTTGATCCCTTCGCTGGATACCGGCAAGGTTTCAAAGCTTGCCACCAGCATACGTATCATTACCAGGTGGCCATCGACCGCCAGGAAGATCATGGTGGTCAGCAGCAAAAAGAAGTTACCTATCACAGGCGTCTGCTGCCCTGAGCTGGGATCCACCATGGAAGCAAAGCCCAAACTGGTTTGCATGCCGATTATCTGCCCGGTCAGCACAAAGGTTTGCATGATGAGCAAGGTAACAAACCCCATGGCGGTACCGATAAGAATCTGTTGAGTAGTAATAAATACTGCTGCGAGAGAGAAAAGATCCACTCCGGGCATGGGCGGCAAGACAGGCGCTATTGCCACAGTCAGGGCCAGCGCCAGCAACAAACGGACTCTGGCAGGCGTGGTATTGGCGCCGAAAACCGCCATCACCATCAACATGCTGGCCACCCGAAACAATGGCCAGAGGTAGGCGGCCAGAGTTTGTTGGATGCTGTTGAACAGTATCTCCATGGCTCAGCCCACCACTTGCGGGATCCTGTGAACCATCTCGATAAAGAAATCCATCATGGTGCGCACCAGCCAATGACCGATAAACATCAGTGCAAACAGGGTCATCAAGAGCCTGGGCAGAAAACTCAGAGTCTGTTCGTTAATGGAGGTAGCCGCCTGAAACACTGCCACAATCAAGCCTATGATCAACCCGGGCACCACTATGGCCGAAACCATCATCACGATCACCGCCAGGGCTTCGCGGAAAATGTCGATCAGTGACTCGGGGGTCATCTGCGCCTCCTATAAACCGAAGCTGCCGGCGAGAGTGCCCATCACCAGGGTCCAGCCATCAACCAGCACAAACAACATGATCTTGAACGGCAAGGAAACAATCATGGGGGATAACATCATCATACCCATGGCCATCAGAATACTGGCCACCACCAAATCCAGCACCAGAAAAGGCACAAACAGCATAAAACCTATCTGGAATGCGGTCTTGAGCTCACTGGTGATAAAGGCCGGGATCACCACTGTCATGGGAGCATCTTCAGGGTTGTTGATGTTCTGGTAGCCGGAGATCTCAATAAAGGAGTTGAGATCCGTGGTGCGGGTTTGTGACAACATAAACTTTTTCAGCGGCGATTGTCCGGCATCGAATGCCTGCTGCAAGGTCATGCTGTCATTCATGTATGGCTGCACCGCGTCATCATAGATGCGGTCAAACACAGGCGCCATGATAAAGAAGGTCATAAACAGGCTCATACCGATAAGAACCTGATTGGAAGGGGTTTGTTGCAGGCCTATAGCCTGCCGCAGGATAGACAAGACCACTATGATACGGGTGAAAGAGGTCAGCATGATCACCATGGCCGGCAGGAAACTCATGGCGGTCATCAGCAGCAGGATCTGCATGGTCACCGAATACTGAGTCGAGCCATCCGGCCCGGTAGTCACGGTTACCGCCGGAAACAGCGCATCCTGAGCCTGGGCAAAGCCAGGCAGCAGCATCAGAGGTAATAGCAGCAGTGGCCAATATTTCATGATGGTTTCACCCTGGCCTGCCTGAGCTTGGCGGCGAAGCTCTCATTGTCTATGGTCACCGGCCGCTCCAGCTTATCGACCAAGGAGACTTGCGCCGCGGTGACTCCCAGCAGGTATTGCTGCCCATCCAGTTCTACCAATACCAGCTTCTCTTTCTGCCCAAGCGGGGTAACTGCCAGCGTCTTGATAGCCGATTGGCTGCCCGGCACCAAATTGAGGCGTTTCACCAGATAGGCCAGCACAAAAATCAACGCCAGCACCAGAATAAGCCCGCCCATCATGCTGGCCATGGTCGCCAGGCTGCTGCCACCGTCGTGAGTCAAGGCGGTTGCCGCCTGGGTCGTCGTTTGAGTCATGGCCACCGGCTTATTTGAGTTTCTTGATACGTTCGGTCTGGCTTATCACATCCGTCAGACGAATACCGAACTTGTCGTTGACCACTACCACTTCGCCATGGGCAATCAAGGTGCCATTGACCATCACATCCAGAGGTTCACCGGCGACTCTATCCAGCTCCACTACCGAGCCCTGGTTGAGCTGCAACAGATTGCGGATACTGATAAAACTGCGCCCCACCTCCATGGAGATAGTCACGGGGATATCCAAAATGGTATCCAGTTTGGCGGCTTCCTCTTCAGACAAGGGTTTGGCATCGCTCTTGAGCTCATCCAAATCAACCGCCTTGGCCTCCTCTTCAGCCTGCTCGGCCATGGCGGCAGCCCAATCGTCCATCTCTTCAGTACTCATTCTTTATCACCTTATATATCCGAGATATCCTTGGATTTACCCTTGCGGGTTACCAGCTGCAGTTCGGTCTTGACCGTTTCCGGACGCGGGATCTTGTCGCAGATCTTCAGCGCCAGGTTTTCCTTGACTCTCCCCAACTTACATCTGTAAGTAGGCAAGTCCTCAATCTTCATCACTATATGCTCAGGCAACTCAACCGGGATCACATCACCGGCCTTGAACTCCATTACTTCCCTGAGAGTCATCTCTTTTTCAAGCAGACGTGCATCCAGCCCCACTTCGACATCCATGATCTCGTCTTTCAGCGCCTGAGACCAGCGCATATCGGTATCTTGCTTGTCGCTTTGAACCCCGGCATCCAGCAGTTCCCGGATGGGTTCGATCATAGAATAGGGCATGGTAATGTGAAAATCGCCACCGCCGCCGTCCACTTCAATATGGAAAGAGTTGACCACAACCACTTCGGTCGGGCTGACAATGTTGGCCATCGCCGGGTTAACTTCTGAGTCCAGATAGTCGAATTCGACATCCATCACAGGCGCCCAGGCATCTTTGTAATCTTCAAAGATAATCTTCAGCAACAGCTGTACTATGCGCCGCTCTGTCGGGGTAAATTCCCGCCCTTCGATCTTGGCATGAAAGCGGCCATCGCCACCAAAGAAGTTATCCACCAGAATAAACACCAATCTGGCTTCCATGGTAATCAGTGCCGTCCCCTTGAGTGGACTGAAGCGCACCATATTCAAACTGGTGGGCACAAACAGAGTGTGCACATACTCACCAAACTTGAGCATTTGCACGCCGTTAATGGAGACTTCGGCTGCCCGGCGCATCATGTTGAACATGCTGATCCGCAGGTGACGGGCAAAGCGCTCGTTGACAATTTCCAGGGTCGGCATCCGGCCACGGACGATACGATCCTGTGAAGAAAAGTCATAGGATTGGGCGTCGTGTCCCGACTCCTGGGCATCCTCTTCTTCGACGTCGTCCACGCCATGAAGCAGCGCATCAATTTCGTCTTGGCTTAATAAATCACTCACGATATTGCCTTCGCCTCTTGTCCCTGTTACTGCATCACAAAGCCGGTGAACAGCACTTTCTCAACGACTTTACGGCCGGTAACCGGTTGCAGTGTGTTTTGTACATTGAGCAGCGCCAACTGTCTGAGCTCATCCTTGCCCGCCTGGCTGCTGAGCTTTTCAACATCGGCACCGCTGAAAGTGGTCAGCAGTGCATCTTCAATCAAGGGAATATGCTTCTTGAGAGTGACATCGTCATCACTGCCACGCACCATGAGCTGTACCTTTATCTCCACCAGCCTGGAACGGTTGGCCCCCGGCAGATTGAACAGAAATGGTCTGGGCATGGCCACATAGAAGGCTTCCCTGCTGTTATTGGCCTGAGCTTCTTCGGTTACCTGCTCACCTTCGGCCGCATCGACCGCAGTATCATCTGAACCGCCCAGGAAAAACCACAAGCCAGCACCGACCAGCAGCAACACCACCAAACCAATGCCGCCGAAGATAAAGAGTTTCTTTTTGCTTTTGGGCGCCGGTGCCTCTTGCAGCTCAAGCTCTTCTTGCTCTGCCATTCTCTACCCTTTCCCTTAATCAACCGCAATGCCCGCGGAAAAATACCATCCCTATAGGTTACCTGCTCAGGCGTAATAATCTATACCCGAGCCATAACTTGTTGTGTGATTTGTGCTTTGTGCCGTTTCTTCGGCGGAAATTTCACCATTGGTGCCCTCTTGGGCAAAGCCACCGCCATTGCCACCTTGCTGCTCGCCTTGCTCCCGACCACCTTGAGAGATGTGGCTATCGGCCAGGTTCATTCCCTGCTCCTGCAGCATTTCTCTCAATCTGGGCATGGCCTGTTCCAGCATATCCCGGGTTTGTGGTTGGGTGACATGGAACTGCACCTGAGTCTGATCACCATGCACCTGAACCCTGACCATCATGGCTCCAAGCTCTGGTGGGTCGAGACGAATTTCAGCCTGCTGCACACCATTACTGACCATGGTAATCAACTGCTGCCGCATCACGGGGGCAAAACGCTGCACCATATCGGCGGTTTGCAGTGATTGCTCCATTCCCTGCCTCAATGACAGTTGATATTGGGCCATCTCTCCCCTTTGGGGAGGCTGCAATCCTTGTTGATGCAGCTGTTGCTGGAATGGGCTGATATCTGTCTGGGTTGATGCCGCATCGCCCTTGAGCGCCTGATGTATGGCGTCACTCACAGGGCTTCGTACCTCGGCAGCAGTCTGAGTACCTTTCACCTCAGCCTTGAGTAAGCTGGCGAGAACATCCTTGGCTGCAGCTTTGTCACTCTTGCCGTCAGCGCCAACAGACATTGCCGCCGCGGCCACCGCAGCACCCAAGTTGCCGGCAGTATCTGTCTTGGCCTTATCGGCAATTGCGCTTTGCGCCAAGATCTTGTCACTCTTTTCCTCAGCGGCATTGAGCACAGCTTCACGAACCACTGCAGCCATACCATCCTGAGTCGCCGCCTTACGCGCTGACTTATCAGCATCCGGCCAACCCATTTGTTGCTCTCCTTCCTGAGACTTGGCCTTTTCCGCTGTTGCAGCCGCCTTGTCGAGAGCCAGCAAAGGAGCATCTATAGTTTCATCCTCTGCTTTGCTATCGCCTTTGCTTGCCGCTTTCTCATCAGTATCGGCCAGTTTGGCACTGTCTTCTTCACTCTCGTCGCCTTCGTCAGCGGCAATCACCTCTGCGCCTTCCAGACTATCTGTCACTACCATGCCAAGCTCGGCACTCCCCTGCTTGAGGTTTTCCAAGAGCTTCATCTGCTCTTCGGGAGACATGGCCTTGATCTCATCTTCTTTGAGCCCGGTGAGAGCGGCAATCTGTTTCAGCAGGCTCACCTCATCCACTTCGGTGACTATGGTGCCGTCTTCAGACGGCAATTTCTTGCCCATGGCTATTTGCCCCAGAATAAGCGAGACATCGACGGCCTGCTCAGCTTGGGCACCTTCCCTGATAAGACTGCCAGCGGTAAATCCCGGCTTGGCGCCTTGCGAGTCGAACGAAAACTTAGCCTGCGCCTGTTGATAAGCGGCGAAAAAAGCTTCGTTATCAGTAGATTGTAGTGCATCTGTGGCGGCGACTCCCTTGCCGCCCGCATTGCCGATCAGGATATTGGATAACTGCTGCATGCCTTCCTCCAGCACCTAGGCCCTCAATAGATAAAGATAGGCCGAGTCAAAATTAATGTCTCTGTCTCAAACAAAGCAAAATTCACGCCAATAAAAAATATAGAATGAATATTAAGGAATTGTCCGGGAATGGATGTCGGAATGGGCTCAATGGTTGAGCTTGCGACGGAAAAACTGCTGGGAAGCAAACTCATCGATGAGTTTCTGCTCCTGTTTGGCGGCTTTGGCTTCGGCCTGCAGGGCTTTTTTCTCCAACAACATCTCCACCGCCTTACGTTTTTGCTGCTTCTCCAGCCAATGTTGCTGTCTATAGCCCCGCTGCTTATCGGCCTCGGCGACCACGGCAAGTTGTTGCCCTATGGCATCATCTACCTGACGCACAAATCGATGAAACTGCTGGTAATAGGAGGCGCCAATGCTCTGCCCCTGCTGGGCATCGAGTTGCTTCATATAGTCGAGACGGTATTCCTGCAGCGCCTGCAGCTGAGACTTACGCCTCTGGCATTCCATTTGCGCGGCTTTAAGCTGCAGTGCTGCCTGCTCTTCGGCTTCGACCGCCAGTTTCAACACTGTGTGCAAAGGATCGGATTTAGCCATCTGTAGTATTATTCCTTAAAATTGCCTGCCTTGCGGGCCTTAACCCGGCGCTCTATTGAGATCAGGCTACCCCCCTATTGTCACTGAATTTTTTATCGAGCACGCAAACTCCTGCACTGAATTGCATTACACCTTACATTGGGCAGCAAGCTGCCCCAACATCTGCTGGCAATCGCTGAAACTAATGGCATCGCGCATCCCCTGCCGCAAAAAGGCGTTCATGGCGGGTTGCAGGCGTATGGCGTTGTCGATACGCGGATCCGAGCCTTGGGAATAGGCACCAATGGAGATCAGATCCCGGTTTTGCTGATAGAGCGAATAAACCTGCTTGACGCGCCGCATCGCTTCCAGGTGCGCCTCGCTGATCACCATAGGTGCCACCCGACTGATGGAAGCTTCAATGTCTATCGCCGGATAATGCCCTGAGTCGGCCAAGGCCCGTGACAACACTATGTGACCGTCCAAAATGGCCCGCGAGGCATCGGCAATGGGATCTTGCTGATCGTCCCCTTCGGTAAGCACAGTATAGAAGGCTGTGATCGAGCCCTGACCTTCACCACCATTACCGGCGCGCTCCACCAAACGGGGCAACTTGGCAAATACTGAAGGCGGATACCCTTTGGTTGCCGGCGGCTCACCGACCGCCAGGGCGATTTCCCGCTGTGCCTGGGCATAACGGGTCAGGCTATCCATCAACAGCAGGACGTCATAGCCGAGATCGCGAAAATACTCGGCTATCCGAGTCGAGGTTTCGCAGGCACGAAGGCGCATCAAAGGGGAGGTATCGGCCGGGGCGGCTATGACCACAGAGCGGGCCCGCCCCTCTGCGCCCAGGATCTCTTCGATAAACTCTTTCACCTCCCGGCCACGCTCCCCCACCAGGCCAACCACAATAATGTCGGCCGTGGTGCCGCGGGTCATCATGCCAAGGAGCACACTCTTACCCACGCCGGAGCCGGCAAAGAGCCCCATACGCTGGCCCTTGCCCACGGTAAGCATGGCGTTGATGGCTCTGACGCCTACATCGAGCGGTTCGGTAATCGCCCGTCTGGCCAAGGGATTGATTGCCGGGCTATGGCGCGAGGCTTGTTCGTCTGTGTGCAGGGCGCCCATACCATCGAGTGGCTGGCCATTACCGTCCAGCACCCGACCAAGAAGACTCAAACCGACGCTGAGCCCGGTTTGCTCACCGAGCGGCATCACTTTGGCTCCGGGCAGCACGCCCCTGAGTTCTTCCACCGGCATCAGATACAATAGCTCATCGTCGAAACCTATCACCTCGGCAATAAGCTTACCCGCCATGGTATCTATGGCACAGAGACTGCCGACCGGCGCCCGGCAACCACTGGCTTCCAGCGTCAGGCCAACCACCCGCACCAACTGGCCACTGGCAACCGCTTGAAACGGCGCCTGCTTTTCGGCCAAGTGTTTGAGTTCACTCAGCAGTTGGCTTCGGCGCTGCTGCATCATGAGTGTCTCCTTCGCTGGGCTGTTCGCCCTCTTGGCTTGCGGTCTCGGCCTTGTCGGTCACAGCGGCTGTTTGTTCATCTGCAAGCGTTTGCTCCTGCTCGCTGTCCTGTGGCGGCGGGCTTGGCCTATCGTCTATTGCGGCCTGCTGCTGGGCGGCCTTTTTCGCCAACATGGATTGTTCGGCTTCAAGATTGGCAAACACCCCTTCCAAACGGGGTTCCAGACGCATATCCACTTGCGAGCGTTGGCTGTCCACCACACAATCGCCACGATTGAGGCCGGGATCGGCTTCCAGTGTCCAGCGGTTACGTGTCAGTTGCTCTTCACCGTAGAGCTCGCTGACCAAAGCCATATCTTCCGGGTGCAAACGCAGATTCACTTTCTGCTCTTTGAGTGGCAGGGCATCTATCCCTTGCCTGAGCGCAGCCAGTATATGTTCCGGGTGGGTCTTCAGCTCATGGGCTATGAGGTTGCGCGCCAAAGTGCCGACCAAGGTCAGTAGCGATTCTTCTATCTGGGTATCCAGCAGCGCCAGCGGCGCCTCGAACTGAGCTAGCAAGGCGTCGAAACGTTCTATCATGGCGGCGGCCTGTTGCAAGCCTTCTTCCCGGCCTTGCTCAAGCCCCTGGGCAAAACCTTCACTGTGGCCCTGTTCCAAGCCCTGAAGACGGCCTTCCTCCAGGCCTTTGGCCAGCCCTTGCTCCTTGCCTTCGGCAAAACCTTCCTGCTCGGCTTGCTCGCGGATAGATTCGATTTCAGCCAAAGTCGGTGGTGATACAGCCTCTTCGGCGGCCTTGGGCTCTATGCGTCCTGGCTTATAACCAAACAGATTACTCGGCTTAAGCGGCATGGCGTCACCCACATCGGGCAACTGCCAATTAACAAACTCGTCCGCTTCATCCGGCGGCAAAATGTTGTGGGACACCTTTTTGTCTGTCATTCAAACTCGCCTGTCAGAGGAATTCTTCACTGCCGCCGCCACCGAGCATAATCTCTCCTGCATCGGACAAGCGACGGGCGATGGACAATATCTCTTTCTGGGCCACTTCCACTTCACTGATACGAATTGGCCCCATGGCCTCGAGATCGTCACGCAGCAATTCGGCGGCACGTTTGGACATATTGCCGAGGATCTTTTCCTTCAATGGCTCGTCGGCGCCCTTGAGCGCCTTCATCAGTACATCCTGCTGCACTTCCCGCAGCAGCGTCTGAATGCCACGGTCGTCGACATCGATCAGGTTTTCGAACACGAACATCAAGTCCTGGATCTGCTGCGCCATCTCTTCGTCGGACTCGCGCAGGGTTTCCATCAGTTGGCTCTCCACCCCGGTATCCAGGTAGTTCATAATATTGGCAGCGGCCTTCAAGCCACCCATCTTGGCCGCCTGGGCGCCACCCTGACCGGCAAACTGTTTCTCCATGATGTCGTTAAGCTCCTGCAGTGCTGCAGGTTGCACCTCTTCAAGGTTGGCGATACGCATCATCAAATCGAGACGGGTGTTTTCCGGGAACTGGGCAAAGATTTCCGCCGCCTGATCCGGTTCAAGATAGGACAGTACAATGGTTTGGATCTGCGGGTGTTCGTTCTGGATAATAGTCGCCACCTGTCTGGCGTCCATCCACTTGAGCGAGTCGAGGCCTTTGGCGCCACTGCCCATGACAATCTGCTCGATAAGGTTACCGGCCTTGTCTTCACCCAATGCAGTAGTCAGTGCCTTACGCACAAACTCTTCGCTGTTAAAGCCTATGGAGGAGTATTTCTGGATATCATCCAGAAACAGCTTGTGAACCGCAACCACCTTCTCCTGGCCGAACTCCTGCATGGCCGCCATGGCCATACCCACCTTTTGAACCTGTTTGGGTTCCAAGTGTTTGAGAATAGAGGCCGCATCGGCTTCACTGAGACTCAGCAACAAAATGGCGGTCTTCTCAATCCCGTTGAGATTCTTGACGTCGAAGCCGCTCTCGGCTGGTTTATCCGCTTTTTTTTCAGGCATCTTCTTGCAACCAGTTCTTCACCACTTGGGTGGACAGTTCAGGTTCATTGGCCACCAGAGCACGTATGGCCTTAATCATATCATCATCTTTGTGCAGATCCGGTATCAGAATCGAACCGTCATCGGCATAGCTGTATTCACTTTCAGGGCGGTTGAGCATGCCCAGGGTGTCGGCAGCGTACTGATCTTCAATATCTGCCAGCTCATGCCCCAGCGCAGGTTCATCCGGCATATTCTGGCCATCGGGGTAGATGAGGCGCTTGAGCATGGGACGCACCACGAACAGGATAAGCACCAAAATCACCAAGGCACCTATGCCGAGTTTCATCGCCCGCCAGAACCAGGGCTGCTCCCACAGAGGTGGCTCAGGCAGGTCTTCAACCAGTTGATCCATAAAGGGCACAGTCACCACTTCTATCATGTCACCCCTTTGGCTGTTGAAGCCAACGGCGCCTTCCAGCAAGCGACGGATATTGGCCATCTCTTCACCTGTGCGAGGCACTCTGGCGACCTGACCATTTTCACCGGCAGCACCTGCCTTGTAGTCGACCGCCACTGAGACACTGACCCGGCGTACTACACCTATCTGCTGACGGGTATGGCTGATGGTGGTATCCAGCTCAAAGTTACGGGTCGCTTCCCTATGGCTGTTGCCTGAAGTAACACTGCTGCTTTCTGTAGCATCGGCAGCGTTTTCAGGAATATTGGACTCCATCGGCGGCTGATTGGAAAGGGCTCCGGGGATGCCGCCACTGCTGCCACCAACGCTGTTGTTTTCCACTGTCATTTCACTGCGGAGTGATGGCAGATCCGGATTGAAACGCTTGGCAGTTTGCTCGACCGCGGTGAAGTCCATGCTGACATCCACCTGGGATGTGAAGTTTTCCGGACCGAGGATCGGCATCAGAATCGAGTCAATCTTGGTGCGGTATTCGTTTTCTTTTTGCTGCACCAGCTCAAGCTCGCGTCTGGCGCGGGCAGATACCCCATCCTGACTGCCTGAGTTCAGCAAGCGGCCGTTGGAGTCTGTCACTGTAACCCGGCTGGGTTCCATGCCATGAACCGCTGAGGCAACGATATCGACTATCGCATCAACCTCTTCCTGCCCCAAACCGCCCCTACGGGTATTGACCACCACAGTGGCACTGGGTTTGGCGCGATTGCGGGCGAACACATTTTCCTTCGGCAGCGCCAGGATCACCTTGGCACGGCTGACACTATTGAGCTCTTCAATCGCCCGCGCCAGGTTCATCTCCTGACTCTGCTTCAGCCTGGCCTGTTCCATCCGCTGACTGACACCAAAGCCGGAATCCTGGCTCAGATAATCCTTGGCCTCGGCGCTGGAATCTATGCCGGCGCGGCTCAGCATCATCTTCACGTCCTGATACTTGTCTTCAGGTACAGTGATCACATCGACTTCAATCTTGTACGGTACCCGGTTCTTATCCAGTACATCGAGTACCTGCACCATCTCCTGGGTATCCATTTTGCCCAGTGGCCGATATTCTGGCTCCTGGGCCCAGATCATCACAAATACCGCCAGAGCCAGACAGATAGCCAATGCCAGGATCATGGTGATCTGCCGCAGCATATCCACTCCCCCGAGGGAGCCCAATACACCCGACTTGTTTTCCTGTTGGACCCCTTCCAGCGTTGTTCCACCGGCGGAAACATTGGATCCTGCTACTAATTCTGTGCTCACGGTGCGTTCCTGTTATCCGGGATCTGTGATGCAAGCAGGCCTTAAACAGGCATGCTCATAATCTCTTTGTAGGCTTCGACCAGCTTGTTGCGCACCTGCACTGTGGCCTCGAATGCGACGCTGGCTTTCTCGCGGGCAATGACAGTGTCAGACAGAGACACTGTGGTGTCGCCCATCTCCAGCCGGGTGGCCAGATTGGATGATGTGCTTTGCAACTCACTGACATTGCCTACGGCCTGGGCCAGTAATTGGCCGAAGTCAGTTCCTGTGGTATTGCCCACCTGGCGTACAGGCGAAGACTGAAATCCCGTTGGGGCAATTTCACCTTTAAGTGATTGCATTTCTTGCAATAAAGAATTGGCACCTATTTGCATCTTCTCACTCCTGTCGTCAGCGAATTGACGAAAAATCTGGGTTACCAGACTCTATGCAATTAGTTTGCCAAAAATGGAATAGTCAAAGTTAAGCTAGGTAAACGCCCTGAATTCACCCAGGGCCTGAGGCAAAACACTGGAATTGGAAAGCGGCCTGACGGCCGCTTTGGAGATGACTCAGGCGGGCACCTCTATGCCCATCTCGCGCATGCGCGCCATCTTGTATCTGAGAGTGCGGGCACTGATCCCCAATTTCTCGGCCACCAGTTTGCGACTGCCCTGACACTGGGCCAGAGTCTCGAGAATAATCACATGCTCCTGAGCCTTGAGCTCATCACCAAGCGCCTCCGGTGTTTCCGGGGCTGTGGTATCTCCCAAAGCAACATCCTGCAAATCGATAATAATATCGCCCGCTTCTATCTGCCCTTGACTCAAGATCAACGCCCGCTGGATCACGTTATCCAGCTCACGGACATTCCCCGGCCAGCGGTGGGCCAACAAACGCCGCACTGCAGCATCGCTGAGAACTGGAACCGGGTTAATCGCCGCGTTTTCAGCGTGACGCGCCAACAGATGTTTGGCCAACGGGATGATATCCGCCGGTCTTTGGTTCAGTGCCGGCCAGGCAAGCGGAAACACATTGATCCTGTAATAAAGGTCTTCGCGAAACTCGCCCTTGGCCACCATCTCTTTCAGATCCCGGTTGGAGGTTGCCAGCACCCGGACATCGAGCTTGATGGTCTTGCGCCCCCCCAAACGTTCAACCTCGCGCTCCTGCAGTACCCGCAGCAGCTTGGCCTGCAATGCCAGCTCCATCTCGGAAATTTCATCGAGCAACAGGGTGCCGCCATGAGCCTGTTCAAACTTTCCGGGACAGGCCTGATAAGCTCCGGTAAAGGCGCCTTTCTCGTAGCCAAACAAGGTGGCTTCCAGCATATTTTCCGGGATGGCGGCGCAATTAATCGCCACAAAAGGCCCGTCAGGCCTTTGGCTGTGCTGATGAATGTAGCGAGCCAGCACTTCTTTACCCGAACCGCTGGGGCCACTTATCATCACAGAGGCTTCAGAGGCGGCCACCCGCTGCGCCAGTGCCAGCAAGGCCAGGCTCTTTTCATCGGCCACCACTGGGCCGCCGCTAACCACCTTGGGGCGTAAATAGCGACTCACCTGATTGAGCAATACCTGAGGGGCAAACGGCTTGGCGAGATAATCCACGGCCCCCAGCTTGATTGCGCTGACGGCATTGTCGATGGTGGCATAGGCTGTCATCAACAGGATCGGCAGCTGCGGATGTTGCTGACGCAGATAATCCAGCAGCCCCATACCGCCGATACCTTCCATCTGCACATCGCTTATCACCATATCAAAACGATTACCTTTCAAAGCGGTTATCGCTTCTTCGGCGCTGGCGACATCGACGCACTCATAACTGGCGAGCAGCAAGGTATCGAGCAGTGCTTCCCGAAGCGCGGCATCGTCTTCCACCAACAAAATTTTTGCTTCGCTCATGCCACGCCTCCTTGAGAGTCTGTCGTTAACGGGAATGTCAGCGTGACGGTACAACCTGCACCCAGCTTACAGCTGAGGTCCAATTTGCCGCCGTGGCTGCGCACCACTGACTGCACCACCGCCAGCCCAAGCCCTGTGCCCTGACGCTTGGTGGTGAAAAAAGGCTCCAGCACCTGCTTTTGCATCTTGCTGTCCAGGCCCTTGCCGTTATCTATCACATCGAGGCGCAGTGCCTGATCGCAGCTCAGGCGCAAAATGACTCTTGTGGCGCCGGCTTCCAGGCTATTGATCACCAGATTATTGATGGCAGAACTCAAGCCATGAAGATTGACCTGCATCTCGCTATCGCCTTCAATTTGCAGGCTCAATTCAACATTTTGCCTGGCAGCGATGGGCTCACAGTTGGCCATGACTTTTTCCAGCACCGTCGAGAACGGCACTCTATCGCAGGCTTCCTCTTGCTTACCTTTGGCAATCAACAACATATCATTGACCTGCTGCTCCAGCTCGGAAAGCCGGTCGAGTAATTTGCCCTGAAAACGCTCTCTGGAGCCGGCATCCAGCCTTGGACTGCCCAAGTTGGCGGCATAGAGTAAAGCGGCAGACAGAGGAGTGCGTATTTGATGCGCCAGAGTGGCGACCATTTTCCCGAGCGCAGACAAGCGTTCAAGGTGGGAAAGGTTTTGCTGCAACAGTCGGGTTTCGGTGAGATCGGTCAGCATAATCAGCTGCCCCTGCTCCGGGGTCAGAGGCGTAATCGCCAGCTTCACCCGGCGGCCATTACGCAGGGAGACTTCATGACCATCGTCTTTTTGCGGCGCAAAGGCGCGATTGATGATAGTCAGCCAGCGCTGGCCAACCAGAGGAACACCCAACAAAGATTCGGCAACCGGGTTGGCTTCACTGACCAAGCCGTCACCATTGAGGATAACGACGCCCGAAGGCATGGCCTGCAGAATATGCTCCATACGATTGGACATATTGGCGGCTTCCCTTACCGGGATCCATTCGCGGCCATGATGAGAGATGGTTTCGAGCTGAGCCAGTGGGCTTGCTGACATATTAACCCCGTCAAAAATACGATGCTGACAGGGTTAATGCAGAGTTTATGCCAATTTAAAAATCTAAATTATCAGTAGCTTAGTCTTTACTCATGCCGTATTTGCGCATTTTCTCCACCAAGGTGGTGCGGCGAATACCCAGCATTTCAGCGGCGCGGGCAACGACGTTGTCCTGCTGATCCAGCGCCTGACGTATCATGTCGATTTCCAATTCGGCCAAGAGATCCTTGAGATTGACCCCTTCCGGAGGCAGCTCACTGGGAAAACGGGTCTCTGGCAGATCGACCGGCTCTTCGTCATTGAAGATCGATGCCAAGGCATCACGCTCCAGTTGCTCTTCACTGACCTCGACCGAATACTCGGGCACATCGATATGACGATACTTGACCGGAAGGTCGTTAACATCGACCAGGCCGCCCGGATAGAGGATAGTCAACCTTTCTACCAGATTGGACAGCTCGCGGACATTGCCCGACCAGGCGTGTTCCTTGAGAGAGTCAATGGCGCGTTGGGTAAAACGCACCCGTCCCTTGCCTTCGTTGAATACCCGACTGACCAACTCCTGCAGCAACAGCGGAATATCATCCCGACGCTCACACAGAGGTGGCATTTCGATGGGGAACACATTGAGGCGATAGAAGAGATCTTCGCGGAATTCACCGCCTTCAATCATGGTTTCCAGATCTCTGTGGGTCGCAGCTACCACTCGCACATCGGCGGTAATCGCCTTATTGCCACCCACACGTTCAAATACTCTTTCCTGCAGCACCCGCAGCAGCTTGACCTGCATCTGCAGCGGCATATCACCTATCTCATCGAGGAACAGGGTGCCGCCTTCGGCCAGCTCAAAACGTCCCTTACGGGCACTGATAGCACCGGTAAAGGAGCCTTTCTCATGGCCAAACAGTTCACTTTCCAACAGCTCTGGTGGAATGGCACCGCAGTTGACCGGAATAAAAGGGCCATCGCGACGCTCTGAAAGATAATGAATATTACGGGCGACCACTTCCTTGCCGGTACCAGAGGGTCCGAGCACCAGCACAGTGGCATCAGATCCCGAAACCTGGTTAATCAGATGGCGCACATTGGCAATGCCGTCGCTGCGCCCTACCAGGCTACGGAACAGCTTGGTCTGGTTGGCACTGGTTGGTACCTGTGGCCGCTTGACCTGACCAAAGACCTGGCAAAAATGCAACAGTTCGGTCAGTTGGGAATAGCTGAGGGGTTCTTCAATCTTGCCGAGTAGATTGGAAGGATTGGCATTGCTGTGCCCCAACAGCAACATAGGCTGCCATGGCAGTTTAAGCATCAGCGACTGCAGCGCCTCGTCCTCTATGCCGTCACTGACCAATATCATGGCCCGACATCGAGTTTCCGGAGATTGCGCGTCGATAGCCTCGGGAGCCACAACTTCCACTTGCTCACCAATAAACTCTAAAACACAAGATAAGCGACTGGTGCGCTCAGAGGGGTTTCCGACAAGTAAAATTCGTTGATCTGTATGCATCATTCAGTGGGCCGCTAAGCTTTGGCAATTATGGATTCGCATTAATTATTAGTGTTAGTTGCTCTGGAAAGTCTGGCAATGCTTTCTTCACATACTCAGCTAAATTTGTAGCAATGCTGAATATTGTATTATCGGCACGATATAAGCAAGCCTAGGATGGCTTTTCTGCCTAACCCTTCCTGATTTTAGTCCAAATTCAGCACTTAAGAGCCAATATCGTCAATTAAATGGCGTAAGTCAAAAAGGCGCCAAAGGCGCCTTTATCTCGAATGGTTAATAACTCAACGGTTTTCTTCGTGAGCCGTAAGGTGATGTTTATCAGCGGGAATGGCATCCCAGGCTTCTTTGATGTCCCGCAGCACGGCCGCAACATCATCCAGCGCCTGAACATCATTATTCAGATTGGCCTCAGAGATACGCCGCAGCATAAAGTCGTAAAGGTTGCTGAGATTCTTGGCTATCTCACCACCGGCTTCCATATTCAGGCTGTTGCTGAGACCTGTGATAATACCAATCGCCTTGTTGATGAAAATTCCCTTGGACGACTGGTCGCCTTGCTCTATGGCGTAACGACTCTGGGCAATACGCTCCAATGCGCCGTTGAACATCAACTGAATGATCCTGTGCGGTGATGCAACTGAGATTTCACTCTCCAATGACACCTTACGATAAGACTGTAGCGACCCTCTCATAAATACCTACCTATTTGCATCTATAGACTTGTAAACATTGACCTGACGTTTGTTCTGACTCCTGAGCGCCAATAGCTCCTGCCTTTGTTGGCGTATCGCTTTGGCATGCTGCTCAAAAGTGGCAGTCAGCTCCAATTGCTCCTCTAGCAACTCAGGACTCTGCACTTCCTCTATCAGGGTCTGGAGCAAAGTTTGACGCCTGCTTACCAGCTCTTGCAAATTAGAGACCAACTCGTCAGTTTTTTCATCCTCGGCGGGAATTGTCAGTAAACAATCCAGAGCCCGGCGCAACAATTCGTTGATCTGATTCAGTTCTTCAGTTACCCGCATCTTTGGTATCCCAATCAGCTACTCTTCTTGACGACACCCGGCAAGGAGTTCAGGGCACCGATAACGTTCTGCCCCTGTGCTGACAACTGGCCAACCACCAGATCCATGGCGTTGAACTGTTTGGTCAATCTGGCTTCCAGCAACTCCATTTTAAGGGCAAAGGCCTCACGCTGATCCGCAAGACGTTGCTTATCGCCGGTATAGGCCTGATTGCGGGTGTCTATTACACCGCCGGCCTTGACGTAGGTCGTGGCCAATTCATCCATGGCGTTGGCTAGGCCGGTATCCTTGGTGGAAAACAGCGCTTCAACCCCGTCCATATTGGTCTTGATAGCCTCATCAAGCTTGGCATCATCAATCGAGAGTTTGCCATATCTGTCGGTTTTAATGCCAATATCATAGAGTGCAATAGTACCGTCGGCCGTCGCCACCCTGTCACTGATCCCGGAGCGTAACTGAGATTCCAGTGAGCGGATCATGGAGTCACCCTGCAGTGCTGCAGCCTCTTTTTTGTCTACATCATAGGCCGAGAGCTTTTCTATCGAGGTGATCAGGCTGTTGTAGGCATCAACAAAACCTTTGACGTTTTCTTTAACCGCATCGGTATCCTGAGCTATGGTCAGCTTGGTGGTCTTGTTGACATCAGCATCAGTGAGGTTAAGCGTCACGCCGGGGATGGCGTCTTTCACTTCATTGGATTGGGAAGTCAGCTTCTGGCCGTCAATATAGAGTACGGCGTTGCTGGCAGCCTGGATCTCTTCAAGATTACCGGCACCAAACATATCTGAAAGCCCGGTACCTGAAGTATCAGTTGCGGTTACGCTTATCTGGTTATCCGTGCCTTCTTTGTCGGAGCTGAATACCAAACGGCTGCCGGCATCACTGGTGATGACAGTGGCGGTAACACCCGAATTATCGGCATTGGCATTCACTTTTTTGGCAATATCTTCAAGCGAATCTGTGGCTTCCACATCGACGCTGAAATTCTCGCCATTGACTGCAAATTGTAGGCTTCCTTCACCGACCGCGGCACTGGCATCGGCGGTGGCAGCACCGGCAACCTTGTGTTGCTGTGCCAAGGCCTCAATCTTGATGTTGTAGGAGCCGGGCAAAGAGTTTTTACCTGCAGTGGCAGTAAAGAAATCTTCGTTGCCCAGGGTGACAGTACGTTGATTCAAGGCGCCGCCATCCTGGAGCTTTTTCAGCGCATCCTGGAACTTGGACAGCTGGCTCTTGAGGGTTCCTATGGCAGAAACCTTGGCATCTATCGTATCTTCGGTCTTATTGAAAATCGCCTCTTTAGGCACTTTCTCGGCGTCAACCAAGACCTTGACTATCTCGGTAATATTGAGCCCCGACCCCAAACCTGTTGCTGTTAATGCCATATCAACCTCTATCTCACGTTAAGCCTTTTAGGCTTCCGTCTTCATCAGCAGTCCTGCTACTTCTGAAAGTTTAGCAGCCAGCTCCAAAGCTTCCTCGCTGGGGATCTGTCTTATCACATCCCCTGAGTCTACATCCATCACGCTGACAACGTGAGTGCCGGATGTTTCGTCCACTTTGAATGCCAGTCCCTTGCGCATCATAGACATGGTATTGGAGAGTTCTTCCGCCACCTGCTGCAGCTGCTCGGGATCTTGCTGCGCCTCCTTGTTCTGCTCCGCCTCATCGACCGGCTTGAGCAAGGCTGTCGCCTCGGTTTCCGCGTTCTTGGGGACAGCTTCTTTCAACTGTCCCGGCTTCACTTCTGTCCTCACTGGGACAGCATTGGATAAGGTAGTAACTTCCATCGCCTATTCTCCACTCAGTTGACCTAACTGCCTTCAATATCTTCCTTCCATGAATGCAGCAAAGGGAGATCCGTTGCCGAACCTCCCTTTTACTGACGCGATAGCTAACCTGAAAGATTACAGCAGTGACAGTGCGATCTGTGGCAGCTGGTTAGCTTGGGCCAGCATGGCCGAACCTGTCTGTTGCAGCACCTGGCTCTTGGTCATGGCAGAGGTTTCTTTGGCGAAATCCACGTCCACGATACGGCTCTTGGCGTCGGCAACGTTGGCCTGAGTGTTGGCGCTGTTGCTGATGTTGTGTGCCAGACGGTTCTGGATGGCACCCAACTCGGCGCGTTGTGAGTCGATGTTCTTGATAGCGGCATCGATCTTACCGATAGCTGAGTCACGACCAGCAGAAGTCAGTACAGTCAGCGCATTAACAGAAAGTGTAGTCGCATTAGTGGTCTTCACTTTAACTGTTACATCTTCGCCATCCTGGTGACCTACCTGGAACAACTTACCGCCAGAGAAGTCACCTGTCATCAGCTTGGTGTTACCAAAAGCAGTAGTGTTACCGATAGCTGTGATTTCAGTTGCCAACGCATCCATTTCGTCTTTCAGCGCCTGCAAGTCAGCAGTACTGTTGGCACCGTTTTCAGACTGGATGGCCAGGTCACGCATACGTTGCAGCATGTTGGTCTGCTCCTGCATCGCACCTTCAGAGATCTGGGCGATGGAGATAGCGTCGTTGGCGTTACGCATGCCGACTTCAAGACCTTGCACCTGGCTATTCAGGCGGTTAGAAATCGCCAGACCTGCAGCATCATCTTTAGCACTGTTGATACGCAGACCACTTGACAGACGCTCCATTGAAGTAGCCAGGCTACCGTTGGAGATGTTCAGGTTTTTCTGAGCTTTCAGTGATGTTACGTTGGTGTTTACTGTAATAGCCATAATGATTTCCTCTTTACCTGGCTTGGAAAACTAGCCTGTCTTCGTTTGAGCCAGGCGGGTCTTACTGGTTACAGTATCTTTAACGGCACCCCTGTTTTGATCTTTAGTCATTTTTTTCAAAAAATCATCAATTCTTCTTAACTCAATGATTGTTTGAGAAAAATAATATCGCCAGTGGTGATGAAACCACTGACGATATTGCCCTTACCACTCGATTAGCCAAGCAGAGAAAGCGCGACCTGTGGCAATTGGTTGGCCTGTGCCAACATGGCGGAACCCGTTTGCTGCAGTACCTGGTTCTTGGTCATGGCCGAAGTTTCCTTGGCAAAGTCCACATCCACGATACGGCTCTTGGCATCGGCAACGTTGGCCTGAGTGTTGGCACTGTTGCTGATATTGTGGGCCAAACGGTTTTGCACCGCGCCCAATTCAGCGCGCTGGGTATCTATATTCTTGATGGCGGCGTCAATCTTGCCAATGGCAGAGTCACGACCGGCAGAAGTCAGCACCGTCAGCGCATTTACCGACATTGATGCGGCATTATTGGTTTTGACCGTCACTGTCACGTCTTCACCGTCTTGGTGACCGACCTGGAACAGCTTGCCACCGGAGAACTCACCAGTCATCAGCTTGGTGTTACCAAAGGCTGTGCTGTTACCAATAGCGGTGATCTCATCACGCAGCTGATCCATTTCATCTTTCAGCGCCTGCAGATCGGCGGTGCTATTGGCACCGTTTTCAGACTGGATGGCCAGGTCACGCATACGTTGCAGCATATTGGTCTGCTCTTGCATCGCGCCTTCGGCAATCTGGGCGATGGAAATCGCGTCGTTGGCGTTACGCATGCCCACTTCCAAGCCGCGAACCTGAGAGTTCAAACGGTTGGAGATAGCCAGACCCGCGGCATCATCCTTGGCGCTGTTGATCCTAAGACCACTGGACAGGCGTTCCATAGAGGTCGCCAGGTTACCACTGGATATGTTCAGGTTCTTCTGTGCCTTCATCGAGGTCACGTTAGTATTAACGGTAATAGCCATGTTGAGTTCCTCTTCCTAGTTTTAGCGCCAAGACTCGGAGCTTGGCTAAATTTGTTAACAATTTATCTGACAGACGGGTAGGTCTTTGCTTTCTGTTAAATAAAGTCAAACAGGGAAACAGAACCCACTCTGCTGAACACATTTGAAACGGCGTTCAACGCCAGCTGCTGTTTTTGAAACTCGGTTATCGCCGAGGCGTAATCGAGATCTTCCAGCAGTGACAATGCCGACTTATTCACCAGCTCTTCCTCTGTATGATTGGAGCTGTAGCTTTCGAGGCTTTTGAGATTATTCCCGGCCCCCCCTCTGGCCACACTGAGCTGATTCAAGCCGCTATCAACGTTATTCAATAATTGTGCCAACTCAGCTTTCCCCTCCGGGGTATTGACCCGGTTGGGATCCTCCAGCAGATCGATTGCCTGCTGAATGGTATCGAAAATAGGTACCTCGGCATCGGGCTCCATGGTGAAGGAATCCCCGCCAGCCGGCGTACCGTCCAGCTTCACCTCAATGCCATTGAAACTCACGGGATTACTGGCATCGAAGTTGGTCACATTAGCCACCGCAGTGCCGCCCGAGTCCAACACTTCCAAATCAACCCCACCGGCACCATTGTCGGTAAAGTTAAAGGTGTAGGTATCGGCCACATGGGCCGCGGGGTTATCTATCTTGGCGCTGAGCACCCTGAAGTCCCCGGTTTGAGAGGCCAAATAATTGACGCCATAGTCACCCAAACCATTGGGCACCCTCATAAAGGCCGAGTCCCCCGGGATGTTGGTGCCCATGGCAACCCCTTGAGCCACCAAGGCGTCACGAACGCCGCTGTCACCGCTGTAAACCATGTTGCCGCTGGCATCAAAGGCAAAGGGTTGATTGTCTGTGCTGAATCCGGAGAACAGATAGTTACCAGACTCATCCTGGGTATTGGCAATACTCAAGAGTTCATCCAGACTGCCGCGCAGCTCGTCGGCAATCATTTGCCGCTCTGACGGTGCCAGGGTGCCATTTACTGCACGCAACATCTGCTCTCGAATGCTGGTAACCAGAGTTTCGGCACTGCCGAGCTTGCTTTCCGCCATCGACAAATGATTCTTGCTGTAGTCCACATTCTTGAGATACTGCTGCACCAGCGCGTTTTGCTGATAGAGATTGTCTATGCCGATAGCCGCCACAGGATCGTCACCGGCAGTGTTGACCTTTTTACCGCTGGAGAGCTGCTCGAGGATCCTGTTGGTATCCGTTTGCTTCTGCAGAATGCTGTTTAAGTTCTGCTGGTACATCTGTGAAGTTGAAATACGCATCTCTCAAGCTCCTATCGAACCGAACTGAACAAAGTGTCGAACAGGGTATTGGCTGTGGTCATGATCCGTGCCGATGCCTGGTAGGCCTGCTGGAACTGCATCAAGTTGGCCGCCTCTTCGTCCAGGTTAACCCCGGATTCCGACTGCACCCTGGCATAGGCCTGGTTGTAAATGGCCTCCGCCGAACCGGCCCTCACCTGGGCGGATTTGGTTTGACTGCCAATATCCAGCTTGGTCTTTTCAAACACATCTCCCAGGGTCGACTTACCATTGTTCATTATCTTGCTGTCACTGAGCTTGGCCATGGCCACGGCATTGGTGTTATCCCCCGGCGCAAAGCTGAGATCAAAAGTGAAACTCTCACTGCCGCCACTGCTGCCATCAACTTCGAAGGTAAAGCCAAAGGCGCTGATCTGCGGCGGAGTGCCCGCAGCCGTCCCGGTTGCCAAAGAAGCGCCGTTGACATCAAAGACTTCATAGGTAGGCGGATTGACACTGGTATCCAGGGTGAATGTCAGCTCACTGTCAGTCACGGGGAAGTTAGCCGCGCTTCTGTCATCTATGCTGACCAACTTCACTGAAGTGCTGCCTGAATTACCTGTCCCGGCGGTGATTTTCGGCGCCGCAGCGGCAATCCCCTTGGGATCTGACATCACTACACCTATGTTGGCTGCCGCATTCGCTGTTGGCCGTATTTCAAACCTGTCACCGGCGGCCATGGCACCGGCGTCGATATTGATACTGAAACCGTTGGCGCCTTCCAAAGTGTTGCCGTTGAGCGTCAAGTTGGTCACGGCTCCTGTCTTCATATCCTTGAGTTCATAAGTACCGGCGCTGGTATAGTTCAGCTCATAACTGCTGCCGGACAGGGCGCCGACATCATCGATATTAACGCTCAAGGAAGCTGTGCCCGGATTACCCGAATAGGCGCCGACACGGCCGGCGGCAATCACAGGGTCATTGATATCGGTAAAAATAGGTTGTCCCAGCTCGCCATTGAGATCGAAACCCTGGGACTGCATCTCGTTAAAGGCATCGGCAATCCCCAGCGCCAACTGCCCCAGCTCATGGCTGGCGGGCATCAGGGTGTTGTCACGAAAATCAAATAAGGCGCCCAGTTGACCACCGAGCTTGGCGGGGTCTGCCTTTAATTCACTGCCACCAAGGCTATAGGTCAGCTCCGGCTCGTTGGGGAAGGGGTCACCTGTGGTCACGCCCATGGTCATGGCCACTTCACCGGATACCAGCATAAAGGAGCTGCCCAACATGATGGAGCGGGCACCGTTTTCCAGCGGGATCACATTGACTTCGGCATATTGGCTCAATTCCTGGATCAGGGCATCTTGCTTATCCAGCAGCTGCGCATCGTTACCCGGCGTCTTCATCAGTTCAAGATTGATCTGCGCCATCTCTTTACTGATCTCATTGATCCTGGTGGTAATGCTTTCAATCTGATCATTGGTTTGCTGCACCTGACCACTCAGATGGCTCTGCATCTGATTGAGATTCTGCGCCAGTTGCGAGGCCGAGTTGAGCACAGAGCCGCGGATCCCCAGATCAGAGGGCAGGTCAGCCAGGCTGTTGAGGCCGGAGAAAAAGTCATTCAATGAGGCTGGTACCGCCTTGCCTATCTGGGAAAACAGCTGATCCAGCTCGCTGAGCTTGGTGTAACTGGCCTCGGCGGCACTGAGCCCTGTTTGGCCGATACGCAGCTCTCTGGCGGCATAATCGTTGTAAATACGCTTAACTTCCTGCACATAGGTACCTGTGCCATAGAAGTTATTGCCAAGACGCATTGAGGTGGAGGTGCCTTGAATTGCCACCTGACGGTGATAGCCTTCGGTATTGACGTTGGCAATATTGTTACTGGTCACCCCCAATTGTGATTGGGCGGCCAGGATCCCGCTGCGGGCTATACTGAACAGATCCATAGACATGGGTTATCGCTCCTGCACCTTTACTGGCCCGGCTTTGAGCCGAACTCCTGCAACAATTGGCCAAAATCAGCCTTGATGGTATCCAGCACTTTCATCACCTTGTTGGCATATTGAGGATCCGTGGCGTATCCCGCCTCGGCCAGTGCCTTGATAAATTCGCCGGGATTGGCGGCCATCTTGCGCGCCTGGCTATAACGATCGTTGTCGGAGATAAAGCTGACAAAGTCGTTAAAGCTCTGCTCAAAACTGTCATACACCCGGAAGTCCGCCTTTTGCCGCACAGCTGTGCCCTGCTCATATTCCAGGGTCGACACTGCCGCTTTCTCGCCCTGCCAACGCCTGTCGGCCTTGATGTTGAACAGGTTGTTGCTGGACTCGCCTTTATGGCCACGGACCATTTTCTGGCCCCAGCCGGTTTCCAGAGCCGATTGCGCCAGCAGCACTTCGGGTTGAGTCCCCAAAGCATCGGCAGCGGCCTTGGCATGGGGATAAAGCTGTCTGACAAACTCTTCCTGGCTGCCAATTGCCGGCCGCGCCTGCCGCCATGACGGCAATACTTTGCCGCTCAAGACCTGCTGCAGGCTGTCATTGCTTGGCAGCGCGGATGCTTTGGCCGCTGCAGCTTCAACACCGGATATCTTCTCCGTCTGGCCGCCGTTTAAGGCCGCGACGCTGCGGTTATCGACATCACCGCGGAGCACTGAGGACGGGGTAATGTCCGAGTTTTCAGGTGACAACTGCTGCACCATGAGATCCGCCAGCCCCAACATGCCTTTGGAGGACAGCTCCACCGACATCTGCTGATCGTGCATCTGCTCGTAGAACTTGGTGTACTGGCTGTTCATCGGGCTGTCGGATTCAAATATCGCATTGGCATCACGCATGCTTTTCATCAACATCTGCACAAAGATGCCTTCAAACTGCTGCGCGACTTCCTTGAGCGCCGCCTTTTGATCCTGCTGCGCCTGGGCTCTGAGCTTGTCCAGCCCACCGAGATCCAGAAATTGCGAAGCATCAGCCATTTTGTTCATAGTCGATAAACCAATGTGCCATTAATCAGATGATGATGAGTTCACCATGCAAAGCCCCTGCCATTTTTAAGGCTTCGAGGATGGCCAACACATCCGATGGCGCTGCGCCGACCATATTCACCGCCCGCACCAACTCATCGAGGGAAGTGCCCGGGTTGAACATAAACATACGTCTATTGTCCTGAGCCACATCTATGGTGCTGTTGCTGGTCACTGCGGTTTGGCCACCAGCCAGGGCGTTGGGCTGAGAAACCTGAGTCGCTTCGGCAATGGTGACGGTAAGGCCGCCATGGGTCACAGCCGCCGGCAGGAGTTTTACGTCCTTGCCGACCACTATGGTGCCGGTGCGGGAGTTGACTATCACCTTGGCCGATTCATCGGCAGGCTCAACCTGAATATTTTCCAGGGTGGCCAGAAACGATACCCGCTGCGACACATCTCTGGGGGCACTGACCTGAATGGATGAAGCATCAAGCGCCCGTGCCATACCCGGGCCGAGTAAGCCATTAATGGCATCGGCGGTGCGCTTGGCGGTGGAGAAATCGGCTCTGTGCAGGTTAAAAGTCAGGTGATCGCCATTACCGAAAGGGCTGGCCACTTCACGCTCGACTATGCCGCCGTTGGGAATGCGGCCCACGGTTGGCGTGTTCTGGATCACCTTGGAGCCATCAAGCCCCTCGGCGCTGAAACCGCTGACCACCAGACTGCCCTGGGCGATGGCGTAAACATTGCCGTCCACCCCTTTAAGGAAAGTCTGCAGCAAAGTACCGCCGCGCAGGCTCTTGGCTTCACCCAGGCTCGATACCGTCACATCCAGGGTTTGTCCCGGCTTGATAAAGGGTGGCATATCGGCATGCACTGCCACCACGGCAATATTCTTGATCTTGGGCCTGAAGTTATCCGGCAAATTGATGCCGAAATTCTTCAACATGGTCTTGAAGGTCTGCTCCGTGTAACGGGTCTTCTCCCCGGTGCCCGGCAAACCGACCACCAGACCGTAGCCTATCAACTGGTTATCCCTGACCCCTTGGATATCGGCGATATCCTTGATGCGCTCGGCCTGTCCAGGCAGGGAAACCAGCAAACAGGCAAGTGCCATGATTAATTTGATTTTCATGAGCTTATCCTCAGAAAGGCCACCAGTCAGAGAGGAAGAACTGGCTCAGCCAGCCCACCTTTTGCGAATCGGCAAAGGTGCCGGTACCGCTGTATTGAATACGGGCATTGGCGACTTTGGGCGAATCTATGGTGTTCTCGGGAGTAATATCCTGCGGTCGAATAATGCCGGTTACCCGGATAAACTCGTCGCCATTATTGATGGTGATCCACTTTTCACCGCGAATAACCAGGTTGCCATTGCCCAGCACCTGCATCACATTGGCCGAGATCTGCCCGGAGAGACTGTTGCTCTGATCGGCATCGGCCTCACGATTGGTATCCATGCTGTCGCCGTAACGGAAATCCAGCGGATTGCCCTTGATGGTGACATTGCTGCCGCCCATATAGAGCGGGTTCACCGACATGTCCGAGCCTTTCTTGATCTTGTTACCGACGCTTTTCTTCGCCTGGGTCGACTCCACCAGCACCACAGTGATGATGTCCCCTACCCTGTGCGCCCGCAGATCCGAGTAAAGCGAAGACGCCTGGCTATCCTGATAAATAGAGCCGGTCGGCGCTATCCGGGTCGGCGGTGCTTCGGGATACACAGGCGCATAATAGGGATCATCGGCTATGGGTTTATTCTGGGTAGCAGTGCAAGCCCCCAGAAACAAAGCCGGAATGATAAGGAACAAGGGTTTCATCACATCACCTCATCACAGATTCTGGTTCACGTAGGCCAGCATCTGGTCTACGGCCGAAATGACTTTGGAGTTCATTTCGTAGATCCGCTGACTCTCAATCAGGTTAACCAGCTCTTCGGTCACGTTAACGTTGGAGGTTTCCAGCGAGCCCTGACGAATGGAGCCCAAACCGTCAAGCGAAGCCGTGCCCTGAATTGGGGTACCGCTGGCGCCCGTCTCCAGATAGAGGTTTTGCCCTATGGGATCCAGGCCGGACGGATTGATGAAATCAGAGATGGTCAGCTGGCCCACCACCTGGTTTTCGGCGGCGCCCGGGGTTTTAACCGACACTTCACCTTCGGCGGAAACGGTAATACTGGTGGCATCGTCCGGAATGGTAATGGCAGGCTGCAGCACATAGCCGGCGCCGGATGTCACTATCTGGCCGGTATCATCCAGAGTGAACTGGCCGTTGCGAGTGTAGGCAGTGGTGCCGTCCGGCAGTTGGATTTCAAAGAATCCCGGGCCTTCAATCATCATGTCCAGCGCGTTATCTGTGGTTTGCAGATTCCCCTGGGAGAAAATCTTCTGGGTGGCCACTACCTTGGTACCTGCGCCCAGGTTAAGGCCATTGGGCAGCTTGGTGTTGGAAGCACTGATACCACCGGCCTGATTGACCGTCTGATACAGTAAGTCTTCAAATATCGCCCGGCCCTTTTTGTAGCCTATGGTGCTGGCATTAGCGACGTTATTTGAAATCACCGAGATGTCTGTTTGCTGGGCATCTAGCCCAGTCTTACTTATCCATAACGCGGGATGCATATCAATTACTCCTAGCTAATGCGCATCAATGAAGCGGACGACTTGTCGTTCTCTTCTGCGGTTTTCATCATTTTTACCTGCAGCTCAAACTGACGTTGCAGCTCAATCAGGTTGACCATTTCATCCACGGCATTGACATTGCTGCCTTCCACAGCGCCACTTTCCACATTCACAAAGGGATCGGCGGCGGCCGGATTGCCGTCCAGAGTGCGGAACAAGCCATCTTCACCGCGCATCAGGTTCTGATTGCCCGGGTTGACCAGCTTGATGCGGCCCACCTCTTCAATCACCTCGGCGGTTGCGCCCTGGGGACGAATGGAGATGGTGCCGTCGGTGGCAATCTGGATTTTGTCTATCGGCAACGGCAGCACTATCGGGCCGTTATCGCCCATTACCGGGTTGCCCCTGTCGTTACGCAGTAAACCTGTGGTGTCAAAACTCAGACTGCCGGAGCGGGTGTAGGCCTCGCTGCCATCGGCTGCCTGCACCGCAATCCAGCCTTGATCTTTGATGGCTATGTCCAGATCCCGCCCGGTCGATTTGATAGGGCCGGACTGAAAGTTAGCCGAGGGCGACTCTGTCATGGCAAACACCCGGGTCGGCAATCCTTCACCGAAGGCTTGCATCGCACGGGCCTGAGCCATGTCTGACTTGAAACCATCTGTGTTGGCATTGGCCAGGTTGTTACCCCGAACCGCCAGCGCATTCATGTTTTGTTTGGCGCCAGTCATGGCGACATAGAGAAGTTTGTCCACCTGCTGCTCCGTCAATCTTTTTACCTATTCAGGTAAAAGCAAACATCGTGCCAATAAAATGAGCAATCGAGCGCAGTGACAACAGAAGAACTTCAGTGACTTGGGAGTGTGTACAGGGAGAAGCGGCAAGACATTGCCGTAGCGGCAATGTCTTGCGCTGGAAGCATTAGCGGATCTGCAGTACTGTCTGCTGCAGTGTATTGTTCACTTCCAGAGTACGGGAGTTGGCCTGGAAGTTACGCTGAGCCGAAATCAGGTCCACTAGCTCAGTGGTCAGGTCGACGTTGGCCTGTTCCAGCGTTGAGGAACGGATACTGCCGAACACGCCACTGTTGGCCTCACCGGCCAGCGCTGCACCTGAGTCCAGGCTCGCTTTCCAGGAGGTGTTACCTACCTGGCTCAGACCCTGTTCATTGGAGAAACGCGCCAGTGCCACCCGCGCCAAAGGCACGGTCGAGCCATTGCTGTACTTGGCTGAGATCAACCCGTCTGTACCCACTTCCACATTGGTCAGACGACCCACAGTCACCCCATCCTGCGTCAATTCAGTGGCGTTGAACTTTTCCGAGAACTGGGTCGGGTTGTTGAAGTCTATGGTTATTGTCTGGGTTCCGTCCGCCGCAGGGCCGAGAACATTGGCACCGCCAACACCCAACTGCTCTGTGGTGATCACCGCCGGATCTGAACCTATATAACCGCCGACATCGTTGAACTTGAGCACGGCGCCAGTCCAGCCACCAGCAGTTTGCGCTGTGCCTGTGCCATCCGGGTTACCGTCACCATCAGTATCTGTCTGATAGCTGCCAACGGCGCCGCCGCCCAGATTAACCGGCTTGTCGTCGATGGCATAGTAAGCCACCCAGTTACTCTCGCCCGTGTAGGCGCCATTGTCCGGACGCACAAAATAGGTGGTCAAGGTGTGGGAGTTACCCAGGGAGTCATAAATGGTCACTGCGGTTGAGTTGTTGAAAGTGTCTGACTTGGATGGGTCAAACAGCGCCGGATCTTTGGTGGCCTGGGTGGAATCCAGGTTCATGCTGATGCCGACATTATTGGTCTTCTGCGGGCTACCGGCAGTATCCGGGATCTGCACCGGCTTGGTAGTGGTCAAACTCACAGAGGTGGAGTTGCCGTCTTTATCGACAGGGAAGCTCTGCAGGAAGTTACCTGCGGCATCGACCAGGAAACCGTTTTCATCACGCTTGAAGGCACCGGCGCGGGTGAAAGAGTAATCCTGACTGCCCACATTGGGAGAGGTCACGAAGAAACCGCCACCGTTGATCGCCAAATCCAACGCATTGTTGGTGGAGTTCAGGTTACCCTGGTGGAACTGCTGCGCCACCTGAGTGGTGGTCACACCGCCGCCCACTGTGGTTCTGCCGTTGGAGAAAATCGAGCTGGCGTAAACATCGGCAAACTCGGCCCGGGATTCTTTAAAGCCGACGGTATTGACGTTGGCAATATTGTTGGCTGTGGTATTGAGATCTTTCTGCGCCGCAGCAATCCCACTCAGAGCAATGTTAAAAGACATAATTCACCTCATGATTTTCAGATACTGTCCGGCGCAGCCGGGGCAGAAACAGAATTAAACTTCGGAAACAGCCAGCACGTCGGCCAGTCTGATCCCGCCAATACCTCTTAGGTTCAACACGGCGCCACTGGCCGAGTTGAGCGATACACTGGTCACGTGGGCATAGGCACTGACAATAAGATCCTGGGACTTGCCATCGACAACCCCGCTGGCCTTCATGGTGTAGATACCGGCCTCAACGGGTTTACCGTCCTTATCCAAGCCGTCCCATTCCACGTCTATGTTGCCGCCGGCACTGCCATCCACATCAAAGGTCTTGATTACCTGGCCGGCTTCATCCTCAACAGTCACCTTGATGGAAGGCATTTTCTCTGGCGATGTGATCACCCCTTTGAGGGTCGGGTCTTCCTCGGAAACATAGCCGGTGCCCGCCGGGATCAACACTTTCTGCCCCACCAGGCCTGATGCCTGTAATGCCTGACTCGAGGTCATTACCGTGTTGAGGTTCACTATCTCCTCGTTGAGCTTGGAGATACCATCCACGGTAGAAAACGACGCCATCTGGGCAATCATCTGGTCGTTGTCCACAGGCTTGAAAGGATCCTGCATCGACAACTGCCTACTCAGCAGCGAGAAGAAATCTTCCTGGGTCAGCTGCTGATTGTTACTCTTCTTGGTCTCCGAATCCCGTTTGACACTTATGCTGTCGAGGAAGGGGTTAACTGAACTTACACTCATGGGCTATGTCTCCCTTTATTTGCCCATTCTCAGGGTCTGCTGCAGCATGGACTTGGCTGCATCGGCCACCTGGACGTTCATCTGATAGGAGCGGGAGGCGGAAATCATATCGGCCATCTCTTCCACTACATTGACATTGGGTTTGTAGATAAAACCATCGGCATCGGCCATGGGATGATCCGGCGAATACTCTTTCAACAAGGGTTTATCGCTTTCCACTATGCCCTTAACCTTTACCGCAGCGCCTTGCTGCTGTTGACCATTGGCCTTGGCCAGCTCGGCCTCAAAAATGGGATGCCGCGCCTTGTAGGTCTTATCGATACTGGAAGAGACGGAATCTGCGTTGGCTATGTTACTGGCGGTGGTGTTCAAGCGCACAGACTGCGCCGACATTCCCGACCCCGCAACATTGAAGATATTGTATAAGCTCATGATTAATCTCCTTTCAATGCCTTCTTCATCCCGGCGAACTTACCGTCGAGGAACCCAAGCGACATCTGATATTCAAGCGCATTTTGCACAAAGGCCTGCTGCTCTTTTTGCATATCGACAGTATTGCCGTCACCCGTGTCCGGTTGATCCGGCACCCGATACTGCACATGCTGGGCCGTCAGCGCCTTGAGGTCGAAATGCTTTTCAGAAGTTGCCGCCATGCTCATCCCCTGTTGCCGCCCTTTTGCCGCCTGCAACGCCGAGGAAAAATCAACATCCCGAGCCTTATAATGTGGGGTATCGGCATTGGCTATATTGCTGGCAAGCACTTCGGCACGCTGGGCGCGAATGCCCAGAGTGTATTGATGTATTCCAAGGGCCTTATCGAAACTGATCGCCATAAAACCGCCTCCTCCAATGACTCGACAAAAACAAAGCAAGCTTTGTGCCAGATATAGAGTGGAGGATAACAGATAAGAAGATGATGGCCGTTAGGGTGAAAGGTAAAACAGAAAAGGCCCGTCCAAGTTGACGAGCCTTTCAAACTATCTAATTAAAAATCAAATGATTAGGTGGTTAATTTTTCTTTTGATAATAGATGCCTGGGTTACAGCGCACCATGTCGAATTCATCGGTCAACCCGGCAATCGATTCACTGGCGCCCAAAAACAGTATCCCCTTGGGATTAAGGGCGGCAGCAAATTGCCGCAGTATTTTTGCCTTTGCCTCCGGCGCAAAATAGATAAGCACGTTGCGGCAAAAGATGATGTCGAACTTGCCAAGTAAGGTGTAGCTTTCAAGCAGGTTGTGGGCCCGAAAACTCACCAAACGGCGCACATTGTCTTTAACCCGCATATTGCCGTTGGGCAGGGCTTCAAAAAACTGACGCTTGCGCTCTTCAGACAGGCCGCGGGCCAACGCCAGCTTATCGTACTCGGCGTTTTTACAACGCTCCAGCATGGACGGCGACAAATCTGTGGCCTGAATCATGGCGCCACCCGGCAAAGCCCCCGGCTTACGCTGCTGATATTCAAGCACTGTCATCGCCAGTGAATAGGGTTCCTGGCCGGATGAACAGGCTGCCGACCAAATCTTCAACGGCCGCCCCAGCTTGGCATAACCGGGCAACAATGTATTGCCGAGCAGGTCAAAAGGATACTTGTCCCGAAACCAGAGGGTTTCGTTGGTGGTCATGGCATCGACGACTTCAGCGCGTAACTGACGCTCGGTGGGCCGCATCGACTGCTTAACTACGTCCGACAGGGATGGCAAGCCATATTTCCCCATCAAAGGCGCCAAACGGCTGCGAACCAAATACTGTTTGTTCTCACCCAATACAATGCCACTGTGCTGTTCAAGAAACAGCCTGAATTGATTGTACTCAGTTTCTGCGAGAGATTTATCTGGCACCTTAGTGTCCTAACTATCCGTGAAAACGTCGCTGCAACTCAATGCAGCGCCATTTAAAAACTGGGTCAGCGTTATACCCCAGCCCCATTTGCAACACAAGACATCAAACTCACTATAGTCATAAAAATCCACAGCAGACAGCGACTATAAACTCAGATGCTTGTTAACTGCCGATGCCAATTCATCGGGGTTGAACTTGGCAATAAAATCGTTGGCGCCCACTTTTTGCACCATGGCCTGGTTGAACACCCCACTCAACGAGGTATGCAACACCACCTTGATATGTTTCAGCTTGGGATCATCACGGATCTCGGCGGTCAGGGTGTAGCCATCCATTTCCGGCATTTCAATATCTGAAATAATCAGCGGGATCTCATCGGCGACATTGTCCATCTCCGACGCGATACTTTTCAACTTATCCAGCGCTTCCCGGCCATCTTTGGCAGTATCTATCTGCAGGTTCAACGAAGACAGCGCCCGAATGATCTGCTTACGGGCCACTGAAGAGTCGTCAATCACCATAATATGATAGTGCTGCTCTCTGTCGATTGTGAGAGATTCATCGATTTCCTGACTGATGTCTGTCTTAACCGGCGAAATTTCATCGAGAATTTTCTCAACATCGAGAATTTCAACCAACTCACCTTCGATTTCGGTCACCGCGGTCAGGTAGGAGTATCGCCCTGCTCCTTCCGGAGGCGGCATGATGGACTCCCAGTTCATATTGATGATCCGCTCGACAGACTTCACCAGGAAGCCCTGCACGCTACGGTTGTACTCGGAAATAATGATGAAGCAATCCTTGACATCATCTATGGGTTTACCGCCGGTCGCCGCACTGAGGTCGATAACCGACACTGTGGTGCCGCGAATATGGGCCACGCCCTTAACGAAGGAGTTCAACTTGGGCAGTGCCGTCAGCGGTGGGCACTGTAGAACCTCTTTAACCTTGAACACGTTGATCCCGAACCTTTGCCTGCCGTTGAGTTTAAACAACAGAAGTTCGAGACGGTTTTGTCCGACCAGTTGAGTGCGCTTGTTGACTGATTCAAGAATGCTCGACATAAGGCTGCCTTGTTGTCTTTGTATTGATAAATACCTGCTGTCACGCAGACAGGCATACTATTTGCTTTGTCCAAGACACTGGGTCTCAGTCAAATTTCTGACTAAACCTGTGGTGAAGCCAGCACTGGGATCCGCGAATCATTGAAAGTATAGGTGTAATCTGGCGAGACAAGCTAGCCCGTTCATTATGAAAGTAAATTTTGCGTACATTTTGGCTACAATTTTAATGCCCATCCCAGCGGTGACGGCAGAGAATAGCTTTGTTCCCAGTATATCGGCCGTAGAAAGCCTGGCTAAAGAGGCAGTTGCCAAAAAAGTGCTGGCGGCCGAGAATGCTCAAATTACCATCACGCCGCAGCGGCTGGATTCCAGGCTCACGCCCCCCAGATGCAATTCGCCTTTGACGGCCGAACTTGCCAGCGACAGAGAGATAAGCCGCAACAATACGGTACGCATAGGTTGTAACAGTCCGGAGCTCAGCTACCCGTGGCAAATCTATGTCTCGGTGCGGGTGGATATCAGTTACCCTGTGGTAGTGGCTACCCAGACACTGGCCCCGGGCACTGTGCTTGGGCCGGAAAATCTGGCGCTGCGTTACATAGATGAAACCAGTTTGCGCGGCGCGCAATTTGACGATATAGCCACAGTCACAGGTACCCGCCTCAAGCGGCGCATAGCCAAAGACTATCCGGTATTTGCCGCCAATCTCTGCTTTGTCTGCAAAGGTGACAGAGTCTCCATCTATGCCCGTAACGAGAAGTTTCAAATAAAAACTGTTGGTGAAGCCCTGCATGATGGTAACCTTGGGGAACAGATTCGGGTAAAAAACACTCGCTCAGACAAAGTGTTGGAGGCTACTGTCACCAATGTGGGCGAAGTGGAAGTTCGAATGTAAAAAATGCTAAAGTTCCCCTTGGCGGTGCCGATAAGACAGCAAGGTAATCAGAGAAAAGGCTGGAGCCGAGATGGCTATGGATATTAAACAACTGCAAAATCAACCCAGGGTGAACACAGGTTCAGTCCCCAAGAACACAGCTCAGAGCAGCCAAACAGCTCAGCAAGGTGCTGCTCCGCAGAAAGCTGACTCTGTTGTGGTGTCACAACAGGCGCAGCAACTGCAAGGAGTACAGAGTAAAATGGCCTCCCTGCCGGAAATAGATCAAAAGAAGATCACCGAAATTAAATTGGCGATCGCCGAAGGCAGATATAAGGTTGACCCGGAAAAACTGGCAGCCAACATATCTCAATTCGAATCAGAACTGAACGAACTCAATAAAGGGTCCTGATGCCTGATACCCCGGATATCACCAGCCTGATAGCACAGCAGACGACTCAACTCGAGCGTCTGCTGAACTTGATTGAGCAGGAAAAAAACGCCCTGCTGGATCGCAATGCCGATAATCTGCTGCAACTGGCCAAAGACAAGGGCGACCTGCTCAATGAGGTCAAGGCGGTGGATGAAGCGCTCTCCTCTCATCCTGAACAAGCCAAACTCAGTCAGCCACCATTGGCCGAACAGGTCAGTGAAGCTCGTGAACTATTGGCTGCTTGCCAACTGCGCAATCAGGAAAATGCCGGCCTGATAGAACTGAGCATGGCCAGTATCAATCGCCTGGCGCAAGCGCTGCAGGTCAGCCGTAACGCCTCCAGCCTGACCTATGATGGAAAGGGCAAAACCTCAACCATCGCCACCCTGGGCAACGATCTCAAGGCTTGATTAAGACCCGACTGCTGTTGCTTATAGCTTATTGTGTAAGCTCAACTCTTTAGTCAGAATCACCGCCTGTGGCCCCCTGCCCTAGTCTGAACTCAAGGTGGTTACTCAGGGGACTCGACCCGGAACGCAAAGCTCAGCCCAGAACGCAAAGCTCAGCCCTCAATTCAGCAACGCATCTTAAGCCATAAAAGGCCACAAAAAAGCAGCCAAACAAGGCTGCTTTTTGCTTATGCCAATTGAAGGTGCGAGCCACTCTCTACAAAATTTACAAAAGTGAACGCCGCGGGGACTTATTCTCACCTTCCTAAAAATAAGTGATCTCTTTGACTCGCTGGGGGCGATTTTGCTGCTGATACAGATCCCACACCCGGGCGAAATCCAGCTCCAGTTCGGTCACATAATGATCTCCGGCCGGATAACTGCGCACTACCTTAGCACCGCGGATCACCCCGGAAACCGAGGCCTGGATATTATCGCCTTTCAGCATCCAGTCACTGACTTTGCTGTCGGCCGACAATCGCTGACCATAGACTTGTTCGGCCAATTCACGATAAGCGGCAATCTTGGATGCCTGCATCGCCATCAGCACCTTTTGCGACTGTTCCTTGGCCGGTTGGCTGGCCAGCGGGGCATAGCCTATTGCCGTCAACTTGGGAAAACTGCTCGGCGCCTCAGTCTCCCACTGCACATATCTGTCCTTATCGGCGCAGCCACCCAGAATTAACGCCAGCGCCAGCGTGGCCAATGACAGTGTTTTGTTCCAATGCTTCATTACTTGTCTCCCACTATCCGGCCCTTATCCTCACCACGGCTTTCGTAGCGATAAAGCAGCCCTTCTTTTGACACCACCTTATTGGAAGGCGCCAAGTAGCCGGGCAGCTCTTGCTCCTGTACCCGCACACCGGCTGCCGAAAGCACCCGGTTGTTGTTGACGTTGACAATTCGGCTGTTGAGCAGCATTTCACCTTTCGCCTGACTCATGCTGGTGACCAGTACATGCTCCACCGCAATATCGGTCGGCAGTTGCTGCCAATCACGGGTAAGGATGAAATCCCCCTGTGGCGTTACCCGCACCGCATCGGCCAGGTTCAAATCCACCAGGTTAAAACCGCGCTGATGAAAGGCCGTCATCAGCCCCTGCTGCAGTTGTGAAGCGAGCGCATTGCTGCTCTGCATGTCTTCCACCATCACTGGTGTCATCACCAATAGCGGCTGGGTCGGCTTGAGAGCGTCATTATGAGTTACCAACTCGTCAACCAACTGCTGCGCCAATAGATTGACTGGCGCCGCTTGAGACTTGACCTCGGCCTGCTGTTGCGGCGAAGTCATGCCGCAAGCAGGCAGCAAGAGTAAAGGCAATATACACAGGGCTTTATACATAATATCCATCCCACTGGTACCCTGGCGGGCACTTGCTTTATTGAGGAACCTGGCGACTCTTGGACCTGGCGTGAACCTTGACCTACCTGACTTATGCCGCGCTTTCTCCGAGGTTGTCATTAAGCACCACGGCTAACTCGATTAGCGCCAAGTTCCTTTCACTGGGGTAAAGCTATGCAAATAAAATACCAACCTAAGTTAGGCCTGCAGACCAAGTACAAACAGATGACACCGGCGAACAAACCCGGTTGCCTGGCAGCTTATTACAGGCTTTTACGAAGATGTTTAAGGGGCTTATCTACGCCTTTTCATTTCCCACACCTTCATTTGCCCCTTCAATTTATCCACTGGCGGGCAATGGGAACTTATATTCTCTGTTCCCTTATCGGCAAACTCTTGCCGCGCTTTAGTCATGGTCGCAAACTGCGCTGCATCAGCTGTGAATGGATGGCGCTGGCATAAAATTTGAATAGCAAGCGATACCAGTTTAAGTGGCGGCAAAATTCCGTCACCCTGACTCTTATTTTGAGGAACCGTCTTATGAGATTGCGCCCTTTGCTCTTGCTGCCGCTGCTAGGCATCAGCCTGAACGCCATGGCAGAGTGGACCGAGGCCCGAGGTGAAGCCAAAATAATCAATGGCAATCTGACCCAGGCACGGGAAGCGGCAATGGACAACGCCATCAACATGGCCTTGCTCTCCCGTGGCGGCAGTTTCCAATCAACCCAGAGTGTCAGCCAGGGGCGCTTGACCCAAAACGATTTCAGCCTCTCCAGCCAGGCGCAGATAAGCAGTGTCGAACTGGTCAGCGAAATGCGCCAGGGAGACAAGCTCAAGGTGGTTATGCGGCTCGATATTCTCGACGGCCCGGATAACAAGTGCCAAAGCTCAGCCATCAAGGCCGCTATCCTGGTGCCACAGGCCAGCATTAAGGACAGAAGCCAACTGCGTTATGGTCAGTTGGAAAATTTCCAGCGAAGCCTGTCCGAGCGGATAGCGGCAACGCTGGATAAGCAATCTTCCACCAGTTTTGCCCACCTGCATGCCAAAGAGCGGCTGGATATCAAAGAAGAGCTTATCAATATCCGGGGTTACCGTTTGCCGACCTGGATAAGTGAAATTACCGACAGCCAGTATCTGTTGCTGCCGCAAATCATAGATATCTCCACCGAACCGGCCGAGTCCGGCTTTATGGGCCTGTGGGACAGCGAGCCTCAGCGACTGTTTCAGCTGCAGCTCAGCCTCTATCATGGGATCAGCGGCGAGCAGATCTGGTATCAGAACTACAGCATTTCCGCGCCCTGGGAGTTTGCCAAAAATGAATCCGTCGCCCCCAACAGCGACAGATTCTGGCGTGCCAGTTATGGGCAGGCCATAGATAAGGTGCTGGCCAATGCCAGTAAAGATATCGATATGGCACTGGCCTGCAGACCGCTGCTGGCACAGATAGTCGTGCGTCAACAAGATAGAGTGATACTCAACCTTGGGCGACGCAACGGCATCCGCGTGGGCGATCAGTTCCAAATCGTGCTGCAACAAAACCTGCCCGACCGCATGAACCAGATGCGCGCCGTGGCCGGAGAAACCCGGGCAAAAATCACCATAGATCAAGTCACAGAGGAAAGTGCCATCGCAGTGCTCAGCGGTGAAAATGCCGCCCTCAACATTCAGGTGAATGACATCGCGATTAAGATTTAAGCAATTAAATCCAAAGCCTTTTCATCCGGGTGAAAACCAGTATAATCACTGGCGTCTCCCTATAGCTCAACAGGATAGAGCAGTCGCCTCCTAAGCGACCGATCGGGGTTCGAGTCCCTGTGGGGAGACCACTACTTTCTTCTTGTGCTTGCTAGCACAAATCTCAAGCTTTTTTGGAACCCATCCACTGCCGATTCAGGCACTTCAAATTAATGATTTTGTTCTCTGATAGTTTCCTCTTTGGGAAAACGTTGAGTTGGTGATGTGTTCATCGTGGCTTTAAAGCCCAAAACTGTAGTGGCATAGTGAATTTGGCCATCTAAATAGACAGAACATCCAAACCACTTTCTGAGCTGCAAGGAAGCTCGTTGCAGGGGTCAGTCTCTGATAAATAACGACGGATTTTTGGAAATGAGACTCTCTGAGATGAGTAATCTGCGTGCTTCATACAAAAACTGCGGTTGCTAGGCATGCCTAAGGCAGGCTTAAGCCTGTTTCTGCAACATCACCAACGGATTAAGGTTAATGGGGATGTATTGCTTGGCTTTGTTGCTTACCCCGGCACCACTTACCGCCATATTTGGCCTTCATGGCACACATGGCATCCCATCGGCCACTCATGCCACTGTACTGACGGCGAAACTCCTTGGCGGAAGTTATCCAGGCATCGTCACTGATACCAAGCTCAAGCAGTAG
>NZ_JBKORJ010000054.1:0-65293 GCF_047314585.1 Shewanella sp. BJSY2023SW005
ACTGACGTGGCCTGGGTTTCTGATAAGTCTGCTGAGACTGTGCATTACCATGGCACAATCCCAACCAACCTGCGTTCATTCGATAAACTCATTAAGAATCAAACAGCCAAGACCAGCAAGCTCTGTGTTATCTATGAGGCTGGTCCCTGTGGCTTCTGGCTCTATCGTCATCTGTTGCGCCGTGGCATTGAATGCTGGGTGGTAGCGCCGGCACTCATCCCCAAAGCTCCGGGCGACCGGGTCAAAACCGATAAACGCGATGCCATGACATTGGCCAGGTTAGCGCGTAGCGGCGATTTGCACTCTATTAAAAATCAAGCCACCCACTGTAAAACAATAACTTAATCTTCTTTCAGTCTGCGTTCAAGCACCAGTAGGGGATTTGAGCACCCAGAGGTAGAAAGATATCCGTGAGTTGCAGAGGTTTGATGAAATCGAACATATTTCACGCAAAAATGCGAGATTTGAGCTGTGCTAGCCCTACCCATGGTTCAGGGGATTTCAATGACTGCGGTTGAGTTAAATAGCGTGGGGTTCAGGCCGTTTGAAAGTACTGACAGCTGGTTGCAAAATGTCGTCGTCGCTTCTCCAAGTGTTCGCAGTAACAGCTGAGCTCTTGCAAGGTGCCTACTGGCCCACGAAATAGTCTTCCAAATTCAGTGGTAAGCTTGAGCCAGTTCTCATGAGGGATATTCAACCGCGTCAGTAGCTTGGTACTCTTTTCACTTATCGAACCTCGCTTATCATCGCGAATACAACGCCCGGTATCATCCACCAATTCAAGATAATCCTTGAGCCCAAACGCAATACCGCTGCGCTGGTTATCGCATTCATTGCCAATAAAGGGCAGTAGCTTGGTGGGTTGTTCGCATTTCAATGCTGCCTGAATACGTAGTCGAATGCTGGTATGCGCCGACTGCTCAGGCGTATCGGCCATCTTGGCTCTGATGGGATTGAGGTCAACGTACGCCATACAGGTTAACACCGCGGCTTCATCGAGTAAGGCTTGCGACTTAAATCTTCCTTCCCAGAATCGGCCGGTACAGTTATCCTCTTGATTGGCTTGACGCGCTATCGGTTCATTGAGACAACGCATGAACCAGCTGATGTCACATAACCTACTGCGATAAATCGCGATAGTATGCTTCAGCCTAGGGACTTCATACGCTTCAATCAGCTCACCCTGGGTGAATTTGCGGGTTAACTCGTCACCTTTGAACAACTTATGCCATTGCTCAAGCACTTCTCTGTCTGTCCATCGGTTTGCTGTCTCTATATCGACATGCAACACCAGATGCAGATGATTACTCATGATGGCGAATGCCGCCACATCAATGGCAAAAACAGCTTCCAGTTCAAATAATAACGATTCCACCCAACCACGGCGGTGGTCATAATTCTTACCCGAGTAGGCATCATCACCACACAGAAAGGCTCGCCGCACCACGCGGCTGCAACAGTGGTAGTAGGGCGTATCTTCAAGGCTGATTTGAGTTCGGCGAGGGCGCGGCATAATAACCTCCTTGTTAAATGCTTAAACAAAGCATAGTCGGAGGCTAACTACCGCGCCATTAACGTTGGGTGTCCATATTCTCTCTTGTTTTGTTATGTTCTTTAATATTTGCGCTACCACTCTGACTTATCATATATAAGCTGGATTTAGGTAATGAAATTAGTGTGTTGTCATTACCTAAATATGCTCCTCTAATGTACATCACCCCTCCAAGATCAAATATGACATTCAAAGGTTTAGTTTGACAGTAATCTTCTTTCTCACATCTATCAATTAGCTCTGGCGGTATAGTCACTCGAGATCTCTTCGAAAAATAGTATGAGCGTTCTATACCTCCCCCTACATTCAAAAACTTAAAAGATACTGAAGCAGTACTGTAAGCAATATTTGGAATTAGAGTTAGCAGAAGGGAAAACGAATAAACATAAAAAGCCGGAACCCTTAAAACTTCTTTTGAAAATTTCCTTTTTGAATACTTATCGGCATTTTTCTGGAATCCATTTTTCTTACGCGGCGGAAGCAATATGAAGAAACTAAGAATAAAAAAAACGACCAAAGCCAACCAGTACTGAGGATCAGTTTTTAGGGCAAGACCAAACTCAAGATATTTCAAGTAGACAAAAACCGATAAAAGAGCAAAGAAGCCAATATAAAAAAAAGTAATAACAGACTTCCAAAAGCGCAAAGTTAAAAAAGTTTTTAGCTTTTCTTCTTTTATAGTTTGATTTGGTGTTAATGCATAATAGACAAACAAAGCAGGTATTAAAAACAACGTTAGAAAAACCATTTCTGCCGTGTGATCGTATTCAATTGTCGAAAGAGAAAAAAGTAAGACTGGTGCCATACAGAAGAAGATAAGAAAATTTACTACATTTGCTGCCATCTCGGATTTAATCCAATTGGGTCTCGCCACTATTAGGTCTTCATAGCCAATTTCAACAGGATCAGAAACCACAATAACCGAAATAGATGAATATAGGATAACCACGCATGTGAATAATAAACACAGCATTCCTAAAGCAATCAACATGGTTGGTAAGATAGACATGTCGAGCGGAAAAGGGATTCCCTCTTTGAAGGTAAATACGAATAGATAGTACAGACCAAGCAGGCTCGATACCAACGCTCCATTTTTAGTAATACTTTTTAAAAATTGCACTTTCACTCCTTAAGCGCAAACATAACAGCTGTATAGTACGCATGCGCGTTTTAGTCCTCGGAGGAGTGTAAACGCGCATCGCTATCTGTTTGTATTTGCTGGATATAATACCATTTAGTCCTAATATCCCTTGCAGCTAAACGCGCATGCGCGGTTTCTAAACCTATTATCTACCAGCTGTATTTTTTAACATTATGAATTTAAAAGTATTTCCTGCAATATTACGGAAATAACGCGCAAGCTTAGCTGCAAATTCCCGGCATTTTGTCCAGGACGTCAATAATACTGTATAAAAATCAGTTCTGAGGTGCTTGTCATGAGCGCCGCAAACGCTACAACCCGGGCCCTACAACCCAAGCCCTACAAAAAACGTTAAGTAAAGCCATGGCTACCGCACGGGTCCAAACTTTGTTCGTCCCTGCATTCCGTTGAAAACGGAAAAGTGCTGCTGCTTCTGGCCTTAAGCTTAAGAAAGTGCTAAAGCTAAGCGTTTGAATTGGTTATACAATACCCAGTACTGAATTTGAAAACAATTAGCCAAAGGTCAAGTTTTGACAAAGGCAACAAAACTCTGATTTGGGGTGTTTTTGAAGCAGAATTGACTGAGTGTTTGCATTCTTCCCTGTTTTTGACGGTCACAGTCCCACCAGAACTAGAGCCAGGGCCTGAAAATTAGGTGTATGTCTGCAAGCACTTCAGATATTTCAAGCTACTCCATTCTCACAGAATTGCACCAACTCCCGCTCGAAGCGGCCGCAGGGCGTTGATGACAATCGCGTAGCGAGGCATGGATGCCGAAGCAGCGCCAGTCGAATCAGGGATGAGCGTCTGGCGCGATAGCGAATTGGCATCATAAGCACAAGGGGGTTTCCGCTGCGTCGCGGGTCGCTGGGGGTTTGGAAAGGGGGCGAGTCGATACAGCCCCCTTTCCTCGGGTGTGGGGCGAAGCTCCACGACTTTAGGCCGCTGGCACAGCGGCTAACATAGCTTTCAGTTCAAAATAACCAAATAACATTGATTGGGCTTCCAGCGACGGACGTCTCCCATTGCCTGCAGCAGGCTTATGCACAGGCGATCCCGTGACTCGGCGTGAATACGTCCATGTAGCCTCGACGAAAACGTCCCTGTTTTCGACGGTCACAGTTCCGCCTGTGCTTGAAAGTGGGGCGAAGCTCCACGACTTTAACCCGCTGGCACAGCGGCTATCATAGCTTCCAGCTAAAAGTCGCTAATTGGGCCTCCGGCGACGGATGTTTCCCATTGCCTGCCAACACAGGCATAAAAAAGGATGACCTTGGGTCATCCTTTTTAGCAACTTACTGAGTTGATATTAGATCAGAGTCTATCCAGCACGGCTTGGGTGAAGTCAGTGGTGCCATGGGTACCACCGAGATCGCGGGTAGTGCGGTCGCCTTCTTCGATAACCGCAGAAACGGCAGCGCGAATGGCGGCGGCTTTATCTGACATACCCAAGTATTCCAGCATTTGGATAGATGCCAGGATCACTGAAGTTGGGTTCGCCAGGTTTTTGCCGGCAATATCCGGGGCACTGCCGTGAACCGCTTCAAAGATAGCGGCGTTGCTACCGATGTTGGCGCCCGGGGCCATGCCCAGACCACCCACCAGACCGGCGCAGAGATCAGACAGAATGTCACCGAACAGGTTGGTGGTGACTATCACGTCGAAGTTTTCCGGGTTCATTACCAGCTTCATGCAAGTGGCGTCAACAATCATCTCTTCGGTAGTAATATCCGGATAACGCTGGCTGACTTCACGGGCCACTTTCAGGAACAGGCCTGAAGTCGACTTCATGATGTTGGCCTTGTGGACTATGGTCACCTTCTTGCGACCTTCCTTGCGAGCCAGTTCATAGGCGAAGGTAGCAATCTGCTCGGCACCCTGACGGGTGATGATACTGGTGGCTTCGGCAATGGCACCGTCTTCAGACAACTTTTGTCCCAGGCCTGAGTACATACCTTCAGTGTTTTCACGCACTGTGATGATATCTATGTTCTCATATCTGGCTTGGGTGCCCTTGAAAGAAAGCACAGGACGCACGTTGGCGTACAGGCTGAACTTCTTACGCAGGGTTACGTTGATGGAGGTGAAGCCTTCGCCAACAGGCGTTGTCAATGGGCCTTTGAGGGTGATACGGTTCTTCTCGATGAGATCCAGCGTGCGCTGAGGCAGGAGCTCACCGTGTTTTTCCAGAGCAGTCAGACCGGCATCGGCAAATTCATATTCAAAGTCGCACCCCGCCTTATCGAGAATTTTCAGAGCTGAGTCGATAATGCTGGGGCCGATCCCGTCACCAGGGATCACGGTAATAGTTCTTTTTGACATGGAGAGGTCCTTCCACGGTTGGTCGTTACTGCTATTTATCAGACCATGTCAGTGACACGGTTTTCGACTGAGAATTTTGTGATTTAGATCGCCGCTATTCTATACACATTCAACGCATTTTCACAGGAAATAGTGAGCAATCTCACGCTTTTTTCTGTAGGCTGACTTGCTAAAAAGTCGGCGTCTGACCATGATGGAACGCCAACAAAATAAAAAGTCTACTTTAGTCTAACAACAATGAAAAAGAGGACGATCTTGAAGTTAACGCCCTTAGCATCGCTGCTGTTGCTGTCAGCCGGTTTCGCTACCGCAGTCAGTGCCCAGAGCAGCCCCTCACTGACCCTCAAGGATATAATGCAGTTTGAGTCGATTACCGATCAGGTTCTCGACCCACAAGGCAAGGTGCTGGCCTACAGTGTCGCGCCGGATCGCGGCGACAGCCGTGGTGTGGTCAAGTCACTGGCCAATACCAAGGTTTATGATGTCGCCGGTGGCTCCAAGCCGCAGCTGTCAGCCGATGGCCGTTACACTGCCTTTACTCTGGCGCCTTCGCTGCTGGAATCGGAAAAGCTTGCTCCCAAGGCGCGCAAGAAGCTGAAAAAAGGCCTGTTGCTGCTGGATAACACCACAGGTGAGCAGCGCCGCTTTGAGCGGGTCAAGTCTTATGCCTTCAGCGAAGATGGTACTTTGCTGGCTATCTGGTATGAGGCCGATGAAGAAAGCAAAGAGAGCGCAGAGACAAACGGCATTGATGCCAAAGAGGCCTCAGCCAAAGCAGCCAATCAAGCATCCGCCCCCGAGGCTCCAGCAGCCAAAACGCCGAAACTGGATGCCGGCAGCAGTTTCGAGCTGTTGTCGCTGGCGAGCGGCAAGTCACAGCGTTTCGAGCATGTGACCGCTTGGCAACTGGCTTATAACGGCAGTGTGCTGGCACTGGCGCAAAATGACAGTGCAAGTAATAGTCACAGCATCTCTGTGCTCGATACCCGCAGCTTTGAACTCAAATTGGTCAGCAGCCAAGCCGATAAGCAGTTTGGTGCCTTGGCACTGAGCCGTGATGGCCACTATCTTGCCTATACCCGAGGTGATGCGGCGCTGGATGCGAATGAGCGCCCCTATGCCTTGTCTCTCTACGACAGAGAGTCGGGTAAACTGAGCCAGATTCTGCCGAGCAAGGGCGACAGCAAGGGTTGGCTCATTAATCGCCATGCCAAGCTGAGCTTTTCGGCCGACGGTGAGCGGCTGTTCTTCGGCCGGGTGCCCGAGATAAGCAAGCAGCTGCAAATTCCCAAGGTGGAGCAGAGCAGCGACCTGTACGACACCGCGCTGGTCAGTGCCCAGCGGGATTTACGCCTCTGGCACGGGGATGATCCGCTGATCAAGCCCAACGAAGTCAAACAGTATGAAAAAGAGCAGAGCCGCACTTATCTGGCTGTGCTGCATCTTGGTTCGCGCAACCTGGTGCAACTGGCCGACCGCAAGGTGCCGGACATTGAGCTGAGCGAACACAAGCGGGTGCTGCTGGGGAGTTCGGATATTCCCTATCGCAAGATGATCACCTGGGCCGGTTTCTATCGGGATTTTTACCTGGTGGATATCAATACCGGTCACAAGACCCGGATATTGACCCAACAACCCAGCGGCAGTGCGCCAACCCTGTCACCGGCAGGTAAATACCTGGCCTTTTATCAGCAGGGCGGTATCTATCTCTATGATGTGGCCAGCGGTCGAAAACATAACCTCAGCAGCAAGCTCAAGGTCAGCTTCGCCGATGAAGATCATGATTATCCATCTGCGGCGCCCGGCTATGGCTTCGGCCCCTGGCTCGAGGATGACTCAGGCCTGCTGGTGTATGACAAATACGATATCTGGCAGTTTGATACCCGCTCCCACGACGGTTTTATGCTGACAGGCGGTGAGGGCCGCAAGCAGCAGCAAAGTCTGCGTATTGAAGCTCTGGCCCAGCCAGACAAGGCTTATCCGGCCACTGTGGCGCGCAACCAGGCTGTGTTGCTGCAGGGCTATAGCCACAAGACCAAGGCCGACGGTTTTTACCGTGCGGTTATCGGCCGGGCTCAACTGACGCCGCTGTTTGCCAAAGACAACAAGCTGTCTGTGCTGGCCAGAGCCGACAAGGGTGATACCTTGCTGTTCAGTCAGGAGCGTTACGACAGCTATCCAGATCTCTACAGCTCGGCTTTGCTTGAGCCAGCCAAGGCGGTCAAGCAAACCGACTTTGATGCCCAGCGCCGCAAACTGCCTTGGGGTAAGTCAGAGCTGGTACACTGGCGCGACGGTGATGGTCGTGCAATGGACGGCGTGTTAATCAAGCCTGCCAACTATCAAAGTGGCAAGCGTTATCCTGTATTGGTATATTTCTACCGCTTTATGAGCGATCGCCTGCACGCCTTCCCGGACATGAAAATCAATCACAGGCCCAACTTTGCCTGGTATGCCGCCGATGATTACGCCATCTTTCTGCCGGATATCCGCTTTGAAGTCGGCTATCCTGGTATCAGCTCGGTCAAGGCATTGACCGCCGGAGTGCAGAAGCTTATCGACATGGGGATTGCCGATCCGGATGCCGTGGGTATTCAGGGCCACTCCTGGGGCGGTTACCAGACAGCTTTTGCCGTGACCCAGACCAATATCTTCAAGGCCGCAGTCAGTGGTGCCCCGGTAAGCAATATGACCAGTGCCTACAGCGGCATACGTCACGGCACCGGCCTTGCCCGTCAGTTCCAGTATGAAACCGGCCAGAGCCGTATCGGTGAAAGCCTGATGCGCGCGCCGCAGAAATACATAGAAAACTCCCCCGTGTTCTATGTCGATCGCATTCAAACGCCGATGATGATCATGTTCGGTGACAAAGACGATGCCGTGCCTTGGGAGCAAGGGGTTGAACTGTACCTGGCAATGCGCCGCGCCGGAAAAGATGTGGTCTTGCTGCAGTATCAGGACGAGCCGCACCACTTGAAGAAGTATCCCAACAAGCTGGATTACAGTGTGCGGATGAAAGACTGGTTCGATCATTACCTCAAGGGTGCCAAGGCCCCCGAGTGGCTTGAAAAGGGTGAAGCTTATCGCGAGCCCAAGGCGGAAGACTGAACTCCCTTTCTGCCCAAATAACTCACAGAGGCGGCCCAATTGGTCGCCTTTTTTTTCTGTTTATAGGGGAGGGGCAGGGCGATACGTACTCAAGCAGACTTGGGATGTTAAGTGTTGTCTTTGGCAGTCGTTGTTGGGCAAAAGCGAGCCCGCCTTGTGTACCGACTGATGCTTCCTCATTATTGTCTGCAGTAATTAAGGTTTTTATTGTTTGTAGAACGGCGTTTTACTTGCTCGGAAATTACATTGTCAAATTTTATCGATAGCAACTCCCAAAAGACCAAACATGTTGCCTGAAACTTCATCGCCAGAAAGGTAAATCTGGCTATCATTTGACTAATGAATCTCCATTTTATTCAACTGCACAGATATCCTTTCTCTTGCTTTATATCTATTTAGCCAAGATTTACCAGAATTTAGCACTGCGCGCGACATTCTTATCCTGCTCAATTTCCTCAAAACAGATACGGCTAAAGAAAAAAGATACCCAATGTTGTTAAATATTTGGGCACTCTTCAGATGTGTCAAATGTGTAAGCAATTAAACTGGTCTTGATTTTACCTTCTTCATATATGTTGTGAAGTGCATCAAATATTTCTTTTGAAAAGAAAATTTTACTCATTCCTTTGGGCTTGAATACGTGCTGTCTACATGGTGGAAGCGATTTTATTTTATCTTCGGAAAGATAATGCTGAGTCATTGCTTTGGAAATGTTTTTGCTTTTGTTTTTGTCAACTACATCAACAATATTGTTTACAGCTATTAAGTAACGCCCGCTAGATGTATCCTGGCCGGCACAAGCGAGTTTGGCGGGGTAAAAAGCTATGCCATACGGGTCAAAGCTCATTATAACATGAGCAATTTCCTTGGTAACATTAAAGCAACCTAGCTTTATTAAGTCTAAAGCATCAATATGATCCAGGTCGTTATCTTTCCAAACTATAGGCTCTGAAATAGACGTAGGGTTAAAGTCATTATCCTTGTTATAAAAGAAAGATCTTTTATCATCATACTCAAAGAAAGAGTCTCCTTCATTAAAATCTTCGGTAATATATGCAACTTCCATCATTTTGTCCTCAAAATTTCATCAATCATAAACATTTGCTGCTTACAAAAGTCTCTTTTGCCTGACCAGCGTCTTGATCAATGCTCTTATCGGGGCCACAGTCTTGACTTAAACAGCCCTTTCTTTGGTAAATGTTCACCGACAGAAGGTTGACACGCATAATTCTGCTGGAATTGGGTAATTCGTCTTTTCGTGCTGGCTCGAAAGAAAAAAGAAGCAAAAGACACCCAATATTAACTAAAACAATAAACAAAGACATCCAATATTAACTGTAGGTTGCTGAAAAATGAGATATTCAATATCAGAAAGTGTTTCACCGCGGAGAAAATGCCGGGATAGCAGGGGAGTGCTGTAAAGTCGGCGTCAGCGCTGTACAACCTGCTCCAGTGCCCATTCAGTGGTTAACCTTGAGCACCAAATGCAGTGAGTGGACATGACCGCAAAGGGGCACAGAACAATGGCGAATGCTACTGCCAGTTTCAATCGATGCGATTCAACCCAGTCTCGACTGTGTTCGTAGCTATTGCCTGAATAATCATCAATCCCGGATAAAAAGGTGCGGCGTACACAAGGTGGCAAACTCTTCGGGAATGAATCATGAATTTGAACATTTTTTGCTGGGCAGAAGGGGAGCTAGAACAGGTTGATTCTACCCTTGGTTTTCCTTTCCTTAAACTGTGGGCTTTCTGCCGTTATTCGGGTTGAGCGGGGGCCTTGGATATCACTTGCTGCGGCGAATGTTGCTGCAGATATTGCTGGTAAGTGTCTTCGCCCCAGGCCAGTAGTTGGCCATCTTCGAATAGCAGTGGGGTGCATTCATCTTTGGTGGTCTTACCGTCTGATTTACTGTGATGGGTGCGGTAGAAGAGGACCTGCAGTGAATGACCATGGGTTTGCTTGGCTTCGCTGAAGTCGGCTTTGCCTAGGGTTTGGGTGACTTCTGCCAGTGTTTGCCCCAGTTGCAGCTCGGAAACCATAGACTGGTTATAGGCTTGCCTGTCTTCCCAGCTCATGTCTTCCGGTTTGGGCTCGTAGAAGAGAATGACCACGGCAACAAAGGCCAGATAGGCGATAAAGATACTGCCGATAACTACGGGGGCCTTACTTTTCATACTGTTATTCCGTTTTATTGCTCAACCTGAGTTCACTCCAGAGCAAGACGGCTCGCTCTGTATTGAGTGATATAAGATACTCGCGACAGCTACAATGTAAACAGTATGTTTGTAATATGTTTTGTCTGTGCGCGATTATTGTCCGGCTGCCAGGCCGGGCAAAGGTCACTGAATAGCTGGTTTAGATGGTGAAGCCAAAGCCCATGTCCCATTCCAGCAACGGCACCAGATGTAACCCGTTGGCATTGAGTGCTATGAGTCTCTCAGCCACGGACTCATGCACTATGTAGGTAGATCTGATGCCTTTGACTTCGAACATCCGTCGTTTGGTAAAAGGAATGGCCGGCGATTCGGCATAGATGGGCTCGCGCAGTGAGGTAGGACCCCGGTAAATAAGATAATGCTCTCTACTGCAGACGGTATAAGGGGGATGGCATATCACCGCTGCCACAATACAGGACAAAATACTCGTTGTTGATATGAATCATGTCCCCCGGTTTCTTCCTTGGCGTTATTCGCTCCAGCGCACCCAGACATCTTTCAAATTGGCCGCGGTCAGCTTGTCCATTACGCTGTTGTGTACCAGCAGGAAGGAGGGGTCTTGGTCAAGTTTGAACAATAATCGCTGCTCAAGCGGAATGGCTGCCAATTTGGCCGGATCCAGCACCGGGGTTCGTATCGCGTCGATGGCGGGCGATTCAGAGTTCCAGATGGTGTGGTCGATATCGAGCACATCATAGCGATTGAAGACATGAAAATAGGCATAGAGCACTTCATCAATGAAATCCAGTTCGTCTACTGTGCCTATGTCTATCTCGGCATACATATCTTCATCCGACTTGTAGGGGTTTTTAATACGCTCAACCCCGAAAGGCTCCATTGACGAGAGTATGTCGGCGAAAGGTTCAGCGAAGAACAGGCGAGGGCACTGGGCAAAATCCACCACCAGATCCGGCCCATATTCCACCGGGCGTTGGGGCGTGTTGGCTTTTATCAGCCAGTTCCGCTCCAGATAGAATTGGCGGCGGTGGAAAATCAGGTAGTCATTCATACTTGTTTACTTCATTAAACTGTTTTGCCGGGAATGAGCAGGTCAGTTGGAAATGATTTTAAAAATAACGAGCAGCCGACAAGGCTACCAAGCCTATGTGTGAGCCCGTTTTGCTATTCCTGTGTCTGTTTGGGGGTTGTCTGCTGGGGCTGTATATGCTGCTGCAGATACTGCTGATAAGTGTCTTCCCCCCAAGCCTGGAGCCGGCCATCGGCAAACAGCAGAGGGGTACATTCGTCTTTGGTGGTCTTGCCGTCGGATTTTACATGCTGGGTGCGGTAGAAGAGCACCTGCAGCGACTGGCCATGGGTTTGCATGGCTTCGCTGAAATCGGCTCTACCCAGGGTTTCAATGGTTTGTTCCAGCGTTTGTCCCAGCAGTAACTCAGTGACTTTAGACTGGTTATAGGCTTGCCTGTCTTCCCAGCTCATATCTTCCGGTTTAGGTTCATAGAAGAGGATGACCACGGCAACAAAGACCAGATAGGCGATAAAGATGCTGCCGATAACTACAGGGGCCTTACCTTTCATACAGTTTTCCATTTTATTGCTTAAGTTGAGCTCTTGGAGCCTTAGTTTTCTTTGACTCTATACTGGTTCAAACGAATATTGAGTTCGAGATCCGTGCGCAGTTTTGCCAACCGATAACTGAGGCGGGCCATCTCCTTGCCTTCGGTTAACTTTTTGGCTTGCTTGGCTCCCAAAGTATCGAGCGCATTGTAGACATTGGCCAGGGTGCGAAAGCTTCTGAGCAGTTCGCCGGCCGTCTTGGGACCTATTCCCTGGATGCCGGGGATCTTGTTGCCGCTGTCGCCGCTGAGGGCCATAAAGTCCAGCAGCTGGCTCTGTTCTATGCCGAGTTTTTGCTCCAGCGCGGCAATATCCATGGCGGCGCCATTGAAGTGATCCCACAGCAGCAAACGCGGTAATCTCAGCTGGCAAAAGCCCTTGTCGGTGGAGACGATAATCGCCTCACCACCGCGCAGGCACAACTTGCTAGCCAGGGTGGCGATAACATCATCGGCTTCCGATAGTGCATTGATGGAGCCAATCCCCGCTTCTGCCAGCGCCTGTTTCAGCGCCGGTAGGCCATCGGCCAAGGCCTGGGGCATGGGCTTGCGGCCTTTCTTGTAATCCGGATACAGGCGTTTGCGCCAGGACTCTTCATCGCCGTCCCAGACAATGGCCACATGGCTAGGGCAGTGCTGGCGAATAAGCTTCTGGCAGGCATTGCGGCTGCGCTCGGTCAGCCCTTGCATGTCGGCTTCATCCGGCTGCGCCGCATGCAGGCGGCGCACCAGATTCATACCATCAATAATCAGCAGTCGGTTCATTTCATTATTTGATAACAGGGCACATAGGCGGTGCCCGGTAACTTCATTCTTTGTTGGCTGACAAAGGCGCCCAACAGTTTATCCATCAAGGCCATCAGCTCGGGATCGCCCTTGAGCTTGAATGGACCATGACGCTCGATGTTTTTCATGGTTTCCGCCTTGACGTTGCCCGCCACTATGCCGGAAAACGCCTTGCGCAAGTTGGCCGCCAGCTCAGCCTTATTGCTCTGGAAGTGCAGGTTAAGGTTTTCCATCACTTCATGGGTGGGTACAAAGGGCAGCTGGAATTCAGGCTCTATCTTGAGGCTCCATTGGTATTGGTAGGCATCACCGGTTTGCTTGCGGTGACGTTTAACCTCTTCCATACCGGCACGCATGATGCGCGCCACCTGGGGGGCGTCGTCTATGATGATTTGGTATTTCTGCTGCGCCTGCTCGCCCAGCGTCGCGCCGATAAAGGCATCGATTTCGCGGAAGTAGGCTTCGCTTTCCTTGGGGCCGGAGAGCACCAGCGGGAAAGGAATATCGGCATTTTCGCGGTTGAGCAAAATGCCAAGCAGGTAGAGCAGCTCTTCAGCGGTGCCGGCGCCGCCGGGGAAGATGACGATACCGTGCCCCAGGCGCACAAAGGCCTCCAGGCGTTTTTCGATGTCCGGCAGAATCACCAGTTCATTGACTATCTGGTTGGGTGGCTCGGCGGCGATAATGCTCGGCTCGGTCAGGCCTATGTAACGGGCGTTATGAATACGCTGCTTGGCGTGGCCGATTGCGGCGCCCTTCATTGGCCCTTTCATGGCTCCCGGACCGCAGCCGGTACAGATATCCAGCATTCTCAGCCCCAACTGGTAGCCCACCTCTTTGGTGTATTTGTACTCGGTGTCGTTTATCGAGTGGCCGCCCCAGCAGACTACCACATTGGGATCCTGCATCGGGGTAATGGCTCTGGCGTTTCTCAGAATGTCGAACACCACGTTGGTGATATGGCTGGCGTTGGTGAGGTTGATGTGTTTCAGGCCATCGTACTTGTTGCTGACATAGATGATGTCCCTGAGCACGGCAAACAGGTGCTCCTGAATGCCGACTATGATCTGCTCATCGACAAAGGCGCTGGCCGGCGGGTTAACCAGCTCCAGCTTGATGCCACGCTCACGGCGCAGCACGTTGATTTCAAAGTCATGGAATTGGTCGAACAGTTCCTTGGCGTTGTCAGTTTGCTGCCCCGAGGCCAATACGGCTAACGAGCAGTTACGGTAGAGTTGGTAAAGGTCACTCTTGGCACTCTGTTTGAGGCGGTCTGCCTCCAGTTGCGACAGTTGATCCATACTGCCGCGGGGACTGATCCTGACTATCATGACGACTCCTTGAGCTGAAACAGGAGTCATTGCTGTCAATCTATAATGACTCTGTCACGGCTTTCATGTTTGGCTTTGTAGAGGGCCGCATCGGCGCGTTCGAAAGTTTCCTGGATGTGTTCGCCATCCAATATCTGCGCGGCCCCTATGGATACTGTAACTGTAATACGCTGATTTTTAAATTTAAAAGGAATATTTTTAATTTTTTCGCGCACTCTGTTCAATAGTTGTTCTATATCCTTGGGTGAAACATCCGGAATGATGAGAACAAACTCCTCACCGCCATAACGGGCAACAAACTCAGTGTCACGCAGGGAGTTCTTCAACGCCATGGCGATAACCTGCAGTGTCTTGTCACCTGTGGTATGGCCAAAGCTGTCGTTGATGGACTTGAAGTGATCTATGTCGGCTACCGCCAGCCACAGTGGCTGTTTGTTGCGCTGGAAGTGGCGGTATTCCTGCTCCATCCGCTCCTCCATGGCCGCACGGTTGGGCAGCTGGGTGAGGGTATCGAGCATATTGAGCTTCTGCTGCTCGAACAGCCTTTCCTTATAGGTGGTGGCTTCGCTGGAGAGGTCGCTCAGCTCTTTACGCATGGTTTCCATCGACTTGCGCAGCAGTGCTTGCTCTCTTTGCTCCAGCGCTTCCTTGCGGGCCAGGCTGGCGCGAATGGCGGCCAGTTGCTCGCTGATCTGCTGCTTGAGCTCGGTAATATCCTCAATATCCACCAATGACTCGCCAACATTGTCTACCTGGGCGTTGAGTTCACGATTCAGTTGGCTCTTGAGCTGATGGCTGCGCTGGGATTGGTTATAAGAGTCGCTGACCACTTCACGCACGGCGCTCAGGGCGTCGTTGAGGGCAAACAGAAACTCCTGTGAGGCGGTTTTTTCGCGGGCTATGTTATCCAAAAGCAGCGAGAGTATGGTTTGATAGGCTTCCAGCAGGGCATCGATATCTATCTCGGCCGAGGCCAACTGCTCCTTAATTACCAACACCTGGTCACGCTGATCTTTGCGAAACTCTATGTTGGAAATCATCTGCTCCAGCTCGTGACCCAGTTGTCTGTGCTTGGGTAGTACCGCGATGGGGGACTCAGATTCAAACTGGTTGTCCAGCAGTTGCTCGTAAAACCCCACCAGTTGCTCGACCTTGGGAATATAATCCCAGACGGTATGGAAAGGTTTGCCCAGCTCCTGCTTGAAATAGCTGACCTCTTTTTTGAGGCGCTCAGGCATGGAGTCGACTCGTTGCAGTTGGCGGCTGAACTTGCTCAGGCTGGAGCGGCCTTCTTCCAGTTGGCCCATCACATGGTGGTATTGCCCCTTGAGCAGACGCTCAACCTCGACAAGATCCGGCAACACATCATCGATACGCTCGTAGGTTCCCAGGTTATGTCTGAGCTTGGCCAGTTTATTGTCCAGCTCCAGGTTTTGCCCCTTACAGGCCAGACTGAGGTGACCAATAAACTGCAGCAATGCCTGCAGCTTGGCATTTCTGTCCTCATTCATTTCATCCAACGCGGCTTTGGTGGAATGCAATTTCTGCTTGAGTACACCTAGTTGCGACACCGTTGCGTTTGAGTCCTTCATTCCTGTAATTTTCCTTCGATGCGCGATCGAATCTATAGTCGGGTCATGAGTGGCTCGAAAACCCCACGACTCCAGTTCCAGACATTTCTAAATGGTATCGCAATCCGGCAGGAGTGCAAATCTGCCATCCAGTTGTTGTGACAAAGTTTTGTCGTTCAGATCAAATTATTGACACAGGTTCGGCTCTGGACTGCTGTTGTGACTCCGGCCAGCAGATCTTATCTTTCTCACCATTGGTCTCCACTCTTATCAGGCCGCGGATAATACTCTTTTGCAATTGCAGATAGAGCGGGGCCGAGAAGATGGCGGCCGGGGTGAAGTCCAAAGTACTGAAACCGACATAACTGCCTTGGCTGTTTTTCAGGCTGATGGCACCAGCAAGGGCCAATTGCGCCGTTTCAAACAGGACTTCCACCGACAGCTTGATATCCGGGTTACCCAGGAGCGGCAGCGGAATATAACCCAGCGCCGGTTTGAGCATCTGCCCCTGGAATTGCCAGTCACTGAGCCGGTGGTAAAGTTTGGCTGGGCCCGTGTCTTCGGCAAGGGTCAGGGCAAATAGGCCGGGTCTGAGCAGGAATACCTTGGCGCCGGTGAGGGCGGCAATCTCCTCGGCTTGCTGCACCAGTCTCGGCGCCGCCAGGCTGTTGCCCAAGGTGAAGTCAGAGTTGAATTCCTGCTCCAGAGACAATAGCGCCAGGCCTTTGGTTTTACTTGAAATACTGCCAAGCAAGGCGCGATAACCGGGCAGGCCGCTCATGGGCTCCAGTTGCATTTTCGCCTTTTGAGCCTGGTTCTTTTTCGCCATTTGTTTGCGCAATCTATACTGCTGCATCGCCAATGCCAGCAACAGCAGGCAGAGCCCCAGGCTGATTGCCAGCAGAATATTACGGGTATGCAGTGCTTCTTGTCTTTGCAGTTGATCTTGCCTGAGTTGGCCCACTTCCAGTTTCAGCTTCTGCTCTGTGACGGCGGATGAATTAACGTCCGAGGTGGTTTGCTGCTCTTTTTCCAACATGGCCTGTTGCAGTTGGATGCTTTCCTCCTGGCTTGCCAGTGCCTGCTGAAACTTACCCTGCGCCTTGTAGGCCGCGGTTTGGTAGCCAAGGGCTTCTATCTGCTCATCCGGTAATTCCAGCAACTTGGCCAGTCGCAAGGCTTCTATGGCGTGCTGCATGGTCAAAGGCCAATCCTCCATGGCCTGGCCCACCTCGGCTATCAGCATCTCGTTATAAACCAGGTAGTGGTTGCTCTTTCTGTCCTTGAATATTTCGTTGGCCTGGAACAGGTAGTCGAGCGCGACCTGATAGTCGTTCAAATGGAAATAAGCCTCGCCCAGGTTGTGGAAATTCAGCCCCTGGGCGATGAAGTTCTTCAGCTCGGCATCTATCTGCTGGGCATTGAGGTAGTAGTCAATCGCCTTGTTCCACTCGCCTGTGTTGCCATACACCATGGCGATAACCGTCATCGTATGGGACAGGAAAGAGCCGGAACCCATGGCTTTATATGCGTCGGCGGCGCCGTGGGCGTATTCCAGCGCTTCATCCCACTGTTCCATGTCCCGGTACAGTTTGGCCAGGTTCAGCTGCAGCAGTGCCTTTTGATTGGGATGGTTGTAACGGCTGGCCAAACGGAAGGCCTCGGTATAGTGCTGCAGCGACTTGGTGCGCTGGCCGTTGATATTGTAATACTTGCCCAAAGCCGCTTCGGCATTGGCTATCAGGTAGTCATTGCGCAGCCGGTAGGCGGTATCTCTGAGCAGGTTGTAGGCGTTCAGAGACGGAATGGCCTGTTTGGCTATCAGGTTAACTGTACCCAGATCTTCGTAGATGACATACCTGAGCAGTTGGCTGCGTTTGTCCTGGGCATCGCCCAACTGCTCGAGCGCCTGCTGATTGAGGGCGACGGTTTGTTCATACTGTTGGTCGACCCGGCCGAGATAACGGCCTTCAAGATTATAGAGGGCGGCTTTTTCATAGTCGCTGCGGGCGATGATCTTCAACTGCTCAATGATATCTTGTGCCTGTTCCAGCCGCCCGGGAACCAGCACTTGGGCATCCAGATCCAGCCGAGCCAGCAGAATGAGTTTGTCCATCAGCTGATCCGGGGCAAAACCCACTTCCAATGCGCTGGACTGAAACTGTTCAAGCGAAGGGTATTGCAACGACTCGGGCAGTGAACTGACCACAGTGCTGTGGAGCTGCCTGGGCTGCTCCCTGAAACTTATCTCTATATCATCCAGTTCGTCGGCGTGCGCCAGACCCACAAGCAGCATGGATGCGATGAACATAACCCTGAAAAAGTACATATATTTGCCTCTGTCCCATTCTGCGGGGACTTAATTGTTAGCTTTTATTAGCAACGGGTGAGGTGACCGCCCCGAATTGTTATACTCGGCCGATTTTATAACAACAATGACATAAGAAGGAATTACGAGTGAAATCCGCTGTTTTGTCAATCATATCTTACTCTTCCCTACTGACAACACTGGGCATGGCATCTTCAGCCTGGGCTGACGTCGATTATCAGATAGATCTTAAAAGCCCGGAACATCATCTGGCTCAGGTCAAGGTCACTTTCCCGCAACATTCAGGGCAACAGCTCAAGGTCAATCTGCCGGTTTGGCGTACCGGCAAGTATCAGGTATTACCGCTGGCGGACGGGGTTCGCCGTTTTCATGCCACGGACGAGCAGGGCAACAGCCTGCCTTGGAAGCGCAGTGCCAGCGGTGAATGGACCGTGGTTTTGTCCAAGCCAACAGCGGTCACCGTCAGCTATCAACTCTATGCCAACGAATTGGGGCAAAGAGTCAGGCATATTGATGCCAGCCACGCTTTTCTGGATGCCAGCGGCGTATTCATGTACAGCCCCGAGTTTCGCCAAGAGCCGCTCAAGGTAACACTGGATGTGCCGGCCGACTGGCGCAGTTACTCAGGAATGGCAGCAGCGGATAAGCCCCATTCGTTTGTGGCCGCCAACTATGATGTATTGGTCGACTCGCCGATTGAAACCGGGCTCAGTCAGCACCGCGCCTTCAAGGCCGATGGCAAACAATATGAGCTGGTGGTCTGGGGCGAGGGTAACTATGACCTGGAGCAGATAGAAGCCGATCTCGGTAAGTTATCCGGTACGGCGGCGGCCATTTGGGATGACTATCCCTTCGAGCGTTATGTTTATATGGTGCACGCCACTTCGGGGGCCCGCGGTGCCACCGAGCATTTGAACTCAACCATTATCCAGTTGCCGAGATTCAACTTCCGTGAGCGCCAGGATTACCTGCGTTTTATCAGCACGGCTTCCCATGAGTTTATTCATACCTGGAACGTCAAGGCCTATCGACCGGAGGGACTGGTGCCCTACGACTATCAGCAGGAGAATATGACAGAGCTTTTATGGATGGCGGAAGGCTCTACCAGCTATTTTCAAAACCAGTTGTTGCTGCGTGCCGGGATCATGACGCCGAAAGAGTTTATGGAGGACCTGGCCAAGCGGGTTAATGCCAATCAACATAAACCGGGGCGGGAAATTCAGTCGGTGGCAGAGGCCAGTGCCGGTGAATGGGTCAGCACAGGCGGCGATTACGCCATCAACCACAGTGTGAACATCTACTCCGAAGGTTATCTGACTTCGCTGGCACTGGACTTCTCACTGTTGCAGGACACAGACAAAGAGGTGTCTTACCGGGATGTGCACAGGAGTCTTTATCGTGAGCATAAGGTACCCAAGGGATACAATGTCACGGATGTGAAGCGTATTTTGAAAAGTTTATCCGGCAAGGACTATGAGTCTTGGTGGCAAAGCCATGTCAATGCCCCCTTGGTGCTGGACTTTGACAAACTGCTGCGTCAGGCAGGGCTTAAGACCGCCTACGGCCAAGACAGTAAGGAGCAAGCCTTTGCCGGTATGACACTCAGTTCCGGCTCTTTGGTGTTGCAAAGTGTTGAGCGAGGTGGCCCAGCTTGGCAGGCGGGCATAGTCGCCGGCGATCAGTTGTTGGCTATCAATGGCTTGAAAGTCAGCGCCGAAGGTTACGCCAAACGTTTGGCCGACTTTAAGGCGGGTGATGAGTTAACTGTGACCCTATTCCACGACGATAAGCTCATAGAGCGGCGTGTGACTTTGGCCTCAGAGCAATCCGGCAAGCTGCAAATTAAGCCCCAGGAAAGAGTCAGCCGCGCCCAGAAAGCCTTCTTCAAGGCCTGGCTCGGCATAGACTGGCCGTTTGACGCTCAGGGTAACTATAAGTCCTGAGTTTGATTGTCCCGAAAACGCCGGCGTATCTTCAGGTGCGCCGGCGTTTTTTATGGCGCTTATTTTATCTCAGCGCAGGGGACTTCTGCCCGGGAGCTTGCAGACAGAAGCCGAGGCAGACCCAGGCTCAGTAATCCCAGTAGCGCAATCAGCATGGCAATCCAGATGGGAGCATAGAGGTTGGCTCCCCGGGCGAGCGCATAGCCGCTGATAAAACTGCCTCCCATGACACCCAGGGTGATAACCGAAGTATGCACAGTATTAACCAGTGCCCGGCTGCCCTGGGGAAGCTGCATCAGACGGCTCACCATGGCGGGGTTCATGCTGACACCACTAAAACCTATTCCCAGTACCGCCACCGCTGCCAATAGTGGGTACTCACTGCCTTGGGCCAGCAGCAACAGGAATAACGCCTGCAGCAGCAATCCCAGCGCCTGGAGTGTTAAGTCGTTGCGGCCACAGAAGCGGGACACCAAATGATTGCCCAGCAACATACTCAAGCCATAACCAAAGAGTAACAGGGTGATAGTTTGACTACTGAAACCCGCCAGCTCGGACAGAATGGGGACAAAATAGCTGAACGCAGCATAAGTGGTACCGATAATACAGAAACTGGTGGCATAGATGGCCCAGAGTCTGGCGCTGGCAAAAGCCTTGAGTTCCTCCTTGAGTGGCAGTGGCGGCTGGGAAGGCAGTGAAGGCAAGAAGCGAACACTGAGCAGTGCGGCCATTAAGCCGCAGAGCCAGACCAGAAAGAACCCAGTGCGCCAACCAAAATACTCGGCACTGAGGCTGGCCATAGGCAGGCCCAGTATAGTGCCGAGCATGATCCCGGCCAAGAGCACTGCGATGGCGCGCATTTTTTGCGCTTCGGGTACCAGCTCGCCGACTCGGCCGACCGTGATCCCAAAGAAAGCGCCTGCAGCTGCGCCTATGATGATCCGGGTGACCACAAGCAGCCAATAGTCCTGCGCCATAATCGCAACCCCTTGGGCCAGTAAAAACAGACTGTAGAGAATGAGCAGGGCCTGTTTCGGCGGCCGGCCGGATAGGCAGAGGGTTAACACGGGACCGGCCAGCGCCATGGCGCCGGCGTAAAAGGAGACCAGATAACCCACTTCGGAAACCGACAGGGAAAGTGAGGCGGACAACTGTGGCATCATTCCGAGCACCTGCAGCTCGCAGCTGATAAGGCTGAATATACCCAGTGCCAGCAGGTAGATAGAAAAAGGCAGTGACTTTGACATGATTTTTTGGCTGAAAGATTTAAGGTGGTTGCAGTATTACTTATGATTTAAGTTTGATAAATTTCATAAATTCCTTTTAGAAATGAATAAAGTCATGGATCTTAATGCGGTGCGTCAATTTATCAAGGTGGCGGAATGTCTGAGCTTTACCGAAGCCGCGGTGCAGCTGGGACTGACTCAGTCGGGACTGTCCCGGGCTGTCAGTCGCCTGGAGCAACAACTGGGAGTCAGACTACTGCACAGAAATACCCGCAGCCTGAGCCTCACCCCAGATGGACAACTGTTTCTCGCCCGCTGCGCGCCACTGGTTTCCGGGCTCGAAGAAGCCAGGATTTCGCTGCAGGAAAATCTATGTCTGCCCAAGGGATTGCTGAAGATCAGCGCCCCATCGGCCTTTGGTCGAGTCGTGGTATTACCCATAGTGTCAGGTCTGTTGGCCCGTTACCCTGAGCTCAAGATAGAGATGGAACTGACCGACAGGTTGGTGGATCTGGTTGATGAAGGATTCGATGCCGTCATCCGCACGGGTGAAATCAAGGACTCACGCTTGATTGCCAGACCGCTGAAGGCACTTGAATGGGCGACCTTGGCTTCGCCCGGGTATCTGGCCTCTCACGGCGTACCCGATACGCCCGCCGCGCTGAGGCAGCATAATTGTTTGCGGGTGCGAAGTCCGCTGAGCGGTAAACCTGTCAGTTGGCGTTTCTGTGAGGCTGGCAATCAACTGGAGTATGATTTTGACGGCAACCTGATACTCGATCACGGTGACCCTTTGCTGGAAGCGGCCTGCCTGGACACGGGGGTGGTACAACTGATGCGTTATTTTGTTGATGATGCACTGCAGCAAGGCAAATTGCAGGAAATCCTCCCAACCTATGCACCTCGGCCTCATCCTCTTTTTCTGGTTTATCAACCCTCAAGGCAGCACTCTGCCAAACTCGAGGTGTTGCGGCAGGCACTGCTTGAGCAGTGGGGCGGTTAGCTGGAGACAGAAAAGGCGCCATCAGGCGCCTTTTTACTTGGAGATAGCGATTACAGGCTGTCTTCAACGCCGCCCAGGGCGTCGACCAGTGCCAGCATCAGCGCAACCAGTTCGCTGCTCATCAGCTCAAAGTCGGCGTCCAGTTTGGCCAGCGGATCCTCACCGGCAACATCATCGGTGGCGGCGCGGAACTCTTCCGAGAACTTGAGGCGACGCAGTCCGGCATCGGATTGCAGCACAAAGGCGATGGACTGACCGAAGTGCAGTGCCAGTTTATGCACCTGCTTGCCGGTTTCCAGGTGAGCCAGTACTTCCTCTTCGCCCAGATCCTGCTGCTTGAAGCGCACGGTTGCGCCATCATCGGCGGCAGACTTGAGCTCGGCTTCATCCTGAATGGTGAAGGGGGCAGGGGCATTGCCTTGCTTGAGCCATTCGGTCATTTGCACTTCAATCGGTGTCTTGGTGCTCATTGGTACCACAGGCAGGCTGCCGAGCGCCTTACGCAGCAAGGCCAGCAGTTCTTCGGCCTTGGCGGCGCTGGAGCTGTCTACCAGGATCAGTTGCTCATCCAGCAGCAACAGTGCCTTGATTTGGCTGCGACGAGAGAAGGCTCTTGGCAACAGAGTGGTGGTGATTTCATCCTTGAGCGCATCTTTCTCTTTCTTGGTCAGCTTGCGGTTTTCTTCCTCTTCCAGCAGCGACACCTTTTCTTCCAGCGCTTCTTTGATGACCTGAGAAGGCAGCAGCTTCTCCTCTTTGGTGGCACAGATAAGGTGGCGGTTGTTGGCGCTGTGAACCAGGGTGTGCCCCAGTTTGCCCAAAGCCTTGGAAAAACCGAACTTGCTGATGTCCTGACTGGAGCAGGGAGAAAAGGTGAAGCCCTCAAGGGCCGTCTCCAGTGCCTCTATATCGGTGGAAAATGGTTTGTTGAAACGATATACGGTGAGATTTTTAAACCACATGACAGGCGCTCTTTGAAAAATAAAGCCGCAGTGTAAGGCATGAATTCCTCTAGGTAAACCCGCCCTGCTAGCACAGATTTTTTCGCTCTGGGCAGATTTAACCAAAATGTCATATAGCCCTTCGCTTGCCGCGAGGCCCTGTGGTGACGGGCTTTTACCTGTGGCTGGGCTGGTCTTTGATGCCAATGAAGCCAACAGGTTAAAAGATGAAATAAAACTGCAACAGACTCGTTGCACACTTTCGCTCGTTCCAAACCAATAACCAAGACGAAGAGAACGTCGAAAGGAATTAATGATGAACGCATTTTGCAAAACACTACTCGCTTCAGCTATCGCTTCAGTCTCTCTGGCCTCTGCCCATGCAGCCGAGCCGCTGACCGTTTACGGCAAGCTGAATGTTACTGTTCAGTCCAACGACGAGGCCGGTGCTGACGATTCTGAAACCACGGTTCAGAGCAATGCCTCTCGTTTTGGCGTGAAGGGCGAATTCGATCTGGGTAACAACCTGGCAGCATTCTACACAGTGGAATACGAAGTAGACACAGGCGATGATGCCAAAGACAACTTCCTGGCCCGTAACCAGTTTGTTGGTTTGAAGGGTAACTTCGGTGCCATCTCTGTGGGTCGTAACGACACCATGCTGAAAGTGTCTCAAGGTAAAGTGGACCAGTTCAACGACCTGTCAGGCGACCTCAAGAGCCTGTTCAAGGGTGAAAACCGTATCGAGCAAACAGTGACTTACTTGTCGCCTTCATTCGGTGGTTTTAAAGTTGGTGCCACTTACGCTGCCGAAGCCGCCAAGTCACAAGACGGTGAAGATGGTTTCTCGGTAGCCGCCATGTACGGTGACAAGGATCTGAAAAAGAGTGCAGTATTCGCCTCTGTTGCCTACGACTCTGAAGTTAAGGGCTACGATGTTCTGCGCGCCACAGTACAGGCCAAGCTGGCCAACTTCATCCTGGGCGGTATGTACCAGCAGGAAGAAAAGTCAGTAGACGGTGACAGCAAGAACGGTTACCTGCTGAGTGCGGCTTACAAGATTGACGCAGTGACCCTCAAAGGTCAGTGGCAGGACATGGAAGACAAGGGTGATTCCTGGTCTATCGGTGCCGACTACAAGCTGGGTAAGCCTACCAAGCTGTTTGCCTTCTACACCAATCGCTCCATGGAAGATATGGACGATGATGACAAGTACATAGGTGTTGGTTTGGAACACAAGTTCTAAACGACCACAGCTGCAGCGAAGGAGGCCTTGGGCCTCCTTTTTGTTTGCACTGTTTGTAGGCAGGAGGCGTATGGAGGTAGCTCTTTGTCGCGCTGCTGTTGGCTTTTGCCTCCGGCCTTTGCCTCTGGCCTTTGCGGATGAATCCAGCGAGCTCAGCCGAACGGCTCTTGGACGTGTTCCTGCAGTGTGAAAACAGTAGTCTGGAAATTGTGTCAGTGCCGTATCCCTGAAAGATAATTCGTGCCCGGCCTAACAGGGAGCCGCGGCAGTACTTGGTTAAGTTAAGGCTAACTTATTGTTTGTTGTAGACTTGTAATCTAAATTCAGCTGCAGTGAGATTGTTGCTCATGGCGGTCAATAACGGCTCTTTGGTAAGCTTTTCATTCCAGTTTCAAGTGTTTAATCGGGAAAATTGTGACAAAATAGCGGCGTTAAAGGTGTCAGAGTCGGCCCTTTTCATAATTTTGTAATAAAACTGTCCAATAATGGCCACGTGGAAATTCACTGACAGAAACCGTTATGACTGCAAGGATTTTAATAGTAGAAGATGAGTTGGCTATCCGTGAGATGCTGACTTTTGTTATGGAACAACACGGGTACACCACCAGTGCCGCCGAGGACTTTGACTCTGCGCTGGCACTGCTTAAGGAACCTTATCCGGATCTTATTCTGCTGGACTGGATGTTTCCCGGTGGCAGCGGTATTCAGTTTGCCAAGCGATTGAAGCAAGATGAATTTACCCGCCAGATCCCTATTATCATGCTCACCGCCCGCGGCGAGGAAGAGGACAAGGTCAAAGGCCTGGAAGTGGGCGCCGATGACTATATTACCAAGCCGTTTTCCCCCAAGGAGCTGGTGGCACGCATCAAGGCGGTTCTCAGACGCGCCGCGCCAACCCGGCTGGAAGAAACCATAGACGTGCAGGGCCTGACCCTGGATCCTGTCAGCCACAGGGTCACAGTGGGGGATTCTGTGCTGGAGATGGGGCCGACCGAGTTTCGTTTGCTGCACTTCTTTATGACTCACCCGGAACGGGTCTACAGCCGTGAGCAGCTGCTGGACAATGTCTGGGGCACCAATGTCTATGTCGAAGACAGAACCGTGGATGTGCATATTCGTCGCTTAAGGAAAGCCGTGGAGCTGTCCGGGCACGATAAACTGATCCAAACGGTTCGCGGCGCAGGTTACCGCTTCTCTACCCGTATCTAGCGGGGTAACAATGGGCATTGGCCGGGTTTTGCGTTATCTTGTGCAGCCATCGGCCTTTTGCCTGGGCATTTTCTATGTTTGATTCCTATTCGGGTTATCGGCTGTTTTCCCGTTTGATGCTGTACCTGGCGGCTTGTTTGCTGCTTGGGTTGCTGCTTGGTCAGTTGCTCTTGGTACTGTGTCTGGGCGCTTTTCTATTATTGGGTTGGCACTATCGCCAGCTTATCCGGCTCAATTACTGGTTGTGGCGCGATCGCCGCTTAACGCCGCCGCAGGGCAGTGGCAGTTGGGAAGGGGTGTTCAACGGCATCTATCGCCTGCAGGGTAAAAACCGCAAGCGAGTGAGTCAGTTGGCCGGGCTGTTGGGAAGGTTTCGCCAGGGGGCCGAAGCACTTCCCGATGCGGCCGTGGTACTCGATTCAGAGCACAATATTCTCTGGTGTAACAAGTTAGCGCAGCTGTTGCTTGGCTTTGTCTGGCCGCAGGATAATGGTCAGCGAATAGATAACCTTATCCGGCATCCCGACTTTTCGGCCTATTTGAAGAAGGGCCATTACAAGGAGCCGCTGGAGCTGCCGTCCCCGGTTTCGGATAAGCGTCTGCTGGAAGTGCGTTTGATGGCCTATGGCGACAGGCAGCTGTTGCTGATCGCCCGGGATATCACCCGGGTTAGGCAACTTGAGGGAATGCGCAAGGAGTTTGTTGCCAACGTCTCCCATGAGCTGAAGACACCACTCACTGTGCTGCAGGGGTATCTTGAGATGATGCAAAGCATGGCCGAACCCGACTCCCCCAATGTCAAGGCGCTGGAGCTGATGCAGCAGCAGACAGGTAGGATGCAGTCCATGGTGGAGCAGCTGTTGGCTTTGTCGCGGATAGAAGATGCCGCCGATATCAACCTGGAACACACTGTGGATATGCAGCAGTTGATGACCACCTTAAAAGAGGAGGGCGAAGCGCTCTCCCGTGGTCGCTACCAACTGAGTTTCTATGCCGAACCAGGACTCAATACCCATGGCAATGAGTTGCAGCTGCGCAGTGCCTGCTCCAACCTGTTGTCCAACGCCATACGCTACACTGAGCCGGGCGGCAGTATTGAGGTGCGCTGGCAACGGGTGGCAACCGGCGCCATGTTCAGTGTTAAAGACAGTGGTGAAGGTATTGCACCGCAGCATATCAGTCGTCTGACCGAACGCTTCTATCGGGTCGACAGTGCCCGCTCGCGGCAAACCGGTGGCAGTGGTCTGGGGCTGGCGATAGTGAAACACGCCCTCAGCCATCACCACAGCGAACTCAAGGTGGCCAGTGAGCTTGGCAAGGGCAGTACCTTCAGCTTTGTGATCCCGCAGCATCTTCTGGAGCAGCAAGCTTCCTGACGCGTTTGACTGCATTAACCCTATTAAGGAGCCTTTGGCTCCTTTTTGCTGTCTAGCGGGAAGAGGTAGGCTTTGTGCACTCTTTTTCAAGCCTGTGGCAAATGGCAATCTCACGGTCATGATTAAGCAAAGGCTTTAGTATATCCAAGGAAACTGTTGGGGCGACATTGTCAATCGAGGGTCCTTTATGCCGAAATGGCTTCAAGGCGTGGCTGGCCGTTATTTTCAGTCCGTTATTTTCGATACCCAGTTACAGCGTATTTATTTTGGCTTGTCATGCAACTGTCATTTTTAAGTCATAGACTTGTCATTGTGGCAATTGATACTGGCTGCGTTTTAGAAACCAAGTTCGGTAAAAACTGGAGCAAATAATGAAATTGAAACAGCTTGTCGGCGCGGTAACCCTTACGGCCGCTGGTGTATTCTCTGCAGCATCTATGGCTGCTATCGATCAGTCACTGCCAACCTACGAGAAAACAAGTGGTGTTTCCGGTAACTTGTCTTCCGTCGGCTCTGACACTCTGGCCAACATGATGACTCTGTGGGCGGAAGAATTCAAACAGATGTACCCTAACGTCAACATCCAGATCCAGGCTGCCGGTTCTTCAACTGCGCCTCCAGCCCTGACCGAAGGGACTTCTCAGTTCGGCCCAATGAGCCGCAAGATGAAGCCAAACGAAGAAGAAGCGTTTGAAAAGCACTATGGTTACAAGCCTACTGCGATTCGTGTAGCCATCGATGCCCTGGCGGTTTTTGTTCACAAGGACAACCCAATCAAGGGTCTGAGCATAGAGCAGGTTGATGCTATCTTCTCCTCTACCCACAAGTGTGGTGGCAGCGATATCACTCGCTGGGGTGATGCCGGTCTGGACGGAAGCTGGTCTGCCAAAGACATTCAGCTGTACGGCCGTAACTCAGTATCCGGAACTTACGGTTACTTCAAGAAGAAAGCGCTGTGTAAGGGTGACTTCAAAGCCAACGTGAACGAGCAGCCAGGCAGCGCCTCTGTGGTTCAGTCTGTATCTCAGTCGCTGAACGCTATCGGTTACTCAGGCATAGGTTACAAGACTGCCGGTGTTAAAGCCGTGGCTCTGTCCAAGAAGGGCGACGACTATATCGCTGCAACACCAGAAAACGCGGCCAGCGGTACTTACCCACTGTCACGCTACCTCTACGTTTACATCAACAAGCATCCAAACAAAGAGCTGTCACCCATGCAGCGCGAGTTTGTCCGCTATGTCCTGTCCAAGCAGGGTCAGCAGGTGGTTGAGAAAGACGGTTATGTTGCACTGCCAAGAAGTGTGATTGCCAAAGACCTGGAGAAGGCTGGTATCCGTCTGTAAGACATACTCCCTTCGAAGAAAAGCCCGCATCGCGGGCTTTTTTGTGTTTCAGTCCATGGAAAACAGCGCCGGGGCGCGCTGCTGCATGAACTCGATAAAGAGCTTCACCTTGAGTGGTTGCTGGCTGCGTTGATGATAGAGCAGGGAGATACGCCGTTTTTCTCCTTTCCACTCCGGCAGCAATACCTGTAGCCGCCCGTCTTTCAACTCCTGTTTACAAAAGAGCTCTGGGCCGTAAAGAATCCCGCCGTCATTCAAGGTTGCGCGGATGGCGCCGTGGAGATCCGTCAGGGTCAGGTTGGCCGGGCCGTCATAATAGAAGGCATCGCCATCAGGATGGCGCAGCGACCAGTTGAACAGAGGCCAGACCTTGATCACCTTGTGTTGACTGAGCTGCTGCGGATGATTGAATACCGGCGCCTTTCGAAGATACCCGGGGGAAGCCACCAGGCGATAATCCAATACCCCGAGAGAGCAGGAGACCCAGGAGGAGTCCGGTTGGGTGCCGCCAACTATGGCAACATCTATGCCTTTGTCGATGAGATCCACCACCTCATTGCTTTGGGCGATATGCAGTTTGATATCCGGGTAGCACTCGCAAAATTCGTTCAGTGTCTCGATGAATATCATAGAGATTATCGAGATGGGGGCGGCAATTCTCAAGGTGCCTTCGGGCTTGTCGGCGCAGGTGCCACTGGCCAGGGCATCAAACTGGGCTATCAGCTGCTGATAGCGTTGGAATAACTCCAGTCCCTCTTCGGTCAACCTCAGTTTGCGGGTGGTACGCATCAGCAGTTGTTTATCCAGCACAGACTCCAGCTTGGCCAGTTTGCGGCTGACGGTCGCCACCGGCATATCCAACACTTTGGCGGCCTGTGAGAAACTGCCGGCATTGACCAGATGTACAAACAAGTAGAGCAGTTGCAGTTCGGGGGCCTGATTGTCACTCATTGCGGTTCCTCAATGTGCCAAGGATATGTTTAAAACGCTTGTCTGCCGGTTTCTACGACCATAGCGCAATGGCTGGCGGATAACGACTATGGTATCTTGCCGGCGTCTCTGCCGAACTTACTTCGCTGTACTGATAAGGGCAGGCAAGATACAGAATTCCCCGCCATTTTCGCAGATCCCCGGCGGGAGTACGACAGCCAAAGTCAGCAAAATGGAAGAAGTATGACTGGAATCATTACTCCGCTGATCTCTGTGTTTGGCATTATGCTCGCAGGTTCACTGGTACAGAAAAGCAAAATCCTGCCGGATGGTACGGATGCGGCGCTCAATCAATATGTTTACTACATAGCTTTTCCGGCCATTATGATGATAGTGCTGGCAAGAACTTCTTTCGAGGAGATCTTCCAGTGGCATTTCATCGTCGGTTTCAGCGTGGCAATGATGCTGACCTACCTGCTGGTGTTGCTGATTTCCGGCTGTTTCAGGGCGGGTCAAGGGGTAGGGGCAATTCGCGCCTTGAATGCCACCTTTGGCAATACCGCCTTTATCGGTATCCCCATGATGATGATAGTCTACCCGGGAAACCAGCTGGCGCTGGCCGCGGCGGCCATTGCCAGCCTGTTGTCTGTGGTGATGTTTGCCGTGGCACTGGTGTCGCTGGAGCTTGCCAGAGATACAGAAAATAAGGCGCATCCTTTGCTGATAATTGTTGAAGCGCTGGCGAAAAACCCGATTGTTATCGGCAGCGCCCTGGGCGTTGCCGTCTCGGCGTCCGGTATGGCTCTGCCGGATGGGATAGAGATGATGATAAGTCAGATAGGCGCCACCTCCAGTCCATGCGCCCTGTTTGCCATCGGCATGGTGTTGGCCAAGGCGACTCGGGTTCGTGGCGCCACCCGCTTACCTGGGCCTTGGCAGTTGGCCGAGCTCTTTGGCATCAACGCCTGCAAACTGCTACTGCAACCTCTGCTGGCTTATCTATTATTGAAAGCCATGGGGATCAGCGGCACCAATCTGCAGATGGGGGTTATTCTTGCGGCCCTGCCTACGGCAGCGAGTGTATACTTACTGGCGCAGCGTTATGACACCAAGGCCGGGGTTAGTGCTCAGGGGATACTACTGGGCACGCTGATCACCTTTATCAGTTTGCCTTTGATAGCGGCATGGGCCGTCTAGCATTTCGGGGCCGGGAAGAACACAGGGAATAATTAATCGACAGATATTTACTGTATAAAAAATCAGTATATACTGTTTATCAATACAGTGTTTTGGGAATTCATTATGCTTTGCCAACTCAGCATCAATAACTTTGCCATAGTGCGTTTTCTGGAGCTGGACTTCCGTCCGGGAATGACCAGTATTACCGGCGAGACCGGGGCGGGTAAATCCATTGCCATCGATGCCCTGGGGCTTTGTCTCGGCAACCGGGCCGATGCCGCCAGTGTGCGCCCAGGCGCCAGCAAGACGGAAGTCAGCGCCCGTTTCTCTCTGGCGGATGTCCCTCTGGCCAAGCGTTGGCTGGAAGATAATGATCTCGAACTCGAAGATGAATGTATTCTACGGCGCACCATAGGCAGCGATGGCCGCTCCCGCGCCTATATTAATGGTAACCCTGTGCCGCTGACTCAGCTCAAGGCCTTGGGGCCATTGCTGGTGGGGATCCACGGCCAGCATGCCCATCACGCCATGCTCAAGACAGAGCAGCAACTTTACCTGCTGGACAGCTATGCCAATCATAAGCTGTTGCTCGATGGTGTCAGCAGTGCCTATCAGCGTTATCGTCAAATCGAGCAGGAGCTGCGGCAACTGGTGCTGTCGCAGCAGGAGAGAATCGCCCGCAAGCAGTTACTCAGCTATCAGGTGGAAGAGCTCAACGACTTTGCCCTCGGGGAGCATGAATTTGCCGAGATAGAGCAGGAGCACAAGCGTCTGGCCAACAGTACGGCGCTGATCGAGTCCTGTCAGTTGGCCTTGATGCTGCTCAGTGAGGGCGAAGAGGCCAACATAGAGTCATTGCTGAACCGGGCTGTGCATATCAGCGCCGAGCTGGAGAGTGTCGATTCTGAGCTGGCCAATGTTGGCGGTATGCTCAACGATGCCCTGATCCAGGTGCAGGAAAGCAGCAGCGAACTACAGCGCTATCTGGACAAGCTCGAGTTGGACCCTGAACACTTTGCCATGCTGGAGGCGCGACTTTCCAAGGCGATGCAATTGGCGCGCAAGCATCAGGTGATGCCCTCAGAGTTGTATCAACACCATCAGCAGTTGCTGACCGAACTGGGTAGCCTCGACTCAGATGAGCAGAAGCTCGAAGAGATAGAGCAGCAATTGGAAGCCAGCAAACAGAATTACCTGACCCAGGCGCAAAAACTCAGTCAGAGCCGCAGCCGCTATGCCAAAGAGTTGGACAAGTTGGTCACGGCTTCCATCCATGAACTCAATATGCCCAAGGGCAAGTTCAGCATAGCGGTGGAGTTCAGCCCTGAGCAGATGTCGGTCAACGGCAGTGACAGGGTGGAGTTTCTGGTGACCACCAACCCGGGGCAGCCACTGCAGAGTCTGGCCAAGGTGGCCTCTGGGGGCGAGCTTTCCCGTATCGGCCTGGGTATTCAGGTAATAACCGCCCGTAAGGTGGCAACCCCGACACTGATTTTTGACGAGGTGGACGTGGGGATTTCCGGACCAACGGCCGCCGTGGTGGGCCGCATGTTGCGCACCCTGGGAGAATCGACCCAGGTATTGTGTGTGACTCATCTGCCGCAGGTGGCAGGTAACGGCCATCAGCATATGTTTGTTGCCAAACATGCCAAGGGCAGTGGTACTGAAACCTCTATGGTGGCACTGGATAAAGAGCAACGGGTACAGGAGCTGGCTCGGTTGCTTGGCGGCGATACCATTACCAGCAATACCCTGGCCAACGCCCGTGAGCTGCTGAGTAGTTAAGCTCAAGGCAGTTAAGCCCAAGTCAGTTAATCCAAGAACGGCGCCCACATGGGTTACTTGCTGTACGCGTCAGATCCGAAACTCAGTGATCCGGACAAGAAGGCGATAGAAAGCGCCCTGGCTCGCAGTAAGGGGGCGGGTAACTTTCGTAATATGTTTATCAATATCCCGGATGGCAAAGAGAAGGGGATCCAGGTGATCCCCATCGGCGACTTTTCTTCCAAAGACCAATTTGCCAGCGCCAAGAACATCAGCGCTCAGGATGTGCTGACGGCCAACCGCTTTCCGGCCGGGATGGCGGGGATTATTCCCCAGGGCGCGGCAGGGCTTGGGGATCCGCTCAAAACCAACGATGTCTATCAGAGCAATGAAGTGCTGCCACTGGCGCGTGATATTGTGGAGTTCATCAACAGTGACCCCGACCTGGCCAAGCTGGGATCACTGAGTGTGCGTGAACCTTAATTGGGTTTCACCCACACCAACCCCTGGGGGATGAATGGGTCAACGACCGGCTGCTCCATTCCAGCGTGGACCCCCAAGTTGGTCAGCGCCACAGCAAACTCGGCATAGTGGCCGCGAACAGTGCCGCTTTCTTCGCCGTAACGGGCGCCATGGTGCCAAATAGCTAAGTTGCGTTTAATCCCATCTTCAAAGCTCAGCGCGTCTTTGTGAATGATCCCCCACAGCGCCAAATGCAGGGTAAAGTAATTGCTGCGGAAGGTAATTTTTTTGCTGGGCTTGGCGGTGTATTCATCCAGACGTTTTTGGCAATGGGCACTGGCTTTATCATGGTCGCCGTTAAACCAGGCTTTTAGCGCATGCACCAAATCATCTGCAGTATCCGGTTTGGGGTTGCCGGGAAAGTGCCCTTCCGGGTACAGCAAGCAGGCTTCTTTGGCGATAGCCAGCTCACCGGCGGCCATGGCATAGTTGAAACAACTGGCGACATTGATAGCTTGATTTCCTCGAGACACCTTTTCGCCGATAAACTCCGGGTCTTGGGGAGCAAAAGCCATTTTAAGTGGTCGTAACTGATACTCGGCGGCTTTTTTGAAAGCGGCCTTGGCTTCATCAAATTTTTGGTTCAATGCGTAGGACATAGCCAGACTGGCATAGTCAAAACCACGGCCCCAGTAATAACCTTCTTTCTTAGAATCTTGATAAAAGCCAGCTTCATCCAATGCCTTGGCTCGAGCAATGGTTTCCAAATCGATTTCTAGTTCACTGGCAAGCTGCTCTGCCGAGAGTTGCGGGATTTTTTTTGTCATGGTTATTTGTTTCCTTTCAATGCTTTTAATCCATCGGCAAAGGTGCTCTTGACCGTATCAAATTCAGGGATGGTGAACTCTTGCTTCGCCCCGTCTTTAGGCGGCAGCAGGTTACCTTTATCGTCTTGCCAAAAATAACGCACCTGACCGCTTTCAGTGTTGGTGAATATCGCCAGGTGATTCTTCTCACCATTCTTGTCAAGGATGCTTTGCCACAGCGCCTGCTCTTTTTGTTGATAGGGACCGCCCTTACGGTTGGATGCTTGACCGACTTTGGGGGCTTTTCTCTTCATCCTTCTTGCCCAGCGCTTGTTTTTGTCATCGGATCCTTGTCGCTCTCCAAATTGATTGCGGCTGAGGCTAGTACTATCGCTGTTGTAACCTTTGTGCTCAATCTCAACCAGACCGCGCTTTTTACAATCCATCATATTGTCGCAGCCGTGATAACGGTGGATAAAGCCCTCATTTTGCTTTAGTCCCAAGTCCTTGTATACCTGCTCGGCACCATATTGTCCCAGGGCTTCACTCAGGGCATTGGGGGATTTGGTGTTGATTTGGGATAGGATTTTACCGGCTTCTTCTTTGAACTCGGCCAAGTCAGTGACAAGCTTCTTGCGATTGGTGGCAGCCTCAAGCACTAATAGTGCGGCTTCATAACCGACAAACGATTGTACAGCTTCCGCTCCGGCCAACTCATTATCCGCAAGTGGCAGAGTTGGATTACCCCGATAGCGGTCCCCCAATTCTTCCGGAGTCAGGGTTTGGCCTGTCGCTTCATCTTTGGCTTGAATGATCCCTTTATCGGCCAGCCACTCGGCTTGTGATGCGCGTTGCTCGTCAATGTAATCATTGATGACCTGTTTAGCACCGCCCATCATGGCGTTAATGGCTTTAGTTATCCCGGTTTCTTTCAGCTCAGCCGGGGCTTCCGGCACTGGGGTGATGTTGGGCTCTACAATGGGCTCAGAGGCTTTGGCATAGTTGCCATGCCCGAACTGAGGCCGGGTAGGCAAACGCTTGACACGTTCCCTGAAAGTGGACGATACAAAAGGGCTGATATCGCCAAAGAATTGTATGCTGCCGAAGTCATCGTCTCTGTCACCTAACAGGAAAAAGTCACCGCTTTCCAAACGCCAAGCGATGCGACTTAAAGCACTGTCAATTTGATGTTGGCTAGGGGCATAGGAAATGCCGCAATCACTCAGTAGGCTGTCTAAACCAAAGACCGTTTGGTTGAATCCTGGGTGACTGGATAGGGATCTCCGAATGTAGCCAAGAGCCCTCTCTGGTTGGATGATTCTAGGGATATCGTTCTGGTAAGCATCACGGTAGTGCACAACTCGCATTTATCTCTCCTTGATAAAAAATCTTCCTGACTTGCAAGCTATCCGATGAATGTACCACTTTTCTGTGAGAATGTTCTCGTTATAATAACGCAGACACCAGTATTGGTTGGGAAAGTCGCTTCGGGTTTCAAACCCAGTCAATTTTGTTGCGAAAACAAACCAAATTAGGGTTTTGTTGCATTTATCAAAAATTTGACATTTGTCTAATTGTTTGCACACTCAATGCCGGCTATTGTATAACTAATTCAATCGCTTAGATTTAGCACTTCCTTAATCTTAAGCCGAAAGCAGCACTTTTCCGTTTTCAGCGGAATGCAGGGACAAACAGAGTTTGGACCCGTGCGGTAGCCATGGCTTTACTCGACGTTTTTTGTAGGGCCTGAGTTGTAGGCCCTTGGTTGTAAGGCTTGAAGCGCTCATGACAAGTACCTCATAACCGATTTTTTATACAGTATTATTGACGTTCTTGAAAAAATGCCGGAAATTTGCAGATAAGTTTGCGCGTTATTTCTGTAAAACTTTAGAAAATATTATTAAATTCATAAAGTTAAAAATACAGCAGGTAGATAATAGGTTTGGAAACCGCGCATGCGCACTATACAGCTGTTATGTTCACAAAAGCACAGAGGTAATTTGAAAGTTGTCCAAAAAGATTAACTACGAAGTAAAAGAAGCCATGGTGTCACTGTCGGGCGCCTGCTTTTGGTACTGGAATAGCTTCTACAGTTTTCTTGATAGCTGCGGTGTATCGAAGTCCCTGTGCAATCGCTTCCCCCGAGAGGTATTTAACAAGTACCAGGTGATGCGCAATGTTCTTGAGCATCTAGAAGAAACTGGTGATATCGAAGCAATTAACGGACTTATTTCGAATTTCTTTCGTTTAAGGGGCGCAGTTGATAAAGATTCACTAGATGAGAAAAAAGCCAAAGAATTACTAGCGGAATTTCGAGAGCTAGTTGGCAACGATCCTATCGAAGCAGAAATTGAGCGAAGAAAAAGAGAAGAGGCACGCTCCACTTACAGTTCAAAGGTTGAAGAGAGCAAATCTCAGAGAAAACGGCTAGAGGATCTGAACGCAATTTTTATGTCACTAGCTTCTGGAAGTGAATACACTCCACAGCAAAGAGGCTATAAGCTAGAAGATCTTTTTTGTGATCTTTTGCAATTTAGCGAACTGGAGTATTCGAGGCCATACAAAACTCCCGACGGAGAACAGATTGACGGTCATTTTCGGTATGAGAAGTTCGATTACTTGATTGAGTCAAAATGGGAGGATGGTCAGAGCAAGCAAAAGGATCTATCGATTTTTGATGGTAAAATCAGGGGCAAGGCACAAAGCACCAGAGGGTTGTTTTTGTCCGCAAATGGCTTTGATGAAAACGCGATCATGAAGTTTTCTGGCGACTCTCCGCGAATCATTCTAATGTCTGGAGAAGATCTCGCGCTAATCCTGAGTGGCCGAGTCCTTTTCTCAGATGCGATGAAAGCCAAGGTTGAAGCCATTGTCCGTTATGGGAATATCAATTTTCCATTACGCAAGATATGAACATAACAAGTAATTCCAGTCGCCCTTCGGGCTGGGACCTCGGCTTCGCCTCGGCCCCTGAATACAGGCGTTAGCTCTCTCATAAGGTGTACCATGACATTTTGGGTTTATAGCGAGACAGAAGGAGATACATGTGCGGGTGCAAAAATCGGTGCTGCGATGCATTTCTTCTCTCATGATTTATTTGAAGGGTGTAAATACAATGCCCACCTTGCGAAGACAGCAGAAAAAACATTTCAGGTAAGATCTGCAAACATGTCATGTATTTTGTTTTCAGTTTCAGCTATTGAAGCAAAGTTTAACGAATTAACAACAATGTTTGGGTCAATACCTGATTGCAGTAATGTCTGGTCAGATGTTCTTATAAACCATCAAAGAAAGCCTACAGCTCAAAAGTGGAACTTGATAACAGCCAAAACGAATGGAACAGATTGGAATCATTCTGATGAACCTTTTCGTTCATATAATCTTATCAAAGCTCTACGAAATGAGCTTGTTCACTACAAAGGTGAATTACTAGAGCAAGATATGGCACCAAATGTAAAAATCCAAGAAATCATGACTAAACTTGGCATCCAATCTGAAGCTACATTTATGGAAGATGACTGCTCATCGTGGGCTAATGATCTTCTTAATAACAGAGAGTTAGGAACATTTGTTGTAGAGTCAATTTCCCCTGTTTGGGAAAACATGCTTCAGTTCCTTGGCAGCGAAGTGTAGCGTTCAAGGCATATGACTGAAGGCACGCCTTGCATCCAGACCTGTAAGTCGACGCAGAACACACATAGGACTTGTTCGCCCCTTTCTTAAGCCGCTATTGTCATTGGCATAACTGCTTGCTCACGTTAGTTAGAGCGTGTGCTGTGTAATGCCATAGCGCCGACATTTTCCCCTGATATCTATTCCATTCCTGCTCTGACGTGGTTGAATATCCCTTCATCCAACTCGATACCGATAAAGTGCCGGCCCAGCGCCTTACAGCCTTTCCCGGTAGAGCCTGAACCCATGAAACAATCCAACACAACGTCTCCAGGGCGACTGCTAGCGTTAATGATGTGCTCGAGCATGGCTGCGGGTTTTTCGCAGGGATGCTTGCCTGGGTAGTAGGGCACAGCCGGGTAGTGCCAAACATAGGTAAACGGTACATCCTTGGAGACAGTGAAGGGCCGGCGCAAGTTCCGGTACTGCGCTTTCAAGTCATCGAACTCTTGTGCCAGACCTTGGTATTGTCGCTGTAGCGCCACAAATTCAGTCTCCAGCCTCAGTCTCCAGCGTGTCATAGTCCAGTTCCAGCGCCTTTTGGGTAAACAAGGCTTGCAGCTTTTGATACTGCTCAACATTGGGCAATTGCCACTGCGAAGCGGCAAACCAGTGGCTGGCCATCTGGGTTCCGGTGGCTTGATTGATCTCTTTGTTGCTGACGGCGGCGCGGGCTTTTTCTGCTTTGAAGTAATCAATCAAGGGGCAAACACATGCTGGCGCAGCGCTTTGTACTTTTCATAGTAGCCACTGCTGCCCTTGGCAAAGCCTTCGGAGCCCTAGTGCTCGCACATAATGATCCGCTCAGTTGCTCGGAGGTTGATTGCAGCCCAGGGGGGAGTGTGTGTTGATGTGACCAGGTTGCCACGAACGTATGGCCACAGTAGGGAACCGTGCAGGTGCAGTACATCTTGGCATAATATGGGATCGCATCCTTGGTGTTTTGGATAGTAGCTTGACGGACGATTTTCCCCGTCTTTGCTATGACTTACGGCCTTTGGGTGAAGTGTTTTTTCGCTGTGAGCCTTTACTGGCGCTTTTTTCCCCTGCGCCGCCTTTTCCTGCTTTTCTCTCTTTGGTTTTTCCTTCAGTGGCTTTCCCCTCAGTAGCTTTGCGGGAAGCCGTTTGAGCCTTTTGGCTCCCGGTCTGCAGTGGTTTATTGGCGACTGTTTCGGTGTCTGTTGCGTCAGCAATTTTCGGTTGTGGCAATATCCCCAATTCTTCAAAGAAATTGATCTGCCTTCTCAGCTCAAATAAAGAGCCGGTGCGGCTGGTCTGGCCTATGGTCAGGGTCCAGCTGTCTGTGAGGCCGTCGGTATTGCTGAGGATATAGCCACGATAAACAAGCTTACGCATCTTATTGAGCGCTGATCCCTATGTTGGATACGCCGCTCATGACGATTTCCTTGCGCAGTGCTTTGACAAACTCCGCCGTTATCTGCGGGTTTTCCTCGATTATTTCCAGCAAGGATCCCTGCAATTCGCGCTCTTCCTGCATCACTTCGTGGTTGAATACAAAATCGTCCAATGCTTCACCATCCAATTCGGGATCGGCTATGGCTTCGATATAGTGGGCCACGGTACCGGATGACAGCTTGGAGATATTGGTGATGTCGTCTTCCACCTTGCTTTCCAGTGCACCCAGCAGTGAACTGAGTGCCACAGTGGCATCCATCGCCGGGTAGGCTCCATAGGCGTCGAATTGGGTCGGCTCCGGGGTGTTTTCTTCCAGTTTTGCCATCTGCAGTTCAAGGTTCAGCTTGAGTTTGCGGTCATATAAAGACTGCCACAACAGGTTGAGTACCGTATCCAATACCTGGGGATCGCCGAATTCACACACCTCGGAAAACAGTTGGTAGTTGGGGTACATACGCTGGCACAGCGCCACGGCAAAGAGTTTCTTTTGTGGCAGTTCCAGCGCCTTTAGGCGTTTAAAGAAGCCCGGTTTAGTTGTCATCGGTTAAATCCATCGAAAGTTGGGATATCACTTGTTTTGCCGCAGATTCTACCTTAGTTAACTCATCAAGTAACTCCAGTATTTCCGGCTCCAGCTCGGCAATGCTGCTGCCTTGCTTGAGACCGCCTTCCACGGTTTGACAGAGTTTTTGCAACGTCGGTACGCCGCAGTAGCAACAGGCACCGTGCAGTTTGTGGACACAGGCCTGCATTTTGGCGGCGTCATCCTGCTCCAGCGATTCCTGAATGTTGCTGGTGGTGTCCGGCATGGAGTCAATTAGCATTCTGAGCATATCCAGCGCCAGATCCTGTTTCTGATTGGCCTGGGTCAGACACAGCTCCCAGTTGAGGGTGTGCTGGTCAAAATGGGTAAACTTGGGCCGGGTAATCCAGCGGCTGATCACTCCTTTCAGTGCGGCTTCATCTATGGGCTTGGGCAGGTAGCCATCCATGCCGCTATTGAGGATCCGCTCGCGCTCCTCATTGATGGCGTGGGCGGTTACCGCAATGATGGGGGTATTGCGGTTCAACGAGTCCTGACGAATGAGCCGGGTGGCGGTAATGCCATCGGTTCCCGGCATCTGGATATCCATAAAAATCAAATCAAAGCTGCGCTGTTTGGCCAGATTCACCGCCTGCTCGCCATTACTGGCTGTGGTCACCCCTGTAACCAATTCATCGAGCAGGGTGTCAATCAGCTTGAGATTGGCCGGGTTGTCATCCACCGCCAGCACATTGAGTTTGTGGCGCTGCTGCGGCTCAACCAGCTTGGGCAGGGCGGGCTTGAGTTCAGATTCCTGTGGCAGATAAATCATGTTGCGTGCCATCAGGTATTCGCTGGCAGGAATGCTCAGAACAAGGTCTACCACAGGGCGAATATAGCGCTCCAGTGCCTCTTGATCATGGCAGTCGAACAGCGCAATAAGGGCCTCAGTCACTTGTCTGGCACTCTTGAGCACTGCCTGCAACTGAGTCGGGCCATCGAAACCGTGACAGCCGAGCAGCACATAGTGGAAATGCGCCTTGTCTTGAGCAAGCTCGGCTTCCAATTGCGGCACAGTGTGAACACTGTTGACCTGCATCTGCCATTGTTGCAGACGGCGGTTGAGCACAGAGCGGGTCAAGGGCCTGGGTTCAAACAGTAATACCGTCTTGCCTCTGAGCTGCTCCAGTGGCAGCGGTTCACCTATCGGGAACTGGCTGGTCATCAGTGGCAGGGTAAACCAGAAGGTGGAGCCTTTACCCACCCGGGAGCTAAAGCCTATCTGGCCGCCCATCTGGTTAATGAGGCGTTTGGTGATCACCAGCCCAAGGCCGGTACCGCCGAAGCGGCGTGAGATAGATGAATCGGCCTGGCCGAACGCCTGAAACAGCAACTCCTGCTGGCTTTCTTCAATGCCAATACCTGTATCTGACACCTCACAGTGCAGCAGCAACTTGTCTTCCTTGATGTTGCTGATATCCACCTTCAACAGCACGCTGCCCTGATCGGTAAACTTGATGGCATTGCCCACCAGATTGGTGATGATCTGACCCACCCGCATGGCATCGCCGCTGACGGCATCCGGCACTTCCGGGGCTACATCCACCACAAGTTCCAGCCCCTTCTCGTGGGCAGAACCGGCCAGCAGCATCATGGTGTCATCCAGGGTTTCCCTGAGGGCAAACGGCATGGTTTCCAGCACCATTTTGCCGGCTTCCAACTTGGAGAAGTCGAGGATGTCGTTAATGATACTCAGCAGGTTGGTGGCACTGCGTTCAATGGTGCGAATATATTCCATCTGGCTGGCGTGCAGCGGCGTTTTCAATAGTTGACGGGCAAAACCTATCACGCCATTGAGTGGCGTTCTCAGTTCGTGGGACATGTTGGCCAAAAATTCAGATTTTATCCGGCTGGCTTCCAGCGCCCGTTTCTTGGCCAAGTCCAGTTCAACGTTCTGAATTTCAATCTGCTCCAGGGTTTCCCTGAGATCCGAGGTCGCCTGATCTATGTTCTGCTGCATCTCATCATGGTATTCCGACAAGGAGCCCGCCATGGCGTTAATCCCCCGTTTGAGCAGATCCAGCTCACCGATGAGATTGCCCTCCAGCCGGGTATCCAGCTTGCCCTCACGGATTTTGGCCACCACCCGTACCATGTCGGTGATAGGCTGAGTGACATTCTTTACCAGGCGGAAGGTGAATAGCAGATTCAGCTGCACCCCGATAAGCACTATGATAAAAGCCGCCACCGCGGCTCTGTGCTGTTCCAGCAGCGCCTTTTCCTTGTTGAGCAGCAAAGAGATATAGCCCAGGGGTTTCTCATTGAAGCCGGGAGCATCGTCTATCGCCAGCAGACTACCGGCAGCGAAAATCGGTGCCCTGAGCACCAGGCTGTCGCCTAGCTGATCATATTCGGTGCGGGCCAGATCCGAGATGGCGCCCTTGTAGCGCATAATCTCAAAGTCTTTGTGATAATGGGAGGTGACAAACAGCTGGTTGTCGGCATCGAAGATGGCGATGGATTTCACCAAGGTCGACTTGTTGAGCTGAGCCGCGGCGAGCAGGCGTTTGGTGGCTTCGCGGTTGTTGGCAGCCAGGCCTATCTCGCTGGCGATGGCCAGCGGCTCTATGATATTACTGCCCTGTTCTATGAGCGTATCTTCAAGCTCATAAAAGCGATTTATGGTAAAGTAACTGCCCAGAAGAATACCGACCAAAATGGTAGGAGCCAGGGCCAATACCAGCACCCAGGATCTGAGGCTGTACTTGGTCATGTTATTCGCACTGTTCATGGGCGGTATAGGTATTCCAGCTAGTTTGTTTTACGGCTATAGATAGACTGCCAGATATCCCGGCGTCTTTGCCAGTTTTTTATTGTTTCAGGGGCCTAGATGGCACAATTTTTTAGAGAAAAACCAAACAGATCCAAGAAAGTCTCCGCAAAACTGTCACTCACGGCTTCCGGATTGGATCATCAGGGTGCCGGGATCGGTCAATATCAGGGCAAAGTGGTGTTCATTCCCGGCTTATTGCCCGGTGAGAGCGCCGAGGTGCAGCTCACCGAACAAAAAAAGAACTATGCCAGGGGCAAACTCATCCGCATCACCCAAACATCGCCGGAGCGGGTTGAACCCCAATGCCCCCATTATGCGCTTTGCGGCGGCTGCGATCTGCAACACTTGTCAGATTTGAGCCAGCGGCAGCACAAGCGCCGGGCCTTGGCCGAGTTGTTTGCCAAGCTCTCGGGCCTATCTGAACTGCCGGAGATCGGCGAGTTGGCTTCCACCCCTTGGCATTATAGACGCAAGGCCAGACTGGCGACCTGGTATGACAAACAAAGTCGCGAATTCACCCTGGGGTTCAGGGCCAAGTCCAGCAGCAAGGTAGTTGCCATTGGCGAATGTCCTGTATTGGCGGTTTCGTTGTCGGAACTGATAAAGCCGTTGGCGGCGCAACTGGCACACCTGCAGGGCGTGGCTCAGCTTGGTCATGTGGAGCTGATTGAAACCGAAGCCGGTCGTTTTGTGGTGCTGAGAATTACCCGGCCACTGGTGAATAAAGACAAGGAAAAGCTCAAGGCCTTTGCCGGGCAGCAAGGATTGCAGTTGGTGCTGCAGGACAATCAGGGCGAGTGTGAATATCTTACGGGCAGTCAGCCAAGCTACCGCTTGCCCGGCGTCGATGGCGATGAGCTGACGCTTAAGTTTAATCCGGGGAATTTTATTCAGGTTAATGGTGAAGTAAACCGTGCCATGGTGGCCAAGGCCATAGATTGGCTGCAACCCAAGGCCGGTGAGCACATACTGGATCTCTTTTGCGGCATGGGTAACTTCAGCCTACCGCTGGCGGCCACCGGCGCCAGGGTCACAGGTGTCGAGGGTGTGCCCGCCATGGTTGAGCAGGCCAGGCAAAATGCCAAACAAGCCGGGCTTGAAGGGTTGCAGTTCTTTTGCGCCGATCTTAGCGCCGACCTTTCGGCCGAGCCCTGGCTTGGCAAGGTGGATAAGCTGCTGCTGGATCCCGCCCGTGCCGGTGCCTATGAGACGCTTTCTTACCTGAAAAACATCGCGCCAGAGCGAGTAGTGTATGTTTCTTGCAATCCGGCGAGCCTGGCGAGGGACAGCGTGTTATTGCTCGCGCAAGGCTATCGCCTGGAGCGCCTCAGTGTGTTGGACATGTTTCCCCAGACTCATCACACCGAAGCCATGGCATTGTTTGTGCGGAATTGATGCTTTTATTGTCTATCGAGTCAATTTTATCAATAAAGGTACTCACGGGGGTTTGACATACCATCGGGTATGCTCAAGATAGGGAGTCTTGTTGAGTCTGTTAATCGGACACTAAAGGAAGGTGAGATGGTATCTGTTCGCGAAGCACACTTTAAGGATCCTGATTTCAATCTGGATGAGTGGGTTAATCGTTATGTGGCCGACTCCGCCGATGCCGGGCGTTTGTTGGAGCTGATAGCCAAGGTGGAAGCACTGCCTATGGGCAAGTGCAAGCGTCCCAAAGCCGAGCTTCAGGCCAAGGCGCGGGAGATGATAGAGATCCTCGCGCCGCTCAACATGGATATCGAAACCCTGCAGGCCGCCATCTTATTTGTGTTTTTCGAGGTGGGCATAGTCGATGAAGCCAAGCTCACCGAAGATTTTGGCCCCGAGTTGGCTACCTTGGTCAACAGCGTCAAGACCATGGATGCCATAGGCGCACTCAAGGTGGGCAATGACAGCCGCAGCAGCGAACCGCAAATCGACAATATCCGCAAGATGTTGCTGGCCATGGTGGAAGATGTACGCGCCGTGGTGATCAAACTGGCCGAGCGGGTATGCTTGCTTAGGGCCGTGAAAAATGACGATGAAGAAACCCGGGTCTTACTGGCCCGGGAAATTGCCGACATCTACGCGCCGCTGGCTAACCGTTTGGGTATAGGTCAGCTCAAGTGGGAGCTGGAGGATATCTCGTTTCGTTATCTGCATCCCGAGACCTATAAAGAGATTGCCAAGCAGCTGGATGGCAAGCGCCTGGACCGTGAAGTCTTTATCGACAACTTTGTCAATCAGTTGCAAACGCGGCTGGATGAAGAAGGCATTCGTGCCAAGGTCTATGGCCGCCCCAAACATATCTACTCCATCTGGCGCAAGATGCGCGGCAAGCAGCTTAAATTTGACGAGCTGTTTGACGTGCGTGCGGTGCGAATCGTCACCGACCGGTTGCAGGACTGCTACGGCGCGCTCGGTGTAGTGCATACCCTTTGGCACCATATTCCCAGAGAGTTTGACGACTATATTGCCAACCCCAAACCTAACGGCTACCAGTCGATTCACACTGTGGTGGTGGGGCCGGAGGGCAAAACAGTCGAAATCCAAATTCGTACCCAGCAGATGCATGAAGATGCCGAGCTCGGGGTGGCGGCTCACTGGAAATATAAAGAGGGCAATCACTCCGGCAAACAGAGTGGCTACGAAGAGAAGATCAACTGGCTGCGCAAGATTTTGCAGTGGCAGGAAGATGTGGTTGAGAGCGGCAACCTAGTGGAGGAGATCCGGGCTCAGGTCTTCGAAGACAGGGTCTATGTGTTTACCCCGTCCGGAGAAGTGGTGGACTTGCCAGCCGGCTCGACCGTGCTGGACTTTGCCTACTATATCCACTCCCAGGTGGGCCACAAGTGTATTGGCGCCAAGGTCGATGGCCGCATAGTGCCGTTCACCTACCAGGTGGAAACCGGTGAGCGCATCGAGATCATCACCTCCAAGCATCCCAATCCGAAGCGGGATTGGCTTAACCCCAACCTGGGTTATATCAAGACCTCCAGAGCCCGCAGCAAGATCCAACACTGGTTCAAGCAGCAGGACAGGGACAAGAACCTGGTGGCCGGACGCGAGATGCTGGAAGCCGAACTGGCGCGGGTGGGGCTGACACTCAAGGATGTCGGCAGCGCAATTGAGCGCTTCAACATGACCAACATGGACGACCTGTTGGCGGCCATAGGTGGCGGCGATGTGCGCCTCAACCAAGTGGTTAATCATGTACAGAGCCGACTCAGAACTCAGGAGCCTTCTGACGAAGAAGCGCTGGAAGAGCTGGTCAAGAAAGGTCAGCAGAAACCCATAGGCGCTAATCGCGGCCAGATTGAGGTCAATGGTGTCGGTAATCTGATGAGCCATCTGGCGCGCTGCTGTCAGCCGGTGCCCGGTGATGAGATTTTCGGTTTTATTACCAAGGGGCGCGGTATTTCGGTGCACAGAGCCGATTGTGAGCAGGTCAAGGAACTGATGCGCGCCCATCCAGAGCGGGTAGTGGATGTGGTCTGGGGCGAAAACTACTCCGGCGGCTACAAGATCCGTATTCGAGTGGTGGCCAATGACAGAACCGGTTTGCTGCGGGATCTCACCTCTGTGCTGGCGGCGGAAAAGTCCAATGTGCTGGCGATGAGTTCCTCATCGGATCTCAAGAACCAGACGGCGGCCATTGAACTTGAGATGGAGCTTTATAACCTCGACGGTTTATCCCGGGTTATCTCCAAGCTGACCCAGATAGACGGGGTAATAGAAGCCCGCAGGCTCTGAGGCCAGTTCGGTATTCGACCGGTATTTAAAACAGGACGCATAGGTTGCGTCCTGCTGTTTTTTAAGACTTATCAAAGAGTCGTTGGATTGGTAAGCGTATTAGCAACAAAGGAGTAACGGCGGTGGCGGCAGATATCAATGCATTGCTTGAGATTATGGCAAAGCTCAGGGACCCTGAGCTGGGTTGCCCCTGGGACAGGGCACAGGATTTTGACTCCATAGTGCCCTACACCCTGGAAGAAGCTTATGAAGTGGCCGACGCCATAGAAAGCCGCGACTGGCAGGAGTTACCTTCTGAGCTTGGCGATCTGCTGTTTCAGGTGGTGTTCTATTGCCAGCTTGGCAAGGAAAAGGGCTGGTTTGATTTCGCCACTGTGCTTGAGCGGATATGTAATAAGCTTATCAATCGTCATCCCCATGTGTTTGCCGCCGATACCGACTTGAGTTTTGACTCGGCGCCGGATGCCAAGAACAACTGGGAGCGCATTAAAGCAGCAGAGCGCGCCGGACGCGAACTGCACTCAGTGCTGGATGATATTCCCAAGGCGCTGCCGGCGTTGGCGCGGGCGGGTAAGATTCAAAAGCGGGTCGCCAGAGTAGGGTTTGATTGGCCCGAGCTTGAGCCTGTAGTCGACAAGGTACAGGAAGAGATTGAAGAGGTGTTGCACGAAGCGCGTCAAGCCACGCCGGATAAGGCCAGGGTTGAGGATGAAGTGGGCGATTTGCTGTTTGCTGCGGTGAATCTGGCGCGCCACTTGGGGGTGGATCCCGAGCAGGCTCTCAGAGGGGCCAACAACAAGTTTGAGCGGCGTTTTCGCGCCGTCGAGCAAAAAGCCAATGCCAGCGGCAAGCCGTTTGCAGAACATGATCTGCAGGCACTGGATGCTTATTGGGATCAGGTCAAGCGTGAAGAGCGCGGTGAAATCCAGTAGCAGGCGAAGCCTGGATTAAAAATGCGCGAATGAGAACAGAGCGTAAAAATTATCGTCATTCCTGTTTGGTAAATGGCGGGGGCTTTGATATACTGTCGCCCCGTCCTGGTGCTTTCATTCGAGCACCTATTTATCATTCTTTTTTCTCAGGTTCAGCATGACTACAAGGTATATCTTCGTTACTGGTGGCGTTGTTTCATCACTAGGTAAAGGCATTGCAGCAGCATCGCTCGCGGCAATTTTAGAGGCCAGAGGCCTGAATGTAACCATCATGAAGCTGGATCCTTACATCAACGTTGATCCGGGAACCATGAGCCCAACCCAACACGGGGAAGTGTTTGTCACTGAGGACGGCGCAGAGACAGATCTGGACTTGGGCCACTATGAGCGTTTCATCCGTACCAAGATGAACCGCCGCAACAACTTCACTACGGGTCGTATCTACGAGGAAGTGCTGCGCAAGGAGCGTCGTGGTGACTACCTGGGTGCCACCATTCAGGTTATTCCGCACATCACCAACGCCATCAAGGAAAAAGTCCTCGAAGGCGGTGAAGGCCATGATGTCGCCATCGTTGAAATCGGTGGTACTGTGGGTGATATCGAATCTCTGCCTTTCCTTGAGTCTATCCGTCAGCTGGGTGTTGAATTGGGCCGCGAACGCAGCCTGTTTATGCATCTGACTCTGGTGCCTTTTATCGGCCCGGCTCAGGAAGTGAAAACCAAGCCGACTCAGCATTCAGTTAAAGAGCTGCGTTCTATCGGTATTGCGCCGGATATTCTGGTTTGCCGTGGCGACCGCGCTATTCCAGCCACAGAGCGAGCCAAAATCTCCCTGTTCTGTAATGTTGAAGAGCGGGCGGTTATCTCCCTCAAAGACGTGGACTCTATCTACAAGATCCCGGCGCTGCTGCGCTCACAAGGTCTGGATGAGCTGGTCGTCAAGCGCTTTGGCCTGAGCTGCCCTGAAGCCGACCTGTCCGAATGGGAAAACGTGGTTTATCAGGAAGCCAATCCAAACAATGAAGTGACCATAGGTATGGTCGGCAAGTACATCGAACTGCCGGATGCCTACAAGTCAGTCAACGAAGCGTTGAAGCATGCCGGCCTCAAAAACCGGGTTTCGGTGAACATCAAATATATCGACTCCCAGACTGTTGAAGTCAAAGGCGTTGAAGTGCTGGAAGGTCTGGATGGCATTCTGGTTCCCGGCGGCTTTGGTGAGCGGGGTGTTGAAGGTAAGATCCTTGCCGCCCAATACGCCCGTGAAAACGAACTGCCATACTTTGGTATCTGTCTGGGTATGCAGGTTGCCCTGATTGAATTCGCCCGTCATGTCGCCGGCATGGAAGGTGCCCACTCTACCGAATTCAACAAGGAAACCCCGTTCCCTGTTGTGGGCCTGATCACCGAATGGGTTGATGAAGAAGGCAATCTGGAGCAGCGTGACGAGGCCTCAGATCTTGGCGGTACTATGCGTCTTGGCGCTCAGCTGTGCCATCTGATTGAAGGCACCAAGGCCGCTGCGGCTTATAAGAGCAACACCTGTATCGAGCGTCACCGCCATCGTTACGAAGTGAACAACGCCTTCCGTGAGCGTCTGGAAAAAGCCGGCTTGGTCTTCAGTGGCTTGTCTTCGGATCGCAAGCTGGTAGAGATGATCGAGATACCTGGTCACCCTTGGTTTGTTGCCGGTCAGTTCCATCCGGAATTCACCTCCACACCTCGCGACGGTCACCCTCTGTTTGAAGGTTTTGTCGCCGCCGCCAGTACTTACCAAAAGCGTAATCTGGGTTAAACTAGAAGAGCCGGACTGCTATGGCAGCTCCGGCTTTTTCATCCCCGGCCGAGCCGGGAAGTGTGAAGTGAAAGTCCAATACCCATATGAGAGACGCTGAACGCTCAGATGGGTATGGGTTTTTTCTTTAACTTTAATCGAGGACATTATGGCTAAGATCATTAACGTCATTGGACGCGAAATCATGGATTCTCGCGGTAACCCCACTGTAGAAGCTGAAGTGCATCTGGAAGGTGGTTTCATCGGCATGGCAGCAGCTCCATCAGGTGCTTCTACCGGTAGCCGTGAAGCGCTGGAACTGCGCGATGGCGACAAGGCCCGCTATCTGGGTAAAGGCGTGCTCAAGGCTGTTGACAATGTCAACGGTCCTATCCGTGAAGCCCTGCTGGGTAAAGATGCCACGGCTCAAGCCGAGCTGGATGGCATCATGATCGCGCTGGACGGCACTGAAAACAAAGACAAGCTGGGCGCCAATGCCATTCTGGCTGTGTCTTTGGCTGCTGCCAAGGCCGCTGCTGCCTTCAAAGGTATGCCACTTTACGCTCACATCGCTGAACTGAACGGGACTCCTGGCCAGTACAGCATGCCGGTTCCTATGATGAACATCTTGAACGGTGGTGAGCATGCCGACAACAACGTCGACATTCAGGAATTCATGGTACAGCCAGTCGGTGCCAAGAGTTTCCGTGAAGCCCTGCGTATGGGCGCTGAAATCTTCCACAACCTGAAGAAGGTGCTCAAGTCCAAGGGCCTGAACACTGCCGTGGGTGACGAAGGTGGTTTTGCGCCTAACCTGTCATCCAACGCCGATGCCCTGGCGGTTATCAAAGAAGCCGTTGAAGCTGCTGGCTACAAACTCGGCACAGATGTGACTCTGGCGCTGGATTGTGCGGCTTCCGAGTTCTACAAAGACGGTAAGTATGACCTGGCCGGTGAAGGCAAGGTATTCGATTCCAACGGTTTCTCTGACTTCCTCAAGTCGCTGACCGAGCAGTATCCTATCGTTTCTATCGAAGATGGCTTGGATGAGTCTGATTGGGATGGCTGGGCTTACCAGACCAAGATCCTTGGTGACAAGATCCAGCTGGTGGGTGATGACCTGTTCGTGACCAACACCAAGATCCTGTCTCGCGGTATCGAGCAGGGCGTTGCCAACTCGATTCTGATCAAGTTCAACCAGATAGGTTCTCTGACCGAGACTCTGGCCGCTATCCGCATGGCCAAGGAAGCCGGTTACACCGCCGTTATCTCTCACCGCTCAGGTGAAACTGAAGATGCGACCATTGCCGACTTGGCAGTAGGTACCGCAGCCGGCCAGATCAAGACCGGCTCTCTGTGCCGCTCTGACCGTGTTGCCAAGTACAACCAGCTGCTGCGTATTGAAGAGCAACTGGGCGCCAAGGCAGCCTACCGCGGCCTGAGTGAGATCAAAGGTCAGGCGTAATTTTCGCCCCCAGCTACAAAAGGCCGCCACTTGGTGGCCTTTTTTGTTGTACTATCAACACTAATCGTATTTTTTAGGGCATGAGCTGAATTTATCACCATGAAACGACTGCTTTTTGTCATCGCCTTGTTGCTGGGGCTACTGCAATATCGTCTTTGGCTGGGAGAAAACAGTCTGCCGGAGTACTTCCATCTTGAGCAGCAGATAGCGGCTCAAAATGACAGCAATGCCAGGCTCGAAGAGCGTAACCAGGTATTGAAAGAGGAGATCCGCGATCTGCGCAGCGGTACCGAAGCCCTGGAAGAGCGTGCCCGCAATGAGCTGGGGTTAATCAAGAAGGGTGAAACCTTTTATCGGGTTGTTGGTGGTGAGCAGCGTTCCATGTCTTTGGCCAATCAATAACGGCCTAATTTCAACATAACGGATATCCATGAGCGAAGCTATTTCTTCCCGAGCCATAGCGGCCGGGCTCCCCAGTGATGAACAAGTGATTGCCATAGTGCCTGCGGCGGGGATAGGCAGTCGCATGGGCGCCGATTGTCCCAAGCAGTATCTGCCGCTTGCCGGCTCCTGTATTTTGGAGCAAACCCTCAAGGGTTTGCTGAGCCACAATGGCATCTCAAAGGTGATAGTAGCGCTGAACCCAGAAGATAGCTTTTTTGGCAAACTGACGGTGGCCAGTCATCCCAAGTTGGAGACTGTCACTGGCGGTAAAGAGCGGGCCGATTCTGTGTTGGCGGCGCTTGAGAGCCTGGTAGCCGTCAAGCAATTGCCCGCTAATACCTGGGCTTTGGTACACGACGCTGCCAGACCCTGCCTTACCCATGGCGATATTGATAAGCTGCTTGCTTCACGGAAACAATATCCACAAGGGGCGATACTGGCAGCACCGGTGCGCGACACCATGAAACGCAGTGGCGTCGATGGCTGCATCAGTGAAACGGTTGCCAGAGAAGCACTCTGGCATGCGCTAACGCCGCAGCTGTTTCCACTGCTTACTTTGACCGAGGCGCTGAAAGCGGCGCTGGCCGCCGGTGTGCTGGTGACAGACGAAGCCTCGGCGATGGAGTGGCGCGGAGTACACCCGGCACTTATCAGCGGCCGCAGTGACAATATCAAGGTAACCCATCCGGACGACTTGCCGCTGGCAGCGCTTTATCTGGCGCATCAGCGGGGCAACTGAATACAGGAACAAGCAATGAATATACGTATTGGACACGGTTTTGATGTACATAAATTCGGTGGTGAGCCGCCCTTGGTCCTCGGTGGGGTGAAAGTGCCGTACCACACAGGCCTGTTGGCGCACTCGGATGGTGATGTGGTATTGCACGCGATTTCAGATGCGATACTCGGCGCCATGGCACTTGGTGACATAGGTAAACACTTTCCCGATACAGATGCCGAATTCAAGGGAGCCGACAGCCGGGTGCTGCTGCGTCATTGTTACCGCCTGGCACTGGACAAAGGCTTTCGTCTCGGCAACCTGGATGTGACCATTATTGCCCAGGCGCCCAAGATGGCGCCGCATATTGAAGCCATTCGACAGATGTTGGCCGAAGATCTGCACACAGATCTCGATTCCATCAACGTCAAGGCGACCACGACAGAAAAACTCGGCTTTACCGGCCGCAGTGAAGGCATTGCGGTAGAAGCCGTGGTGCTGATGTTCGGTATGTAATACCGACTCATTTACAGGAAAAGATTCAAATAAGATGAATTCATTACACTTTCTCTATGGCAAGCCTCTCTCCAAAGGCGATATGCGCACCAGCAACAGCGATTTTCAGGTGCAGGAAATACTGCCTTTTCTGCCCTCGGGCGAGGGTGAGCACCATCTGCTGCATATTCGTAAAGATGGCCTGAATACGGTTCAGGTGGCCGAGATGCTGGCCAAATTGGCCAAGGTGCATCCCAAAGAGGTGACCTTTGCCGGCCAGAAGGATAAGAATGCCATCACAGAGCAGTGGTTCGGCGTACGAATTCCGGGTAAAGAAACACCGGATTGGCTGAGTCTCAACAGTGAGTCCATCACGGTATTGAGTGCGGCGCGTCATAACAAGAAGCTGCGCATTGGTGCGCTTTCCGGTAACCGTTTCAAGCTGGTTCTGCGCCAGATAACTCAGCCGGAAGATGTATTGCAGCGGCTGGAGTCGATTGCCGAGGGGGGCGTACCCAACTATTTCGGTGAACAGCGCTTTGGCCACAACGGCCGCAACATAGAAATGGCGCGGCAGATGCTGCAGGGGCGCAAGGTGAAAGACAGAAACAAACGCTCCATCTACCTGTCGGCGCTGCGCTCATTATTGTTTAATCAACTGGTATCTCAGCGCCTGGCGACCCATGGGCTTGAGTGTCTGGACGGTGATTGTGTCATGCTGGCCGGCAGCCGCAGCTTCTTTGTTGCCGAGCGCTGGGATGAGGTGTTGCAACAAAGGCTGGCAGAGAAAGATATTTTGCTGTCGGCGCCCATGTGGGGTAGGGGGCAGCCACTCAGCAGTGCCGATGCCTTGGCTTTTGAGGCTCAGGTTCTGGCCGAATACAGCGCTGATTGTGAAGGCCTGGAAAAAGCCGGGCTCGAGCAGGAAAGGCGACCACTGTTGTTGCGTCCCGAAGGGATGAAGTACCAGTTTATCGAGCCGGACACACTGGAGCTGGAGTTCAGCCTTCCTGCGGGCAGCTTTGCAACCTCAGTGCTGCGGGAACTGCTCGACTATGATGATGTGACCGAACGTCTGTGGCGTGAGCGCCAGGCGGCTCAGGAAGGAAACCCTGCATGAAAATCTTGGTCAGCAACGATGATGGGGTAACGGCACCTGGGATCCGCGCCCTATCGGAAGCCTTGTCAGCCGTTGCCGAAGTACTCACTGTAGCACCGGATCGCAACTGTTCCGGTGCCAGTAACTCTTTAACCTTGACGAATCCCTTAAGGATTAATAAGTTAGACAATGGCTACATCTCGGTAAACGGCACGCCAACCGATTGCGTTCATCTGGCGATTCGTGAACTCTATGAAGGCGAACCCGACATGGTGGTCTCGGGGATCAATGCCGGTGCCAATATGGGAGACGATACCCTCTACTCAGGCACAGTGGCGGCGGCGATGGAAGGGCGTTTTCTGGGGTTGCCGGCAGTGGCCGTATCCTTGGTGGGCCGTGAGCTTACGCATTATGACAGTGCGGCGGCCTATGCGGTGAAGATCATCATGGGGCTTAAGAAGCATCCTATTGCCTCGGATCAGATCCTCAATATCAATGTGCCGGATCTGCCTCTCGATGAAATCAAGGGGATACGGGTTACTCGGCTCGGCGCCCGCCATAAGGCTGAGGGTATGGTCAGAGCCAGAGATCCTCACGGCCGCGAGGTGTTTTGGTTGGGGCCACCCGGGATTGAACTGGATGTGGGTGAAGACACAGACTTTTATGCCGTGTCTCAGGGATATGTATCCATCACCCCATTAACTGTAGATTTAACCGCCTATCGGCAGCTTTCACAATTGCAACACTGGATAGAAAAACTATGACCCGGGTAGCCTCCACATCGGCACTGAACTTAACCAGAAAACTGCAGGAAGCAGGGATCCGTCACCCGGGTCTGTTGCAGGTGGTGGCCAAAACCCCCAGAGAGTTGTTTCTTGATGGTGCCTTGGCGCACAAGGCTTATGAAAACACCGCTCTACCCATAGGCTCGGGCCAAACCATATCCCAGCCTTACATTGTGGCGAGAATGACGGAGTTATTGTTGGAGCATAATCCTGCCAAGGTGCTTGAAATAGGTACCGGATCAGGATATCAGGCGGCGGTGCTGGCGCAGTTGGTGCCAGAGCTTTGCACGGTTGAGCGGATCAAAAGCCTGCAAATTCAGGCTCGCCAACGCCTCAAACGCTTGGATCTGCATAATGTGGCCTTCAAATACGGTGATGGCTGGCAAGGTTGGCCCAACAGGGCGCCCTTCGATGCCATCATGGTGACAGCGGCGGCCTCTGACATTCCCACAGCCTTGCTGGAACAGTTGGCAGAGGGGGGCGTACTGGTGATTCCCGTTGGTGATGAGAGCCAACAGTTGCTGAAGATCCGCCGGGAGAGGGGACAGTTTATTTCCCAAGTGGTCGAAGCGGTAAAATTTGTTCCCTTAATCAGTGGCGGTTTGGCCTGATAGTCATTAAAGCATGCAGGAGTATTCTTGAGCCCATTGCATTCTAGCCAGTTTCTGCATAAAAAGGCGTCATTTCTTTGTCGCCTTGGCTCAGTGCTATTGGTCACTCTGGTTTCTGGATGCAGTTTTCAGGCTCACAGGCCGGCTCCGGTCGAATCCATTTATGGCGTAAAACGGCCGGCGATTGAAAGAGGTTCTATTCGCTCTGACACCTATAAGGTGAAAAAGGGCGATACCCTCTACTCCATCGCTTGGGGGGCCGGTAAAGACTATGCACAAATAGCCAAGTTAAATCAGCTAGATAAGTCTTATACCATCTACCCTGGCCAAGTGCTCATTCTCGATGGTAAAAAAAATGTTAAATCTAATTCGAAGCCAAGTTCGAGTAAAAACTCCAAATCCAAACCTCAAAAACCAAAAGATAAGATCTATAAAAAACAGACGGTTAAGCAGAAACAGGCCGTCGCTCAAGCCAAGCAAAATAAGCCGAAAAAAACACTTGATCCCAAACCAAAGTCTGCTTACCCTGTATCCAATGGTAAACAGAATGTTAACCATGTTGTCCACAAGCCGAGTTCGACTCTGCCGGACAAAGTCAGTCGCTGGATATGGCCAGTCAATGGTCGGGTGATTGGCGCCTTCTCTGCCAAAGAGCAGGGAAACAAAGGAATCAAGATAGCCGGCAACCGAGGCGATATTATTAAAGCCACTGCCGATGGTCGGGTAGTCTATGCGGGTAATGCTTTGCGGGGTTATGGAAACCTCGTCATTATCAAGCATAGTGATGACTATCTCAGTGCTTACGCCCACGCCGATAAGATCTTGGTCAAGGAAAAGCAGCATGTGTCCGCTGGGCAAACTGTTGCGAAGATGGGAAGTACAGGCACCAACCAGGTCATGCTGCACTTTGAGATCCGCTACCATGGTCAGTCTGTTAATCCACTTAATTATTTACCCAAACGCTGATTGTTTGGGAGCCAAAGTTGGCATATGGAGGATAAAAAGCGATGTAAATTAGTTTGTTAAGGTTTGGGAGAGAATATTATGAGCCGCAAAAATGCTAGCGCACCCGTGGAAGAGCTTGTAGATTTATCCGTAAACGACACGGAAGTGGCGTCGAAGAAGGAAGAAGCTCTGGCCGAAATGGTTCAGGATGACCTGCAAAAGAACTTAGACGCGACCCAACTTTATCTGAGTGAAATCGGATTTTCCCCCTTGCTGAGTGCAGAAGAAGAAGTCTTTTTCTCGCGCAAGGCCCTCAAAGGTTGTGAAAAATCACGCAACCGCATGATCGAAAGTAATTTACGCCTCGTGGTCAAAATAGCCCGTCGTTACAACAACCGTGGCTTGGCACTCTTGGATCTGATTGAAGAAGGCAATCTTGGTCTGATCCGTGCCGTAGAGAAGTTCGACCCCGAGCGCGGATTCCGTTTCTCCACTTATGCCACCTGGTGGATCCGCCAGACCATAGAGCGAGCCATAATGAATCAGACCCGCACCATACGTCTGCCTATTCATGTGGTGAAAGAGCTCAATGTGTATCTGCGTACAGCCCGGGAGTTGGCTCATAAGCTGGATCACGAGCCCACAGCCGAAGAGATAGCCGAAAAGCTGGAACTGCCGAGCAGTGATGTCAGCAAGATGCTGAAGCTGAATGAGAGGATCACCTCGGTCGACACCCCGATAGGCGGTGACAACGACAAGGCTCTGCTCGATGTGTTGGCGGATGATGATGAGATGACGCCGGATGCCCAGGTGCAGGAAGAAGACATTTCAAATTCAGTGGTTAAGTGGCTCAATGAGCTCAATACCAAGCAAAGAGAAGTGCTTGCCAGACGCTTTGGCCTACTGGGATATGAACCTTCTACTCTGGAAGATGTGGGCTCGGAAATTGGCCTGACCCGTGAAAGAGTGCGGCAAATTCAGGTGGAGGCATTGAAACGCCTGCGCGACATACTCTCCTCTCAGGGGTTGTCGGTAGAGGCCCTGTTCAAGGCCTAAAGCAACTTACCATCCTTTGTAATAAAAAGAAGGGACGCGTTGCGTCCCTTCTTTCTTGTATTTATAAGCCACAGCAAAAGCTGTAGTTAGTTTGCCAACGCCTTGAGTTTATAGATTAGGTCCAGCGCCTCTCTTGGGCTGAGTTCATCCGGGTTCAGCCTGCCAAGCAGAAGTTCAAGCTCAGATGGCGGCGTTTCCAGTTGCAGTGTGGCCTGCGCCGGGACATGGGGTTCTTGACCGTGATCGCGACTTTCAAGTTGCTGCAGTTTCAATTTGGCGGCCTTGATCACTGAGGCCGGAACACCGGCCAGTGAAGCAACCTGCAAACCATAGCTCTTGCTGGCGGCCCCTTCCTGCACTGCGTGCATAAAGACTATGCTGTCGCCATGCTCCATGGCATCCAGATGTACATTGGCAACCTGGGGCATCAATTCTGCCAACTGAGTTAGCTCGAAGTAATGGGTGGCAAACAGTGTCATGGCGCCGAGTCGCTGAGCCAGATACTCTGCCGCCGACCAGGCAAGTGACAAGCCGTCATAGGTGGAGGTGCCACGGCCAATCTCATCCATCAGCACCAGACTCTCTGCGGTCGCATTGTGGAGAATATTGGCCGTTTCTGTCATTTCCACCATAAAGGTGGAGCGGCCCGAGGCCAGATCGTCCGAGGCGCCGATACGGGTGAAGATCCTGTCAACAGGCCCCAGAATTGCCTTATCTGCCGGCACAAAGCTGCCGATATGCGCCATCAGGGTGATCAGCGCCACCTGACGCATGTAAGTGGACTTACCGCCCATATTGGGGCCTGTGACTACCAACATTTTACGTTCAGGGCTAAGAGTTACCGGGTTGGCGATAAAGGGAGCCTGGCTGACTCGCTCAACTACTGGGTGACGCCCGGCTTCAATATGTATGCCCGGCTTATCGCTCAATTCCGGCTGGTTGTAGTTGAGACTGTCGGCCCGCTCGGCAAAGTTGCTCAGTACATCCAACTCGGCCGCCGCCATGGCAAAGGCCTGCAACTCGCTGAGCTTGGGTAGCAGGAGATCGAACAGCTCGTCCCAAAGCTGTTTTTCCAGTGCCAGCGCCTTGCCCTGACTGGAGAGTACTTTCTCTTCATACTCTTTCAGCTCGGGGATGATATAGCGCTCGGTGTTTTTCAATGTCTGGCGTCTCTGGTAGCTCAGAGGCACCAGTGCCGACTGGCCGCGGGAAACTTCGATATAGTAGCCGTGTACCCGGTTGAAACCGACTTTCAGGGTGGCTATTCCCGTTTGCTCTTTTTCCCTGATTTCCAACTGTTGCAGATAGTCACTGGCGCCTTCACTGAGGCGGCGCCATTCATCCAGTTCGGCATGATAACCATCGCGGATCACGCCGCCATCACGAATGAGTACCGGTGGGTTGTCGACAATGGCCCGCTCCAGCAGCGCGAGTTCTTCAGGGAAATCACTGAGCTGGCGTTTCAAACGTCCAAGCTCGGGGCTTTGCGTATTTGCCAATAGTTGCTGCAGTTGCGGCAACAGCGCCAGTGCTTGTCGCAGACGGGCAAAGTCTCTCGGGCGGGCGCTTCTCAGAGCCAGACGCGCCATGATCCGCTCCACATCACCGAGCGCCTTGAGGTCATCATGCAACGGTTCGAACAGGCCGCTGGCAATCAACTCCGCCACAGCAGTTTGTCGCAGGCCTATCTGTTGATGATCTCTGAGTGGCTGATGGATCCAGCGCTGTAACATCCTACTGCCCATGGGGGTAGCGGTTGCGTCCAGCACCGAAGCCAAAGTATTGTCCCGACCACCGGCAAGGTTCACAGTCAGTTCCAGATTCCGCCGGGTGGCGGCATCCAACACTATGCTGTCGCTCTGGTTAAAGCGGGTAATGGCATTGATATGGGGCAGGGCGGTGCGCTGGGTATCTTTGACATACTGCATCAGGCAGCCGGCGGCCTGCAGTGACAGCCTGGCGTCTGTTATGCCAAAACCACGCAGATCTTTGGTGCCAAACTGATCCAGCAACAATCGCATGCTGGTATCCAAGTCAAACTCCCACTCGGGACGACGGCGTTTGCCCTTGATGCCGGTAATCAGGCTTTGTTGGGAAAAGTCTTCGCTGTAGAGCAGCTCGGCCGGTTTGGTGCGTTGCAGCTCGGCCTCCAATGATTCAAGGGTGGCTAGCTCGGCAATCACAAAACGGCCGGAGGCCACATCCAAGGTGGCGTAGCCAAAACCGTTCTTGCCTTCGTAGACGGCGGCCAGCAAGTTATCCTGACGTTCTTGTAGCAGCGCTTCATCGGTGAGGGTTCCGGGAGTCACTATGCGCACCACTTTGCGCTCGACCGGCCCTTTGGACGTGGCCGGGTCACCAATCTGCTCACAGATGGCAACCGACTCACCGAGCTGCACCAGCTTGGCGAGATAACCTTCCACCGCATGATAGGGAATACCCGCCATAGGAATAGGATCGCCGCCACTCTTGCCCCTGGCCGTCAGTGAAATACCCAAGAGCTCGGAGGCTTTTTTGGCATCATCGTAAAACAGTTCGTAAAAGTCCCCCATGCGATAAAACAGCAGCATTTCGGCATGCTGCGCCTTCATCGACAGATACTGGCGCATCATCGGGGTGTGTTTTTCCAAATCCGGGTTATCCATAGGCGTGATCACTGCATTCATGGGAGCTTTCAGATGTTTCCTTGACTGTTTTTCCAAGAGCGGTTGCCCTTTCGACAATGGCGCCAATAGTATCAGTTATTCATCACTGAACCAGTCGTGGGCGGGTAAATTTTATGCTTTCGGTCACAAGTGATTGATCCGCAAGCGGCCTTTAAATAAATTATCACCAGCACTTGATACTGTATGATTGTACAGTATACTAGGTGGCAGATTGGTATTGACGCCAAAGCTCTTAAAAGGAGCGGCAACATAGATTTCAGGCGGCGCATTGCGCCGCAATCAAGAGGGAACAGGAATGAAAATAGATCCAAACAAAGAGAAGGCGCTGAACGCAGTTCTGGGACAGATAGAGAAGCAGTTCGGTAAAGGTTCTATCATGAAACTGGGTGAAGACAGAACCATGGATGTCGAAACCATCTCTACCGGTTCGCTTTCTCTGGACGTGGCTCTGGGGGCCGGCGGTCTGCCAATGGGCCGTATCGTTGAGATCTATGGTCCTGAATCTTCTGGTAAAACAACCCTGACACTGGAAGTGATTGCCGCAGCGCAGCGTGAAGGCAAAGTGTGTGCCTTTATCGATGCTGAACACGCACTGGATCCTATCTACGCCAAGAAGCTGGGCGTGGATATCGATAACCTCCTGTGTTCTCAGCCAGATACAGGTGAACAGGCGCTGGAAATCTGTGATGCGCTGACTCGCAGTGGCGCCGTCGATGTCATCATTGTTGACTCAGTGGCGGCGCTGACGCCCAAGGCTGAAATCGAAGGTGAAATCGGTGATTCCCACATGGGGCTGGCGGCCCGTATGATGAGCCAGGCAATGCGTAAGCTGGCCGGTAACCTCAAGCAGTCCAACACTCTGCTTATCTTCATCAACCAGATCCGGATGAAGATTGGGGTCATGTTCGGTAACCCTGAAACCACCACTGGTGGTAACGCCCTTAAGTTCTACGCTTCCGTTCGTCTCGATATCCGCCGTACCGGCGCTATCAAAGAGGGTGACGAGGTTGTTGGTAACGAAACTCGGGTTAAAGTGGTTAAGAACAAGATTGCCGCCCCCTTCAAACAAGCCGATTTCCAAATTCTTTATGGTCAGGGGATCAACCGTACCGGTGAGTTGGTTGACCTGGGCGTAGCCCACAAGCTGGTGGAAAAATCCGGCGCCTGGTACAGCTACAAAGGTGACAAGATAGGTCAAGGCCGCGCCAATGCCGGTAAGTTCCTCAAGGAAAATCCCGAAGTGGCAGCCGAAATCGAAGCGGCACTGCGTGCTAAACTGCTCAGCAAAGCTGAAGCTGCTCCTGCCAGCGCCGAGACAGGTGAAGGCAATGTCGATCTGGAAACCGGAGAAGTCTTCTGAGCCAGTCGGTAATGGATGTTGCGGTCGCGCTATTGGCGCGCCGCGACTATGGCCGCGAGCAACTCAAGAGCCGCTTGCTGGACAAGGGCTTTGAGTCGCCGGAAGTTGAACAGACTTTGGATGGTCTGGAAGCCAAAGGTTTTATCGATGATCAGCGTTTCGCGGCAGCCTTGCTGCGCAGCCATATTGCCAAGGCCCACGGCCCGGGGAAAGTGCGTCAGGCACTGATGCAAAAGGGCTTAAATAAACAATGTATTGAGCAGGTTTTGGATGCCAGTGATTGTGACTGGTTTGCCTTAGCCCGCACGCGCGCGCTGAAAAAATTCGGCGATAGTCCCGCAGATGATATGAAAGAAAAAGCTCGTCGAATTCGTCACTTGATGGGGCAGGGCTTTAGTTATGATCAAGTGGCATACGCCCTTGAATATGACCCTTACGACTGACTTTTCCCTCTATCACAATTGCCCCTTCCACAACTAAGCGCCATTCCCAAAGCGTCCAAACCTGACCTTGTTTTATAAACCCCAGCATTCACTTCCCTTGAGTTGCAGTCGTTGTTTGCACGCCAAAGTAACACTCAGCTGTTAACACTCCGTTCTGGCGCTTTTAGCTGACGTTATCTGTCCCGTGAAAACTTGCCGTAGCCTTCAAGGCTCCATCCCCTGAGTGATTCCGCGCCTATGGCAAATGGTATGTGCTGACTCAGGTTATTGGGTTTCGGCTTATGCCGCTAACGCTCTCTGTACCTTGGCTGTATCAGGCGTCATACCCTGCGCAATCTAATTGGTATTCTGGCGCTGCATGCTTATAATGCTTGGCAAAAGAGCGCTTGAGTGGCCGGGCGACGCACGCCTTTAGACCACTTTTTATACATTATTCAGGCTTAAGCAACTCAGGACGATTTATGTACCAAACCACAGCAGCACTCAGAAGTGCTTTCCTGGAGTTTTTCCGCAAGAATGGCCATCAGGTAGTCGACAGCAGTTCACTGGTGCCAGGCAATGACCCCACTTTGTTGTTCACCAACGCCGGGATGAACCAGTTTAAAGATGTATTCCTCGGTATGGACAAGCGCAGCTACAGCCGCGCTACCACTTCGCAGCGTTGTGTTCGCGCCGGTGGTAAACATAACGACCTGGATAACGTGGGTTATACGGCCCGTCACCACACCTTCTTTGAGATGCTGGGTAACTTTAGCTTCGGTGATTACTTCAAAGAAGATGCCATTCGTTTTGCCTGGACCTTTTTGACTGAAGAGCTCAAGCTGCCCAAGGAACGTCTGTGCGTTACCGTTTATCAATCTGACGATGAAGCCTTTGATATCTGGAACAAGCAGATAGGGGTTCCCGCCGAGGACATTATCCGTATCGGCGACAACAAGGGCGCACCTTATGCTTCAGATAACTTCTGGCAGATGGGCGATACAGGCCCTTGTGGTCCTTGTACTGAAATCTTCTATGACCACGGTGCTCACATTCCTGGTGGCCGCCCAGGTACACCGGAAGAGGATGGTGACAGATTCATTGAGATCTGGAACATAGTCTTCATGCAGTACAACCGTCAGGCCGATGGTGTGATGGAGCCTCTGCCCAAGCCTTCAGTCGATACAGGTATGGGTATAGAGCGTATTGCCGCCATTATGCAAGGCGTGCATTCCAACTATGAAATTGACGTGTTCCGCACTCTGATTGCCAAAACGGCCGAGATCATCGGCGTGACAGATCTGGAAAACAAATCCCTGCGGGTTATCGCCGACCACATTCGCTCTTGCGCCTTCCTTATTGCCGATGGTGTGATGCCGTCCAATGAAGGCCGGGGTTATGTACTGCGGCGTATTATCCGCCGCGCCGTGCGTCACGGTAACAAACTGGGCGCCACAGACACCTTCTTCTACAAGCTGGTACCTACACTTATTGACGTGATGGGCGATGCTGCCAAGGGCCTTAAGGCGACTCAGAGCATAGTGGAAAAGGCGCTGAAAGCCGAAGAAGAACAGTTTGCCCGTACACTTGAGCGTGGTCTGGGTATTTTGGATGCTGCTTTGTCTGAGCTTAAAGGCGATACCTTGGATGGTGGAACCGTATTCAAGCTCTACGATACCTATGGTTTCCCTATGGATTTGACCGCCGATGTTTGCCGCGAGCGTAATATCAAGGTCGATGAAGATGGTTTTGATGCGGCGATGGCCGAGCAGCGTAGCCGGGCTCAGGCCGCCGGTCAGTTTGGTGCCGATTACAACGCCGGGCTGAAGATTGATGCCGACAGTGAGTTCTGCGGTTACAGTGAACTCAGCGGCAATGGCAAGGTTATCGGCATCTATGTCGATGGTCAGGCGGTCGACACTCTGGATGCCGGTCAGCAAGCGGTTATTGTGCTGGACAAGACTCCATTTTATGGCGAGTCAGGCGGCCAGGTAGGCGATAAGGGCCAACTGACAGCCGAAGGTTTGCTGTTTGAGGTGAGCGACACCCAAAAGTATGCCCAGGCCACAGGTCATATCGGCCAACTGAGCCAAGGCAAACTGACTCTGGGTCAGGAGTTGCTTGCGCAAGTCGATAAGAAACTGCGCCATCGCACCCAACTGAATCACTCAGTGACTCACCTGCTGCACGCCGCGCTGCGTCAAGTATTGGGTGAGCATGTGACTCAGAAAGGTTCATTGGTGGAGCCCGAGCGTCTGCGTTTCGACTTCTCTCACTTTGAAGCGGTTAAGCCTGAAGAGCTCAAGGCGGTTGAGGAGATGGTCAATACCCAGATCCGTCGTAACCACGAGCTGAAAACGGCTGAGATGGACATAGAGCAGGCCAAAGCCAAGGGCGCCATGGCCTTGTTCGGTGAGAAATACGACGCCCAGGTTCGGGTTGTGACCATGGGAGACTTTTCTATTGAGCTTTGTGGTGGTACCCATGTGGGCCGCACCGGTGACATAGGTCTGTTCAAGATCACTTCCGAAGGCGGTATCGCCGCCGGTATTCGCCGTATTGAAGCAGTCACAGGTGCTGCTGCCATGGCCTTCGTCGCCGAGCAACAGCAAGAGTTGAGTGATGCTGCTAACTTGCTGAAAGCAGACAGTCACTCAGTGGTAGCCAAGCTTAAGGCGCAGTTGGAGCGTAGCCGCCAACTGGAAAAAGAGATTGCTCAACTCAAAGACAAACTGGCCGCCGCGGCCAGTGCCGATATGATTTCCGATGCGCAAGAGATTGCCGGAGTCAAGGTGTTGGTGAAACAGGTCGAAGGCATTGACCCTGGCTCTCTGCGTGGTCTGCAGGACGAGCTCAAGCAGAAGCTGCAATCTGGCATAGTGGTGCTGGGTCTGGCTCATGGCGACAAAGTAAACCTTATCGCCGGGGTGACTAAAGACTTGACCGCTAAGGTGAAGGCCGGTGAATTGGTGGCCATGGTGGCTGCGCAGGTTGGTGGCAAGGGCGGTGGCCGTCCCGATATGGCTCAGGCTGGTGGTAGTGAAGTTGCCAACTTGCCTCAGGCATTGGCATCGGTAACGCCTTGGCTGACTGAACGTCTGGCATAATTTCGCCACCAACGAGGTCTATGTGACACAAGAAGTACGTTCAGGCAGTAACGAGCGACTGTATGTCAAAAAGTTCGGCGGCACCTCGGTAGGCTCCATTGAGCGTATCGAGGTGATTGCCGAGCAGATTGCCAAAGCTCAATTGAGCGGCGAGCATCAGGTGTTAGTGCTCTCTGCCATGGCTGGTGAAACCAACCGTTTGTTTGCACTGGCGGGGCAGATTGACCCCGATGCATCGGCGCGGGAGATGGACATGCTGGTCTCCACCGGCGAGCAGGTGAGTATTGCGCTGATGGCGATGGCGTTGGCAAAACGTGGCGTCAAGGCCAAGTCGCTCAATGCCGCCCAGGTGCAAATCCACACTAATAGCCAGTTTGGCCGTGCCAGTATCGAACGAGTTGACGTTCAGTATCTGCTGGAATTGCTGGCTCAGGGAATTATCCCGATAGTGGCCGGCTTCCAGGGTCGGGATCAATTCGGGGAAGTGACCACTCTTGGGCGCGGAGGCTCTGATACCACGGCCGTGGCATTGGCTGCCGCGCTCAAGGCGCAGGAATGTCAAATTTTTACCGATGTTGCCGGTGTCTATACCACAGATCCCAATATTGAACCGAGCGCACAAAAGCTCGATGCCATCAGTTTCGAAGAGATGCTGGAGATGGCTCGGTTGGGAGCCAAGGTGTTACACCCGGATTCCGTGTCTTATGCCGAGCGCTTTCGGGTTCCCTTGCGGGTGCTTTCCAGCTTTGAGCCTGGCAGTGGCACCCTGATCCGTTTCGATGCCTGTGAAGACAAGAGTAATCAAGTAGCGGGTATCGCTTGCAGTAAAGGGCAGGCGATGCTGAGTCTGAGTCGCACCGACGATTCACCGGACCCCTTTGCGGCAGTATTTTCACTGCTGGCCGAAAATGGTGTGGAAGTGGATCTGGTGACCAAGGCGGGTACAGATGACAGCGTCAGCTTTACCTTGGATGCCAGCAGGCTCCCTTGGGCGTTAAAGGCGCTCGATGAACCGGAACTTGGAACATCGTTTGGCTCATTGGTGTTTGAAAAAGCCCTGGCAAAGGTGTCTGTAATAGGTGCCGGCGTGCATCGCAGAGCCGAGGCAACCGCCAAGGTGTTTGATATCTTGGGGAATGAAGGAATTCATGTTAAGTTGATGGCAACATCAGAGATAAAGCTGTCAGTGGTAATAGATGAATCGGATTTACACAGGGCAGTTCGGGTGTTACATCACGCTTTTGAACTAAATAAGGTGTAATTAAACAACGGATTTAGTATTGAATACTATTAATTTGTACTAAGCTCACCTTATAATAATGGTTACGACGGATGAGCGCCGTGTGTAGAAGATATGGAAACTAGAGGAGCAATCGAATGCTGATTTTGACTCGTCGTGTTGGCGAAACACTGATGATTGGTGACGAGGTCACAGTGACAGTGCTGGGTGTGAAGGGGAATCAGGTACGTATAGGTGTGAATGCACCCAAAGAAGTTTCTGTGCACCGTGAAGAGATTTATCAGCGTATTCAGTCTGAGAAAACAGGAACACCTTCTGAAGGTGGTAACTTCTGAGGCGACATAAAGTGAACCTCCGTCAGGAATAGAAGAGTCAGTTTTTAAACTGGCTTTTTTATTTTCTGGAGCCGGAAAACCCTTGATAGCACAGGATTTGCGCGTTATTTAGGTCAGGTGATTAAAAACAGGACAAACGGAAAAGGTTTCGGAAAAAGGGTTTGACTTATTTTCTTCAAACAGTAATATGTGCGCCAAGAAAACGGAGAGGTGGCCGAGTGGCCGAAGGCGCTCCCCTGCTAAGGGAGTATGGGCTTTATCTCCCATCGAGGGTTCGAATCCCTCCTTCTCCGCCATT
>NZ_JBKORJ010000055.1:0-64802 GCF_047314585.1 Shewanella sp. BJSY2023SW005
GAGCCAGGGATGGCGAGGCAGAGCTTACAGGGACGTACTCGCAGCGAGTCACAGGATCGCCTGTGCGAAAGGCGCACCGCAGGTGATGGGTTACAACTTAGCTAGCCGCTAGGACCAAGCTCATTGGTGAGTTTGGCTTAAAGCCATGCTAGCCGCTGTGCCAGCGGCGTAAAGTCGTGGTGTTCCACACCACACCGGGCAGGGGCTTTGCTTGTCCAAAGCCCCTTGCATCCCCAAAGACACCCCGACGTAGCCGAAATCCCCACTGGCTTATGAAGCAAATTGGCTACACTCAGGACTCGCCTCCTTGCTCGACCTTCGAGCCTCGACATCCCTGTCTCGGCAACGCCAATTTGCAACAACGCCAGCGGCGGCTCCGAAGGGGGAAATTGGTGCAATTCTGTTAGCGCTGAGTAGCTTGAAACATCTGAAGAGTCTGCAGACATACACCTCATTTCCAGGCACAGGCGGAACTGTGACCGTCGAAAACAGGGACGTTTTCGTCGAGGCTACATGGACGTATTCACGCCGTGTCACAGGATCGCCTGTGCGAAAGGCGCACCGCAGGTGATTGGCTACATCGTGGCCGGAAGCTCGGCCAGTACTAACTTAGGAACTTTTAGCTGGGAGCTATGATAGCCGCCGTGCCAGCGGCTTAAAGTCGTGGAGCAAGTGCATCCATGCACAAGGGCCAGTTCGCCATCCCTGGCTCTCGCTCGTAAGCATGTCGCTATGCGACACTCGCCCCTGATTCGACTGAGCTGCGTCAGCATCTGCCGGACAGGAGTCCCAATGCCGTGAAGGGCAGGACGCCCGTGAACGGCCATGCCTCGCTACGCGATTGTCATTAATGCCCTGTGGCCGCTTCGAGCGGGAGTTGCTGCAATTCTGTGAGAATGGAGTAGCTTGAAATATCTGAAGTGCTTACAGAAATGCAGCTCATTTTCAGGCTCTGGCTCCAGTTCTGGTGGGACTGTGACCGTTGAAAACAGGGAAGAATGCAAACACCCAGTCAATTCTGTTGCAAAAACAACCCAAATCAGGGTTTTGTTGCCTTTGTCAAAACTTGACCTTTGGCTAATTGTTTTAACATTCAATGCTGGCTATTGTATAACTAATTCAAATGCTTAGTTTTAGTACTTCCTTAAGCTTAAAGCCGAAAGCAGCAACACTTTTCCGTATTCAACGGAATGCTGGGACAAACGGAGTTTGGACCCGTGCGGTAGCCATGGTTTTACTCAACGTTTTTTGTAAGGCCTGGGTTGTAGGGCCCTTGGTTGTACTGCTTGAAGCGCTTATGACAAGCTCCTCAGAACTGATTTTCTATACAGTATTATTGACGTTCCGGACAAAATGCCGGAAATTTGCAGCTAAGTTTGCGCGTTATTTCTGTAACATTTTAGAAAATAACATTAAATTCATAACGTTAAAAAATACAGCTGGTAGATAATAGGTTTGGAAACCGCGCATGCGCGTTTAGCTGTAAGGGATATTAGGACTAAATTGCATTATATCCAGCTAATACAAACAGATAGAGATGCGCGTTTACACTCCTCCGAGGACTAAAACGCGCATGCGCACTATACAGCTGTTATACCGTATGAAGGATGAGTCTCACGGCATGAATGATCATTTTCGCCCTACGGGCAGGGAAACTATCCAAGACCAAGCTATCGCCCATGACCTTAAAGGCGTAAACCTGAGAAACAAACAATTTGAGCGTTTGGTTGCTAAAAAGAAGCGCTTCACAGATTGCGATTTCAGCTACTCTCAGTTCGACTCAGCATACTTGCATAAGTGTGTTTTTGATTCTTGCAAATTTGTTGGGTGTAAATTTACTAACTCAAACCTTAGAGGTAGTAAGTTTGATGGCTGCGTGTTTGATTACGCAGAGTTTTCCCAAACGCAAGTAGAGCCCGAGATTCTTGATACAGGATGCCCCGGACAGGAAAACCTTCAGCAGAAATTTGCGAGAACGCTTAGGGTGAATTTCCATCAAATTGGAAATTCAGTTGCTGCAAACAAGGCGATTAAAATTGAACTTGAGGCCGGTCGTGTTCATTTGTATAAAGCTTGGCGCTCTCGTGAGGCCTATTACCGAAAGCATTACCCAGGTGTAGCGCGAATTAAGGCTTTCTTAGAGTGGCTTGATTTTGTATTGCTTGATGCGTTCTGGGGGAATGGTGAAAGCTTCATAAAGCTGCTTAGAACGTTGCTTTTGGTAATATTGGCTATTGCATTGGGCGAGGTTTATTTCTTAAAGGATCCAGCCTCACTGACCAGTTACGCTGAGGCAGTAAAAAATGCTCCGCAAGTATTCCTTGGTGTCGCTAAGCCAGATGGGTTTTCAGGCCTGCTATTAGCAGGCATCGCGGCTTTGAGGTATGTAATGCTTGCCTGCTTGGTGTCAATTTTGGTTAAACGGTTTAGTCGTCGATAATGCATATCTACGCTTTTGGCTCAATTTGTCGCGGTGATATTTCTGTTGACTCTGATGTTGATCTGCTGGCCCTTGTGGAAGGTCGGGATTCTCGCCTCAATCCTGAGACATTTTCGATTTATTCGTATGCGAGAATACTTGAGCTCTGGAAAGCTGGTAATGCATTCGCTTGGCATCTGTCTCTCGAGAGCCGCCTGATTTACGCCGCTGATGGGGCTGACTTTCTGAAGAGCTTGGGGTCGCCGTCTAAATACTCGGGAGCAGTAGCCGATTGCTTGAAATTTCGAGATATATTTGAATCCTCATTCCAGTCTGTTCAAAAAGGCGCGCCGAGTCTCGTGTTTGAACTTTCAACCATTTTTCTAGCTTTGCGGAATATCGCAACCTGCTATTCGCTTTCGAGGATGGACAGCCCAACCTTCGGAAGGGATTCGGCGAGAAGGCTTGGCTCGAGAAGCCTGGATGTTGATGAGAATGTTTACTCTTTGCTAATGCAGGCTCGCCTGCTTTCAACGAGAGGAGCCGGGGACAGTATTGGTGATATCGATCTGGCGATTCTATTGCCGGAGTTGAAGCGCTGCCGATCTTGGATCGATGAACTATGCCATGAGGTAAATTTAAATGGATGAATTTGTTAGCCGAATGGCGACTCAAAGACATGTTCTGAACATGGTCAACTCAAGACTGGATCTTGACGAAAAGCTCTTCGGACTGTCCTCCAGTGCGATTGACCGTTGGGCGGTGAACAACCGACTTGGGCCATCTTCTAGAGTGGTTAACCTACTGAAGAATATCTCATCGGAGCTATTTTTTATGGCTACTCGTAGCCAAGAGCCAGTGAGTAGTGAATACGAGTTGAGAAGGGATAAAATTATTGAAGCCGTTGCCGCACTTGCGGGTGCGGTATAACCAGTGGCTGTTGTCGGACGCACCTATGCTGCGCTTCGGTGCGCCGCAAAGCCAAGCGTTAACTGTCATATGAGCTTCAGAGAAGAATTGGAAAAAAAGTGGAAGATTACTATCGCTTTGTTGAGTGAGGCTCGTGCAGTTCTTTGTGAATGCCCGGGTGTTGGCAAATATATCGCCGAGTACGATGAATACCTTGATCACAACGAGCTAGAACTAGCACTGGATATGCTAGAAGAAGCAGCACTTGAGGCAACAAGTAAGCCTCCAGAAGAAATTTGGGTAAAGCTCAAAGATGCTGCAAAGTCTATGGGCTTAGAGGAACGCTGTGAATTCTATAATCAGCAAATACAAAACAGTTAACAAAATAAAAAAATAACAAAGACACCCATTATTAATGGACAGATAGAGAAGTGCTGGCAACAACATAGACACCCAGCATTAGCTGAGCAAGAATTATGAGTGTCCTTATTTTGATTTTGCAGTCCGACACTTGCACAGGGAATCATTATGTCTAGGTAACCCCCAAGGAAGGGAATATTGTGAAATTTTTTAAATTTAGTTCTAAAAGCAAAAAAATTTTGATGCTGCTAATCATATTAGCTCTTACTCCATTTATACCTGAATTGCTCTTGTTTATGGATGTTGCTGGTGTAGAAGTAGCCTTTACATGTATCCTCATCATGATTAAGCCCATGAAACTTTGGATAGAATGCCAAATAGTTAAAATTAAAGAGTTAAGCCGTGTGATGATTCTTGCAGTAAGGCTGCACCCTGTAAGTGATGCTCGAGTGTTTGCAGGTCATTATTTTGCTTTTTCTTTAATATTCCTATTAACAAGCTCACTAATTATGTCAAGTTCAATATGGTTGCCGATTCTAGTCATGGGGAGGTATTGGGTCTAAGGATACTTAACAAGTGACTCTGGTATTTCGCCAATCATTATTTCGCTAATTGTGATAGCTATTATTTCCCGAGAGGAACTCCTTAGCCACGTTATTTGTGCCAACGGCTGTCGGCGACACCGAGGGGGGATTAGTGCAATTCTGTTAGCGCTGAGTAGCTTGAAACATCTGAAGTGTTTGCAGACATACGCCTATTTTCTAGGCACAGGTGGAACTGTGACCTTCCGAGCCAGGGATGGCGAGGCAGAGCTTACAGGGACGTACTCGCAGCGAGTCACAGGATCGCCTGTGCGAAAGGCGCACCGCAGGTGATGGGTTACATCTGTGGTCAAAAGCCCGGCAAGTATTGACGAGGGATTTAAGGCTTAAAGCAATGCTAGCCACTGTGCCAGTGACCTAAAGTCGTGGTGTTGCTATGCAACTCTCGCCGTGTCACTGTATCGCCTGTGCGAAAGGGCCTTTCTCGAACATCCTATTCTTCACGGCATTCAGGCTTCCTGCCTATCCACCCCGCAGCTGATGGGCCATATTATGGCAACCCAGATATCAAGCATAAAAAAACGCACCCAAAGGTGCGTTTCTTGTTAACTCTGCATGTCAGCTTAGTGCTGGAACATGGCAGAGATAGATTCTTCGTTGCTGACGCGGCGGATAGCCTCGGCCAGTACCGCTGACATGGTCAACTGGCTCACTTTGCCTGTCTTGAGCATTTCTGGGCTCAAGGGCACAGTGTCAGTCACTATGACTTCGTCAATCACTGAATTTACTATGTTGCTGGCGGCATTGCCGGAGAATACCGGGTGGGTCGCATAAGCAAAGACGCGGTTGGCGCCGTGTTCTTTCAGGGCTTCAGCAGCCTTACACAGAGTGCCACCTGTGTCGATCATGTCATCAACTATGATGCAGTCACGGCCTTGAACGTCACCTATGATGTGCATTACCTGAGCCACGTTGGCCTGTGGGCGACGCTTGTCGATGATCGCCAGATCTGAGTCGTCGAGCAGCTTGGCTACGGCGCGGGCGCGAACAACACCACCGATATCGGGGGAAACAACAACAGGGTTATCCAGTTTCTTGGCCAGCATATCTTCCAGCAGCACTGGGCTACCGAAGACGTTGTCTACCGGTACATCGAAGAAGCCCTGGATCTGCTCGGCGTGCAGGTCACAGGTCAGTACTCTGTCGACACCCACGCTGGAGAGGAAATCGGCAACCACTTTGGCGGTAATGGGTACACGGGCGCTGCGGACACGGCGGTCCTGACGGGCATAACCAAAGTAAGGGATAACGGCTGTGATACGGCCGGCTGAAGCGCGGCGCAGGGCATCAACCATTACGATCAACTCCATCAGGTTGTCGTTGGTTGGTGCGCAGGTGGACTGAATGATAAACACATCAGCACCACGTACATTTTCGTTTATCTGGACACTGATTTCACCATCGCTGAAACGGCCTACCTCTGCGTCTCCGAGTTTACAAAAAAGACGGTCGGCTATCTTTTTGGCGAGACTGGGGGTAGCGTTCCCAGCAAAGAGCTTGATGTCGGGCACTGTATGAACCTCAGGCGTTTGCTTTATTTTAGTGGCTGGGACAAAAAACGGCGGACCGCTTCATCCCGGAAGAAACTGTTCAGAGGCGAGCCAGTCGACTCTGAAGCGGCGATCTATTTATCCCTTTGGCAACAAAGCCTTTGAAAGATGGTGGCAGCTGTGCCAGACAATCGAGAGCTTGTTGCTGTTTTTCGAACTCCCCGAACACGCAGGCACCGGTTCCGGTCATTCTGGACGGCGCATATTCTAGCAGCCAGCCCAAGGCCTTGGCAACTTGAGGGTAATGGCGACATACCAGCGCCTGACAGTCGTTTTGCCAAGGGGCACTCAGCAGTTGCTCCAGAGAGAGCTTGGGAGTATCTCTTGGTAAATCAGGATCATGGAACACTTTTTCAGTGGAGACATGGGCCTCGGGAACCAGCACCAGGTACCAAGGTTCGGCCGGTTCCACCGGCTGAAGTTTTTCGCCGACCCCTTCGGCAAAGGCCGCCAAACCCTTAATGAAAACAGGAACATCAGCGCCGAGTTTTAAACCAATTTGCGCAAGTTCGGTTTCACTCAGGCCGGTTTGCCACAGGGCGTTGAGGGCCACCAGAGTGGTGGCCGCGTCCGACGAGCCGCCCCCCAGACCGCCGCCCATGGGCAGTTTCTTGTCGAGCCATATCTCGGCCCCCAGTTTACATCCGCTGGCTTGCTGCAATGATTTTGCGGCCTTGAGAATTAAGTTATCGCTATCCGGGACAGCAGCGCCGAGATTGGAGTGTAGTTTGAGCTCGCCATTGGCGGTGACTTTAAAGTCCAACAGATCGCCATGGTCGAGAAACTGAAACAGGGTCTGCAGTTCATGGTAGCCATCTTCCCGGCGACCATTGATATGCAAAAACAGATTAAGCTTGGCCGGGGCCGGCCAGCCAAGCGAAAGACTATTGGGTTTGGATGTTTGGTCTAGAGGACTCATGGCTGCTGGCTTTCCTTGGTGGTGAGTGTGCTCTGGGCTTCGAGTGCCTGCCACTCGGTTAACTGGATCTTGAGTTCGAGCGCGCCGCGATTGAGTTTGAGAAGGCGCGGAATATCGGCACCGCTTTGTTGCTGCCAGTTGAGATACTTCACCTGCCACGGAGGGCTGACGCTGCCATCTTCCAGGCTTTGGGGTTTACCGTCATTGTTTGTGAGCACGAGTTCAGTGTCGGCGGCGCTGAGGCCAAGCACCCAGCGGGGCAGGGCGTTAAGGGGGACGCTCCAACGGCTGAGGCCATCGAGTAAACGCTGCGGGTCTCGGTCGCGGTAGACTTCACCATCCAACTCCAGTAAGGCGCCGTCCGGGCCACTTTTCAGCAGCATCACACTGGTGCCCAACATGGTGGTGAGTCTCAGCTCTTCTGTCGTTGGGGTATGCAGCCAATAGAGATTGGTGCTGAATTTTTCCTCGGGAGTTTTTACCGCCAGCTTGCCTTTCAGCTCCCAGGCCTTGGCTTGTTCTGCGTGCTTGATTTGAGTCGCCTGCCAGCGGGCATCGGGCAGGCTGCTACAGGCGCTGAGCAGGCCAAGGAGCAGCAGGGGCAACAGCAGACGCAGGGTCGACAGAGGTGTAAAACAGGTTTTTGTGAAGTACTTCAAAATAATCATCTGTTGTTCACTGTGTTGGCCGCCTATGATACGAGGGCTTTGGCAGAATACCAATAAGCGCCGACCCCTCTGGTGTCGCCCTTGTGGCTTTTGCCAGCGCCTGTTCAGCTTAATTGATAAATTGGTTGAGAAGTTAGACCTTTATTCGGTTTTGTTAAGCGTATTCTGTTTTTAAGGTGGCCAATTCAGTAGAATGGCCGCATCCTACAGCGACGCCAAGAGTCCAGAACGAGTTCAGATGAGCCTTGTAGCAATTGGTATAAACCATAAAACCGCCACTGTTGACCTGCGTGAGAAAGTTGCCTTTGCCCCGGACAAGATCCATGAAGCCATGCGCAGCCTGGCCAAGGAGACTCAGAGCGGGGAAGCCGTCATCGTTTCCACCTGTAACCGCACCGAGCTTTACTGCAACACAGAAAATGCCGAGCAGGTTGTGCGTTGGTTGGAAGACTATCATGGCCTGAGCCATGAAGAGGTGGCCCCTTGCCTCTACCAACACTGTGGTCAACCCGCGGTGCAACACCTGATGCGGGTTGCATCCGGGCTCGACTCTCTGGTGCTGGGCGAACCGCAGATCCTCGGTCAGGTCAAACAGGCGTTTGCCAAGGCCAAGGAATCCGGCACAGTGGCACTGACACTGGATCGTCTGTTTCAAAATACTTTTGCCGTGGCCAAGAAGGTGCGCACCGAAACGGAAATCGGCACAGCGGCGGTTTCCGTTGCCTTTGCCGCCGTCAGCATGGCCAAACATATCTTCTCTTCTCTGGCTGCGACCAAGGTGCTGCTCATTGGCGCCGGTGAAACCATAGAACTGGTTGCCCGCCACCTGAAGGAAAACGGCGTCACCAGCATGGTGGTGGCCAACCGCACCATTTCCCGCGCCGAAGCCATGTGCGAAGAGTTCAATGCCCAGGCGATTACCCTGGAGCAGATACCAGATTTTCTCCCCAAGGCCGATATCGTGATATCCTCTACCGCCAGTCCGCTGCCCATCCTGGGCAAGGGCATGGTAGAAAAAGCGCTTAAGCAGCGCCGCCATCAACCTATGTTATTGGTTGATATAGCGGTTCCCCGTGATATTGAGGCAGAAGTCGGTGATTTGGACGATGCTTTCCTATACACGGTCGATGATCTGCAAAGCATAATCGAACAGAATATGGCCTCCCGTAGAGAGGCCGCCGAGCAAGCGGAAGTCATTGCCGAAGAGCATTCACACCAGTTTATGGAGTGGGTTCGCTCACTGGAATCGGTCGACAGCATTCGCGAATATCGTACCCAGAGCATGGCGATTAAAGATGAGCTGGTTGAACGGGCAATGAACAAGTTGGCGCAGGGAGCAGACACAGAGCAGGTGCTGCTGGAACTGGCCAACCGTCTGACCAACCGACTGATCCATGCACCGACCCAGGCCCTGACTGCAGCCAGTCGTCAGGGTGATCTCAATGCTTTGGGTCAATTGAGAACCGCGCTCGGCTTGGATAAACACTAAGGTTAGCGAGCTAAATGAAGGAATCCGTTATCCGCAAGCTGGAAGGCTTGCTTGAGCGTAATGAAGAAGTATTGGCCCTGCTCAGTGACGCAGATGTCATAGCGGATCAGGACAGGTTCAGAGCCCTGTCACGGGAATATGCTCAGCTTGAAGATGTGGTCAAAGGCTTTAAGGCCTACCAGCAGGCGCAGGCGGATCTGCAAACCGCACAGGAGATGCTGGCCGAGGAAGATCCTGAGCTGAAAGAGATGGCTCAGGAAGAGATCAAGGCGGCCCGCGCTCAGCTGGAGCAGCTGGAAGGCGAGTTGCAAATTCTGCTGTTGCCCAAAGATCCCAATGATGCCAGCAACGCCTTTCTGGAAATCCGTGCCGGTGCCGGTGGTGATGAAGCCGCTATCTTTGCCGGTGATCTTTTCCGTATGTACAGCCGTTATGCCGAGAGCCAGCGCTGGCAGGTCGAAGTCATGAGCGCCAGCGAGGGCGAGCATGGCGGTTTCAAAGAGGTGATTGCCAAGGTCAGCGGTGACGGTGTTTACGGCAAACTCAAGTTTGAGTCCGGTGGTCACAGGGTACAAAGGGTGCCGGAAACCGAATCTCAGGGGCGGGTGCACACCTCGGCCTGTACCGTGGCCGTTATGCACGAAGTGCCCGAGGCCCAGGCGGTGGAAATCAACCCGGCCGAGCTGCGTATCGATACCTTCCGCTCTTCCGGTGCCGGTGGTCAGCACGTTAACAAAACCGACTCGGCGATTCGTATTACCCACTTGCCCACAGGCTTGGTGGTGGAATGCCAGGATCAGCGCTCGCAGCACAAGAACAAGGCTCAGGCCTTGAGCGTACTGGCGGCCCGTTTGCAGGCGGCCGAAGATGAAAAGCGCCGCAGCGCCGAAGAATCTACCCGTCGCTCTCTGGTGGGCAGCGGTGACCGCTCAGAGCGGATCCGCACCTATAATTTCCCTCAGGGAAGGGTGAGCGACCACAGGATCAACCTGACACTGTACCGCCTCAACGAGGTGATAGAAGGAGACTTGGAGCAGCTGCTTGAGCCCTTGATGCAAGAGCATCAGGCCGACATGCTGGCGGCTCTGTCCGACGAATAAAAGGACTGTCTGTGACTAAACTCAATATTGCCGAGGCCCTGCAATGGGCCTCTTCTATGCTGGCCACATCGTCCGAGTCTGCCCATGCAGATGCCGAAGCCCTGTTACTGCATTGCTTGGGCAAGAGCCGCAGTTTTATCTATACCTGGCCCGAAAGAAGTTTGTCGGCCGAGCAGCACAAGCAGTTCACCCAGATGGTGCAGCGTCGCAGCCAAGGCGTGCCCGTGGCCCATATTGTCGGTGAGCGCGAGTTCTGGTCACTGCCTTTTATCGTCAACGAATCCACTCTTATTCCGCGCCCGGACACCGAAATTCTGGTGGAAACCGCGCTCAACCTGCCGCTTTCAGATGATATCGCCGTGCTGGATCTCGGCACAGGTACCGGCGCTATAGCGCTGGCACTGGCCCATGAGCGACAAGGCTGGCAGGTGACTGCTGTTGATAAGGTCGAGGCCGCGGTGGAGCTGGCCTGTGCCAACCGGGATAATTTGAAACTGCCGCAGGTGGAGATCCTCCAGAGCGACTGGTTTTCGGCGGTTCAGGGGCGTAAGTTCCAGCTGATTGTTTCCAACCCTCCCTATATCGAGGAGGATGACGAGCATCTTGAGATGGGCGATGTGCGCTTCGAACCCCGCAGCGCCTTGACCGCCGCCGATCAGGGCTTTGCCGACCTGTTCCATATCGCAGCCCATGCCAGGGAGCACCTGCTGCCGGGCGGTTATCTGCTGCTGGAGCATGGTTATGCCCAGGCCGTGAACCTCAGGGAAAAACTTGCCGAGCTCGGTTATCAGCAGGTGGCCACAGTGCGCGACTTTGGCTCCAATGATAGATGCACCCTGGGTTTTTGGCCCGGTTGAGTGTCTGTGCCCGGGGTTATCTCCCGGGCTTGAAAACCGCCGATATCGTCCCCATTTCCTGTCATAATTCCGCCTTTTCGACAGCGGCTTGGCCTTGGTGCTGAGCACTGCGATAGGGTACACTGTCGCCTTTGTTCACCTACAGATAGCTATCCGATGGAAACTTTTTACAGCCTGTATCCGGCAGTTAAACACCTGCACATGACCCTGATCGCCGTCAGCGTATTGCTGTTCATTGTGCGTTTCGTGCTTAAGCTGCGTCAGTCAGCCATTATGGACAAGAAACTGCTGAAGGTAGGTCCCCATGTGATCGATACTTTCCTGCTGCTGTCCGGATTGACTCTGTGTTTTATGATCAAGCAGTATCCCTTCGTCGATCCATGGATGACGGAGAAGATAGGCGCAGTGGTCGCTTACATACTGCTGGGCGTGATGGCGCTCAAGTCCAACCGTAATCTGATCTTCCGGATCTTCGCCTTCCTCGGTGCTCTGGGCTGGGTGGTTTATGCGGCAAAACTGGCACACTTCAAACAAGCGGTAATTCTGGGGTAATGCAACAATATTCTCTTAAGCAAGACGAACTCTCTCTGCCCGAGTCGGCATTTGAGCTTTGCCAACATCTGGGCTTTGGCCTGGCCAAACAGGCCAACTGGGCCTGGCTGGAACTGTCCGGCTCAGTGCTCAGTCATTATCTGGTCGATCAGCAGCGGCGCTTTCAGGCGCTGCTGAATTGGTTTTACAAGGATCTGGGGTTTGCCCCCAGAGAAGATTATTTTTCCCGGCAGGCGGCCGATCTCGGCCAGTGTATTCTCAGCCGCCAGGGGAACAGCACCACGTTGGCAACTGTGCTTATGTTGCTTGGCAAACAGCTGGACTTGAAATTCGACCCTGTGCTGTTGCCGGGCACCACAGTGCTGGCCTGCCACGTGGCCGGTGAACTCATCTATCTCGACCCGCTTCGGGGGGAGCGCCTCAGCAAAGAGCGCTTGCATGCCCTGGTTCGCGGCGAGCTTGGCAACAGTGCGCCGCTGAAGGCGTCTTACCTCAAGCCGGTTGGCACCCAGAGGCTGATGACCCGCATGCTGCATGAACTCAAGGCCGGTGCCATAGTCGCCCATGAATTTGAAGTCGCGATGGAGTGCTGCAATTTGCTGCTTGAATGGCATGCCGACGATCTCAGCCTGCATCGGGAGCGCGCCTTTATTGCCCAGCAACTGGGGGCGATTCATGTCGCCAGCGCCGATCTGCAGTATTTTGTCGACAACAGCCCGCACGACCCTGTGGTCGAGCTGGTGAAGATGCAACTCAGAGAATTGGGAGACGACCCTCAAACCTTCCATTGAACCTGCCCGTGAGGGCAGTGAGAAAAATATAAATATTAAAATAAAACAATAAATTGCAATCGCAAGGGAGATAGGACCTATGAGCAGTACCTCACAGGCGGCCACTGAAATGACTGCGTTGGTGACCAATGACGCCACCGCGCTCGGCATTCTGGCCGCCATTCTCGGCTTCGTTTTTTACACCAACAGCAGCAGCCATCCTTTCTGGCAAAAGTTTTACCGTTTCATCCCGGCCTTGTTGCTGTGTTACTTCCTGCCATCCTTGCTCAATACCTTTGGGATTGTCGATGGCAGTACCTCCAAACTTTACTATGTGGCGTCCCGTTATCTGCTGCCAGCCTGTTTGGTATTGTTGATCCTCAGCGTCGACCTCAAAGCCATTCTGGGGCTGGGTCCCAAGGCGGTAGTGATGTTTTTGACCGGCACCATGGGCATTGTCATAGGTGGCCCGATTGCCCTGCTTATCATGTCGGCAATCGACCCGACATTGACCGCTGGCCACGGCCCGGACGCAGTCTGGCGCGGCATGACGACACTCGCCGGCAGCTGGATTGGCGGTGGTGCCAACCAGGCGGCGATGAAAGAGATTTATGAAGTGGGCGGCAATATCTTCTCCGTGATGGTCACTGTTGATGTGATAGTCGCCAACATCTGGATGGCCGTGCTGCTGTTTATGGCATCCAGGGCCAAGGAGATAGATGCCAAGACAGGTGCAGATACCAGCGCCATTGAAAGCCTCAAGGCCAAGGTGGAGCAATATCATGCCGAAAACGCCCGCATTCCCAGCCTGCGCGACATTATGCTGATAGTGGCTGTGGGCTTTGGTATTACCGGTCTGGCCCATGTCGGCGCCGACCTGCTGGCTCCCTGGTTCGCAACCAACTATCCCTGGACCGAACAATACAGTCTGACCTCCGGATTCTTCTGGCTGGTGGTGATCGTCACCACCATAGGATTGCTGTTGTCATTCAGCCCTGCACGTCATTTGGAAGCGGCCGGCGCCTCCAAGATAGCCTCGGCCTACCTCTACATACTGGTGGCCACAATCGGTTTGCATATGGATGTATCCCAAATTCTGGATACGCCGATTTACTTCCTGGTGGGCATTATCTGGATGCTTGTGCATTCGGGATTGATGCTGCTGGTGGCCAAGCTTATCCGTGCGCCGCTGTTTTACATGGCGGTGGGCAGCCAGGCCAACGTTGGCGGCGCGGCGTCTGCGCCCGTAGTGGCTGCGGCCTTCCATCCGGCACTGGCACCCGTAGGTGTACTGCTGGCGGTATTCGGCTATGCTTTAGGCACTTATATGGCCTGGCTCTGTGGCCAGTTGCTGCAGGCCGTGGCCGGCTGATTTAAGTTAACGCCGCATGAGCGGCATTCAAGAGAGAAGTTGCGATGAGTAATAAAACCATACATCTGGGGGCTATCGAGATAGCCAATGACAAGCCCTTTGTGCTGTTCGGTGGCATGAATGTACTCGAGTCGCGGGACTTGGCGATGACCATTGCCGAAACCTATGCGGAAGTCACTCAGAAGCTGGGGATCCCTTATGTGTTCAAGGCCTCCTTCGACAAGGCCAACCGCTCATCCGTCAACTCCTATCGTGGCCCCGGCATGGATGAAGGTTTGAAAATCTTCCAGGAAATAAAGGATACCTTCAAGCTGCCATTGATTACCGATGTGCATGAGCCTTACCAGTGTGCGCCTGTGGCCGAAGTCGTGGACATCATCCAGTTGCCGGCCTTCCTGGCGCGTCAGACAGATCTGGTGGTGGCCATGGCCAAGACAGGGGCTATCATCAATGTGAAAAAGCCTCAGTTCCTGGCGCCCCATGAGATGCGGCATATCATCAAGAAATTCAACGAAGCGGGTAATGATGAGATCATTCTCTGTGAGCGTGGCAGCTGCTTTGGTTATAACAACCTGGTGGTGGATATGCTGGGCATGGATGAGATGAAGCAATCAGGCTACCCGGTGATCTTCGATGCCACCCATGCGCTGCAGCGTCCTGGCGGCCGTGAAGATTCTGCCGGTGGTCGTCGTGCCCAGGCAACCGAACTGGCCCGCAGCGGTATGGCGCTGGGACTGGCCGGGCTGTTTATTGAAGCGCACCCGGACCCGGATAATGCCAAGTGTGATGGCCCTTGTGCCTTGCCACTGCAGCAACTGAAAGGATATCTGAGCCAGATGAAGGCCGTTGATGATCTGGTGAAGTCTTTCCCGGCGCTGGATACCAGTCGCTGAGCCAAGCGCTTGGTTAACCTTGCATAAGCTGTTGCAAGCTGCGCCTTTGGTGGAATAGCGAATCACCTGGCTAGCGTGTTAGTCTCAAACGCCCGCGATTGCGGGCGTTTTTCGTTTCAGTCATGGCTTGCGGTTCATCGGGCAAGCAAGCCTGGTGCTGGGCTTGCCATTTCCTCACCGCGCCGCCTGGGTACTCTTGTTGGTTATTTTGCTGCAGACCTTGTTGCTGCTCGCCTGGCTTCTTATCAAAGATAAAGAGACCCTTAAAAACTCTGGCAAAGGCCCAGGTTGACCCTGGCCATCAGTATCAGCAGTTGTCTGGGTTCAATAGGTTGGTTCAGTGCCATGTCGCTCACGGCCGTGCCTTATGTGAAAACGCTCGTGCAGGTGGAAGTCTTCTTTATGATGCTGATCTCCAGCCTTTGGCTCAAGCAGCGGGTCAAGGTCAAGGATATGGGCGGCCTGGTACTGATTGCCCTGGCCGCGGTATTGGTGCTTTGGGGATGATTTACTCTGCTGCCACAGGATCCAGCCCTGAGTGGCGTATGCTGCTGAGTACATAAGGTTTATCCGAGGCCAGGTAGTCAATAAGACGTTTGGCTGCTTCAGGTTGCAGGCTGCTTTGGGTGATACCACTCGAGAAGGTGGTTACCTTCTGGAATTTGTCCGGGATCGGCCCGACAAATTCGGCGCCTGCGATAGGCAGTATTTCACTTATCTGCTGAAAACCTATCTGTAATTCTCCTCTGGCGACCACGGTGGCGACCCTTTCACTCAAAACCCTTTTGCTCTTGGGTTCTATCATTTGCCACAGCCCCATCTCTGGCCAGAGTTTGCTGGCCAGATAAGTGCCACTGGCGCTGGCCGAGTAACCTATCGAATCGGCTTGTTGCAGCACCTTGATAAAAGCTTCCTCTGTGCTGATGTCCGGCTTGGCTGTGCCCGCTTTAACGCACATGCCTATGCGGGAACGCACCAGATCCCTGTGGCTGTCACTGAGCACATAGCCCTTTTCTGTCAGCTTGTTGAGTGAGCTTTGGGACAGGATCAACACATCGAACGCTTCGTTGCGTTTGAGCCGCTCCGGAATGGAGTCATGGGCACCACCGGATGACGAGCCATATGAGATGATCAAATCCAGCCCGGTATCCTGTTCTATTTGCTTCTCCATCGCGGTCAGGGTGCCGGCAAAACCGCCGGAAGTGATCACTTTCAATGTCTCTGCCCAACTGCCGAAGCTCAGGGTACAGCCCAGGGCCAACAGCAGTAACTTGCTCTTGAACTTATGCTTCATATCTGTGTGTCCTTAGTGTGTTGGGGAGTGAGCCGGCCCGGGAGCGAGCCGGCTCAGAGTGCCGAGGGCACTCTTTGCAGGGAGCCTATTTGGCCAACGCGTTGTCGGCAGCATTCTTACCCGCGATACGACCGAAGATAACCGTATCGGCCACCGCATTACCGCCCAGACGGTTGTAGCCATGTACCCCACCCGTCACCTCTCCGGCGGCATACAGGCCTTTGATGGGCCAGCTTTGCAGGTTCAGTACCTCGGCTTTCTCATCTATGGCGACCCCACCCATGGTGTGATGAATGCCTGGAGCAACTTTCACCGCATAGAAGGGAGCCTGAGTCAGATCAAGCGGCATATTTTCACGGTTGAATTCGCTGTCTTTGCCGACTTTGAAAGAGTGGTTGTAACTACTCACCGTTTGCTCCAGTGCCTTGGGTTGCATGCCGGTGAGTTTGGCCAACTCGGCTACATTATCAGCCTTTTTCAACATCTTAAGGTGATCATAGCCGCGTACCATTTTGGCTTTTTTGTACAGTTGGTTGTCGAACACCAACCAGGCAAACTGTTCGGGTTGCTTGAGAATGGCATCCGATGCCCGGTCGCGGGTGGTCAACTCGTTGATAAAACGTTTGCCATCCTTGTTGACCATGATAGCCCCGACACCGCGCACGGTTTCAGAGATTAAGATGCGGCTGTCTTTGCCTATGGTTGGGTGTGCCTGGATCCAGTCGATATCTGTCATGCTGGCGCCTATGGACTTGGCCATTTCGATGCCATCGCCGGTTGCGGTAATATTGTTGGAACTGGTCATGCCTTTAAAGGTTGGGCGATAGTAGGCGATCATCTCTTTGTTCATGCCATAGCCACCGGTTGCCAGCACCACGGATTTGGCGCCCAACATGTAATAGCCAGAGTGTTTACCGTGGATCACTACCCCGAGTATCTGCTGCTCGTCATTCACTACCAGTTTCACTGCCCGTGAATTGAGGCGGGTTTCCACCTGATTTTTGTCTGCGGCCTTACGTAGTACATCTATGATATGTGGCCCGACGCTGAGCCCGCCTGATGGTCTGTGTGTCCTGTCCACCCGGGCGCCTCCGGAGCGTTTGAGATCATCCATATTGGCGCCGAGGGATTCAAGCCATTTGATACCGTCGGCTGACTGCTGCGCCAGAATTTGCACCAACTTGGGATCGTTGGCGTAGCGACCGCCTTTCATCGTATCTTCCACATACCAGGCCACCTGGTCGTCCACCTTGTGGGCGGCTTGTTGTTTGGTACCCACGGCGTTATAGCCACCGGCCGCCAGCATGGAGTTGCCGCCGGAGAAGGGGGCTTTTTCCAGCAATACCACCTTGGCTCCGGCCTGTTTGGCGCTGATGGCAGCGTTATAGCCGGCACTGCCGGCACCTATTACCACCACATCTGTGCTTTGTTTTGGTCCCGCGGCGATAGCCTGCTGAATTTTTTGCTGATCCCATTCTTTGTCCCAGGCCGGTTTGGCTTTGACATCGGCAAAGGGCATGGGTTTATGTTCAAAAGAGTGGCATTCATTGCAGTAAAATTTGGGTGCTTCGTGCCCCTTGTGGCAACTGGTACAGGCGATATCACCCAGGTGAGAGCCGTGGGGATCTATCTCCAGGGCTGGGTTCTTCAGGTCGCTGTAGTCTCCGTGACAGCTGCGGCACTGTTGATTTTCATGGGCCTCGCTGTCGTCAATCTTGTTAGGCGAAACATGGCAGGTTTTGCAGCCTTGCTGGCTGTCGCTGTGAAATTTGCCCAGATCCTGAGGTGCCGCCTGCACTCCGGCTGCACCGAAAAGGCAACAGACCAGCAGACCGCTGAGATAAGTGAGTTTCATATTGCTCCCTAAAATATTTGTTATTGGATTCGTTATTAGCATGAGCAAATAAAATGTAAAAAAAGGTGAGGCGGCTCAAGTTTGATGTCGAGTTATTAATTGTTGAAATAGGTTTCAAGTTTTCTTAATTCATGGTTTTGAATTCGCTTAATTCATTTTCAATAAAATTGAAAATGATGTCTCTGTTATGAGTGTGTGATCCAGTCAATGCTCAAATGGGTATAAAAGTTTTTACTATATTTCGGCGCTTACTCATATCTCAACTCATAAATATAAAGAGACAAAATGATGAACCTAAGAAAAACGATTATTGCTGGAATTACCTGCTCGCTGTTGCCGCTGGTCAGCCAGGCTGCACCCGACTTTTATGGCCGGGCTTGGCTTGGACTGAGTCACTCGGACAGCGGTTTGCTGTCAGATAGAAAGGAAAACGGTGCTTATCTGGAAAACTATGCCTCCTTTATCGGTGTCAAGGGTAAAGAAAAACTCAACGACAATATCAATATTGTTTATGTGATGGAGTTTGGTAATAACGGCGGCTACTTTGATACTTCTTCGCTGTTTAAATCCCGTAATACTTATCTGGGTGTCGAAAGCCAATTAGGTACACTGGTATTTGGTCGTAATGATACTGTGTTTAAAAAGACGGAAGGTAAGGTGGATTTATTCAATATCACTTCCAGTGATATGGCAAAAATTATCGCCGGGAATGACCGCCTGGGAGATTCAGCTACTTATTACTCACCCAAATGGTATGGAGTGCAGCTGGGCGTGAGCTATCAATTTGCCGATAACTTGCCGGAGCAAAATGGCTCAAACGGCAATTATGCACTGAGCCTGACAGCGGGTGATGCCAAATTGAAACAACATGCCTGGTATCTGGCGCTGGCCTATGCCGATAGTCTCAATGCCTTGGATGCGGTGCGAGCCGTTGCCGGTGCTCGCTTGGCCGGTGCCAAGTTGGGGTTTATGTATCAGCATTCCGAGTCGCAGAAATATCAAAATCTCAGTGGCAACAGTTTGCTTGCCAGCATGGAGATCCCTTGGCAGCAATACAGTTTCAAGGCGCAATATCTGTATGACAACTCAGGCAATGGCAAGGTGGTATCCAGCCTGGCTGATAAAGCCAGTGTGACAGATGCCTCCAGTTGGCAGGCGTCTTTGGGGTTGGACTATCGAGCTTCCAAAAGCACCACGTTCAGCTTGATAACCACCTATCTGGATGGCGATTTTACCGACGCAGGAGGCTATACGGAGTATGACGACAAGCTGATGACTCTGGCGATGAAACACATGTTCTGAGTCACAGTATTTGTAGCTGGTTTCCGAGCCTTATCGCAGGCTCGGCTGGATCAACTTTTCCCGGTAACGGGATTGCTAAAATACGCCAACCCAAACCGCGGCGATTTCCCTGATGAAGATAACTCTCAAACAACTGCTGGTATTCAAGTGCATACATGCCGAAGGGCAGATCTCCCGTGCTGCCAGGAAGCTGCATATGTCGGTTCCGGCCGTCAGTATGGCGCTGAAAGAGTTGGAGTCAGCGCTGGGGTGCCGCCTGTTTGAGCGCAGTGCGACAGGTTTGCTGCTCAACCCGCAGGGGGAGTTGTTGCTGCCATACGCCAACGGGATGTTGGCGTCAGAGCAGCAGGTACAGCAGTTATTTCACGCCAGTGCCAGTGGCGTGTGTGGCACACTGACGGTCGGCGCCAGTAAAACTGCGGGAAACTATGTGTTATCGCGGCGCTTGCCTGTGTTCCATCAATGTTTCCCGGCCACAGGAATTCGCTTGATGATCAAAGATTCAAGCCACATAGAGAGGATGGTCTCCGAACGGGAACTGGACCTGGCCTTTGTTGACGCCAAGCCGTCGCTGGCCAATCTCTGCTGTGAGCCTTGGCTCAGAGACAGGATCTGCATCGTTTGCGGCGCCGATAACCCCCTGGCTAAAGAGGTTGTCGATACCGAACGCCTGTCGCGTGAAGTCTGGTATCTGGATGAAAGCGCGACGGTTGCCCGCGTCAGGGCTATGCAGTTACTGCACAGCGTTGGCATTGTGCCATCGCAAACCATCACCATGGGAACTCTGGGGGCCATCAAGCGCGCCACGGCCACTGGCTATGGGGTCAGTATCTTGCCCTTTATGGCGATAGATGCCGAATTGGATCGTGGCGATCTGGTGGAGTTGGAACTGCCCGGCTGGGACTTTGAACGTAACTATTGGGTGATCCGCCGGGCCGAGGAAGTGCTTGCCCCGTTACCGGCCAATTTTCTGGAATTTATGTTGGATCAACGCGAGTTCGATGAGCAACGGCCGGCATGATCCAAACCGATTTTCAGCTGTTTGGCATTCTTTGCCTGATCTTGGGAGGCATATTCTACACCAGCGGTCTCAATAGCCCTTTCTGGCGTCGCTGTTATCGGTTATTGCCCGTGATGGTGGCCTGTTATTTCGTGCCATCACTGCTCAACACCATGGGGCTGATTGCGGTAAAAGACTCTCAGTTACCCAAGTTTGCCGTCGATTACCTTATGCCCATGTGTCTGGTGTTGATGCTGCTGGGGCTGGATATCGGCAGTATTTGGCGCTGTGGCGGTAAGCTGCTGCTACTGTTTTTTATCGGCAGTCTGGGGGTCTTTGTCGGGGGGCCGCTGGCGCTGTGGTTGGTGGGATACATACAGCCTGAGCTCTTGCTGCCGCAGGGGGAGGATAGCCTCTGGCGCGGCATGGCGACCCTGGCAGGTAATTGGGTCGGTGGCACCGCCAATCAGATGGCGATGAAAGAACTGTTCGGTGCCGGTGACAGTATCTTTGCGGTTTTTGTTACTGTGAATGTGGTGCTTTCAGGGATCTGGATGGCAATACTGTTGGCGCTGGCGCCCCACGAGACCAAAATCAATCGCTGGCTTCGAAGCCGCGAGCCGCAGGCGACTGTGCTGGATACGCCCTTGCCGGAACGGCGCCTGGCACAGAGCCATCATTGGTTATTGATCTTTTGCCTGCCGCTGATGCTGGGCGGCTTGGCACACTGGGGCGCCGATTGGACGGCGGAGCTGATTGTCCGCCACTGGCCTATGGCCAGAGCCTATCACCTGCATACTCCCTTTATCTGGCTGGTGGTCTGGTTAACGACGGCCAGCGTGCTCCTGTCGCTGACACCGGCGCGGCGGCTGGCGGTCTATGGTGCCGACAGAGTCGGTAATGCCTGTCTATATCTGATGTTGGCTATCATGGGGCTGAAGATGGATATCGGTATGCTCTGGTCTTTGCCCTGGTTTTTCGTTATCGGGGCTATCTGGTTGCTGGTGCATGTCTTCTTGTTGCTGCTGGCGGCGAGAGTGTTGAGACTTCCATTCGGTTATCTCGCCATTGCCAGTCAGTGTAATCTTGGCGGGGCGGCTTCGGCGCCTGTGGTCACCAGCGCCTATCGCCAGGCATTGGTGCCTCTTGCGGTTCTGATCGCGGTATTTGGCTACGCCTGGGCCAACTTTATTGCCTGGGCCTGCGGCCAGTGGTTAAAGCAGATTTGATTCAAGCGCCTTTATTTGGGCCACCAGTTCGCTGTTGATTGGCAGTGTGAGCCCATATTGCTCGGCGCGCTGCTGCAGGTAACCGTTGATATAGTCAATTTCCGTCTTGCGGCCGTGCTTGAGGTCCTGATACATGGAGGAGTAGTTGGCGGCGGTTAGCCGTATCACTTCCTTGACTCTGGTGTGCAGCGTATCGAACGTCAGCGCTATGCTTTCCTGCTTGGCTACCTGTAACAGCTCATCGAGAATGGCGCAGATTGTTCCCTCAAACTCGGGGGCGGCCAGGGCGCCGTTGTTGACTCTGTGAATGGCGGTCAGCGGATTGATAACGGCATTGACCGCCAGCTTTTGCCACAGGGCTTCGAGAATGGTATCACTCCACTGACTGCCGGGAATGGCATTGAGCAGAACGGTTTTCATCGCCTCTGGCATGGGGGCGCCGATTAAGTCACCTATCTGGGTCAGGCCGCTGCCGGTTTGGCGAATATGATTGCTGCTGAGTTTCAGCGCTCCCTGGCTGGTGGTGCCCAGGCTCAGCGGCCGGCCATTCAGCTTGGCAGCCAGGCTTTGATGGGGGCCAAGCCCATTGTGCAGCAGCAGGATGCGGCAATCCGGGTGAAGTTTTGGCAGCAAAGGCTCCAGCGCCGCTTCAACCTGATAGGCTTTGACCGTGACCAGCAAGAGCTCGAGCTGCTTGAGCTTGCTCGAGTCCTGCGCCAGACACAGAAAGGATGTTTGCAGACTCTGGTCGCCAAGCTCCAGGGTATAGACTTGCTTTTCGCCCTGCTCAGCCAATGACGGGGTGTTGGCTCTTGGTAATAACCAAGGTTCAAGCCCGGCTGTGGCCAGTTGCTGTGCCAGCAGTTGTCCTATTGCCCCAATGCCGAGGATCCCCGTCTGCATCCGGGTTACTCCCTCAACATGGCGGCGCGAAAATATCTGCGATAGCCCCAGAGTGAGAAGTAGAAGAGTACGACTCCGGCCATATCGGCGACAAAGTCGGCCACATCTGCGCTGCGGTAGGGCAGACGGGATTGCACCATCTCTATCAGAATGCCGTAGCCGGCCAGGGTAGCAAACATCAAGTACCAGCGGGGGCGGAACGCCAGGTAGGTCAGCCAGGCGAGGGCAAAGAAACTACCTATATGACCCACTTTATCCAGATTAGGGATGCTCTGTGGATAGTTAGGCTTGGAAAAAACCAGGTAGCTGATCACCGCCAGGGCAATCAACAAAGCCATTTTAAACAGCAACTGTCGGTTAATCACAAATCACGCAGGGTTGGAAAGCTTGGCGAACATCATAGTCAAAATAAAGCCTGGCTGTCATCAGCAGACGTGGATTTATTCAGCTCTGCTTCAACTTAGGGTAGACTGGCGCTATTGGTTTGACTGATAAGTAAAAGGCGACGAAATGCCCTCATTCGATATAGTGTCAGAAGTAGATGCCGTTGAACTGCGTAACGCAGTGGATAACAGCAAACGTGAATTGGATACCCGCTTCGATTTCCGCGGGGTGGAATTTGCGGTGGAGTATAAAGACTTTGTAGTGACCCTGTCGGCAGAGTCTGACTTTCAGTGTAATCAGATGGTGGATATTTTAAGAACCCAACTGAGCCGTCGTAATGTGGATCCCAAGGCGATGGAAGTGGATGAGAAGGCGATTCACAGCGGCAAGATGTTTTCTTTGAAGGTCAAGTTCAAACAAGGCATAGAGGCCGATGTGGCCAAGAAGCTGGTAAAACAGATCAAAGACAGCAAGATTAAGGTGCAGGCGCAAATCCAGGGCGACTCGGTACGGGTCACAGGCAAGAAGCGTGACGACTTGCAGGCCGTAATGGCGCTGGCCCGCAATGCCGAGCTGGGCCAGCCGTTCCAGTTCAATAACTTCCGCGACTAGTCGTTAATCTGCGACTTGAGCGTATCTTGAGCAGTATCGGCCCGCTTCGGCGGGCTGTTTTTTTGCACCAGCCAAATCAGCAGCAGCACGGGCAAGCCTATGATGCTGGCGCTGACAAAGAAATTCACATAGCCAAAGGCGTTGACCCAGGCGCCGGAGAAGCCGGCAATAAACTTGGGAAACAGTAACATCACCGAAGACAGCAGCGCATACTGAGTGGCACTGTAGCCACTGCTGGTGAGGCTGGAAAGGTAGGCGATAAAGGCCGCTGTGGCGATACCGCCGCTGAAGTTGTCCACCGAAATCGCCAGGGTCAACAGCGGCACGTTGTAGCCCACCATGGCCTGCAGGGCGAACAACAGATTGGTGGTGGCTACCAGGAAGGCGCCGACATAGAGGATTTTTATGGTGCCGAAGCGTGCCAACAACACCCCGCCGAATGCCGAGCCCACCAGGGTCATGATCAGACCATAGACCTTGCTCAGGGTGGCAACCTCTTCCTTGCTGAAGCCCATATCCACATAGAAAACATTGGCCATGATCCCCATGACGATATCCGAGATCCGGTAGCAGGATATCAGCATAAGGATCAGAATCGCGCTCTTGCCGTAGCGGCGAAAGAAATCGATAAAGGGCAGGGCCACGGCACTGTAAAGCCAGGAGATAAAGGCGGCCATCCTATCTGTGCCGGCCTGGGTCAGCTGCTTGGCTTCCTGCTCTTGAATTGCCCTGTCTTTACTTTTGACGCCGAAGATCAGCAACCAGAGCAGCAGAATGAGTCCCATAGATGCCAGAGTGACTGCATCTGTATTCAAGGCCTGACTTGGAAAGTAGGATTGCAGTACCTGGGTGAAAGGCTCAGCCAGGCTAAAACAGAAATAAAGCCCCAGCAGCAGGAGCAGTAACTTGCCATGGCGCAGGATAAACAGGTTGGTTGGTGCGGCCCAGACCGAGAGTCTGGGTGCCAGGTTGGCCCTGAGCCTGTCTCTGAGGCTCGCTTCCTCTTCCCCTATAGAGCTGATATCCACCGCCGGCTCTTTGGCAAAAAGTGTCGCCAGTATGCCTATGCCCATGAGGCCTGCCATTACCAGATAGGCGGTTTGCCAGCTCTGGAGATCATAGCTTTCCGGCTCGGGAGAAACCCAGGCGGCGATAGTCAATGAGCCTGCCGTGGCTATGATCATCGCGCTGCGATAGCCCACCTGATAGGCGGCGGCCAGTGCCGCCTGCATTTTTTCCGGCGCCGACTCGATACGAAAGGCATCGACCACTATGTCCTGGGTGGCGGAGGAAAAGGCCACCATCAGCGCAAAGAGTGCCAGATGGGTGAGATCTTCCATAGGGTCACTGCCGGACATTCCCAAAATGGCGGCTATCAGTAATAGCTGGGAGAACAGCATCCAGCCGCGGCGGCGGCCAAAGAGTTGGCTGAACAAAGGCAGGGGCATGCGATCGACCAGGGGGGACCAGGCCCACTTAAAGGCATAGATCAAGGCCACCCAGCTGAAATAGCCGATGGCGGCCCTGTCTACCCCGGCTTCCCTGAGCCAGAAAGACAGGGTGGAAAATACCAGCATCAGCGGCAGGCCGGCGGAAAAACCGAGCAGCAATAAGATGAGTACCCGCTTGTGGAAATAGATACTCAGGGCGTCTCGGGTGCTGGCAAAAAAAGATTGAGGCATGGCACGGCTTGGTGAGAGTCAAAGGCCTTAGAGTAAAAGCCCGCGCCTGCGACTTCAAGGCGTGCTTGGGTGTTTGCCCAATAAAAAATCCCCGGCAAAGCCGGGGATTGGTCGCCCGTGTCATTAAAGTGTCACCCGGGCGGGGTAGATTAACGTCTGTCTCAGGGCCTGACGCCGATACAGCCTTCGGGTATGGGGCCACCACCGAACAGGTATTCACAGCAGTCGTCCAGTTGCTGGCGCAAAAACTGGTTACCGCGCAATACCCAATCGGGCCATTTATCGAAGGCGTACAACAAGTGCCAAAATACGCGTTCGACATCCGTTTGCGCTTCCCCCTGCAAGTTCAGCTGATGCCATTCTTCCAGGGTATCCCACAGATACAATCTGACTTCATTAAATTCCAGCTTGTCGCTCAAGAATGCTTTGCCGTAATGAGCCAGTTGGGGCGCTTTCACATCGATGAACTCTTCCGGGGTCATCAGATCGCCTCCTTATGTTTGCCAGGTTCAGTATAGACAGCTTTTTGATACTGAACCGGGCCTGGGGTTAATTTCTGGGCAGAAGTGTGGCTTTCTTCAACAAAACCTGGGTCACCGGCACATCAGGCCAACCCAAGGTGCTGTTGGTGCCTGTCTCTACCAGCGCCATATTCTGCAGAACTTCAAGCCCCTGGCTGACTTCACCGAATACGGCATAGCCCCAGCGCCTGGAGGATGGGTCGAGCTTTTTGTTGTCGGCAACATTGAAGTAAAACTGGCGGGTGGCCGAATGGGGGTCATTCTCTCTGGCCATGGCTATAGTGCCTAGGCTGTTGGATAGGCCGTTGCCCGACTCATTGACTATCGGCTTGTCTGAAGGCAGTTCTTCATACTTGGGGCTGAGGCCGCCGCCCTGAACCACGAAATCGGCAATAATGCGATGAAACAATGTGTTGTTGTAGTCACCGCGCACCACATAGGTGAGAAAGTTGTCCACAGTGATGGGCGCCCGGGTGCGATCCAGCTCAACAACGATTTTGCCCATGCTGGTATCAAATTCCACTTGGGGGTAGAGATTGTCTTTTTGTATATCCAATGCCAGCGTCAGCTGACTGGTCAGCATCAATACGGCTGCGAGTATCCATCGGCTCATGACCAGATTCCTTATCATAGTGTTGCAGACGGGCCTGCCAGTGAGTCACAGACCGGTCCAATAAATTACTGCTGCAAAAAGCTGTGCAGCTCGGGGTCGTTGAGTATTTCGCCGCTCAACTGGGTGATCAGCTTATTCATGTCCAGTTCCAGTGAGGCGAAGTCGGCACTGAAAGGCCCCTTGAGCAGCCCCTTGGCCTTATAACGCTTGGTCAGGGTATGGCTGCTGTTTTTCGCCAGCAGATTGATGCTGACATTGGTTTTGGCTTCAAAGCCGAAGCTGGATTCATCCACATCTGTGAGCAATTCAATCAGCTGCAACTGTACCTCTTTCCCACTGGCGGGATCGATTCGGTATCCGGCCTTGGCAAAACCTTGACGGAACAGTTGATCCAATTGGGCCCTGGGTGGTTCGGCCGGGCTGACCAGACGTGCGGCTTTGCCATCTTCATTGAATCGCACAATAAAGTTGGCGGTGCGGGTATCCAGGGTTTGCAGCGCCAGAGCAGGCTCCAGCGAGGTCTGTGGCGTGACCGCAGGCAGTTCAGGGCTCAGGGCAATAAAGTTGGGGGTATGACTGGCGCAGCCAAAGAGCAGCGCCGACCCCAGCATCAAGGTAGCAAGCCGTTTCATAAAAATCCGAAGCTGTAAAAAAAGGTGGCATCAGGATAACCAGATTTGAGTCTGGCTTCCAGCATCTGACAATGGCAGATAACCGACTCTGGTTCAGTCAGGGTTCAGACAGCGAAGCGCAATATCCGCGCGTAAAACACTTATAAATCATGGGGGAATCGTATGAAGTACGTTATATTGGCAGTTGCACTGGTGATGCCGACCTTGATAGTACTGGCCGCCGGCGCCGCAGAAGGCAAACATGTTATCGGGGGCAGTATAGGCCTTGGAGTGCAGAATGATGATGACATCAGCCGCTTCAATCCCGATGCCGGTAACGCCGAAGACAACGACAGCTCAGACAGCTGGGGCACAGAGCTTTATTATCGCTATCATTTCACGCCAAACTGGGGTGTTGAAGCGGGTTACCTTTGGTCCGACGCCGGTATAGTCCATGCCTTTACCTCCGGCATTACCGAGTTGCAGATGGATAGCTTCGAGGCGGCGAGAGTGTCCCTTTATGGCCGCTGGGGCTTTACCGAGCGCAACAGCTTCTATGCCAAGCTGGGTGCTGCCAGGGTTAAACTCGAATATCAATATACCAAAGACGGCGCCGGCTTCAATGACACTGAAAATGGCCTGCATGCGGCAGCCGGTTGGGAATATCGTTTCCGCAACAATCTGGGTATCAATACTGAATACGTGTATCTGAAGACGGATAACTTCGACTATCAAGGGGTATTCGTCGGCCTCAGTTACCGTTTCTGAATGACACAGTAAACCGGATAAAACCCCGTATAGCGGGGTTTTTTCATTTTTGTAACATTCAAGACTTCAATCTCCGACGGCGACAGGGTAGAGTCAAGTTATTGCTCTAAAAACACCTGTTGGGAATATGTTGGAATTGAAATCCGGGCCTTTGCCGACGACTCAATCCGGGGTTGCAACCCAGGCGGCTCCTGACTCTTTGATAGATGTGCACGGCCGGCCTCTGTTTGGTCATTTCGACGGGCCGCCGAAAAGCCTGGGATTGGCAGACTTTCAGCTGTTCAATGAGATGGACCGCAGGGTTTCACGCCTGAAACAGCGTTGCAGTTATAAGCAGTTTGAGTTTATTGGCCTTAACAGTCCCAGATGGATGCTGGGCGTTGCCCTGGCGGATATCGCCTATCTTGGCAGTGGTTTCTGTTATCTGTTTGATGTGCAGAGTCGTCGCATGTACCAGCAGAACCTTCTGCGGCCACCCGCTGGTTTTAACCTGAGCCGTTCGCCATGGCAGGGGGAGAGCCGTATGGGAGGCATTCACTTTCGGCGTGAGCAGGGACAATGGCAACTGAGTCTGGATCTTAAACTACAGGGAATGCAACTTGAGGGGGAGCTGACCTTGGTTCCCGAACCGCTCAGCTTGCCGATGGCGCTTTGCAGTCCAACCGGTTACAGCGGTTGGACCTATACCCAGAAACACAATGCCCTCAAGGTCTCCGGCCAGTTGTCCTTCAATCATGAACCCCAGCCGTTGCTGCAGGCCAGAGCCGGTTATGACTTTTCCGCAGGCTTTATGCGCCGGGAAACCAGTTGGCGCTGGGCCTCTATCAATGCCGATATTGAGGGTAAGGGGTTGGGGCTAAATCTGGCGGCCGGAGTCAACGAGACCGGCTCTTGTGAAAACGTGCTCTGGGTCGATGGTGCCAGGCATTTGCTGTCGCCGGTGCATTTTGAGTTTGACCGCAGGGCAGCATCCGGCGGCCAATGGCGAGTTTGGTCTGAGCGCGGCGACCTGGAGTTGGCATTTTCGCCCTTGGGGTGCCGCAGCGAAAGGCTCAACCTGGGGTTGCTTAAAAGCAATTTTCGCCAGTATACCGGGCTGTTTTCCGGTTGGGTCAAAGACTCCCGGGGCAAGCGCCATGAGCTGGTGCAGCAGAGCGGCCTGACAGAAGATCACTTTGCCAAGTGGTGAGCTGGAATAAAAGGAATAAAAATGGATTTCAATTTACTTATTTCCCACCCTGAATGGCTGCTGCTGGTATTGGCGCCGCTGTTCTTCATCTGCATGGCATTGGAATGGTTTTTCGGTGACCGCCTCAGACGTTTGCCTGAGAATGCCCGCTATCGACCGGCGGAGGTTTTCTGTAACTTTGTGCTGGCAGGCATGCACCAGGGCGCCGATATTCTCACAGGGTTACTGCTGGCCAAACTGTATTTGTGGTTATTCGGCTGGCGTTTGTTCGACATTGAGATGAATGGCTGGACCTTTCTACTGCTGATGCTGGGGCAGGACTTTTGCTATTACTGGTTCCACCGGGCCAGCCACAGATGCCGCTGGATGTGGGCCGCCCATGTAGTGCACCACAGCTCGGAAAACATGAATTTTTCCACCGCCTTTCGTCAGAGCCTGATGTACCCATTGGCGGGCATGTGGCTGTTTTGGCTGCCCTTGGTGATCATAGGTTTCGACCCCAACTGGGTGGTATTTGTGGTGCTGCTTAATCTGGGCCTGCAATTTTTTGTCCATACCCAGGCCATCAAACGTCTTGGGCCCTTGGAGTGGATATTCAACACGCCGTCCCACCACAGGGTGCACCATGGCCGCAATCCTCAGTACATAGATAAGAACTACGCCGGGGTGTTGATCATTTGGGATAGATTATTCGGCAGCTTTGAGCCGGAGCGGGAAACCGTGCGCTATGGTATTACCAAGCCGGTGAACAGCTTTAATCCTGTGACAGTCACCTTTGCCGAATGGCGCGATATGTTGGCGGAAGTGAGCCGCCCCGGGCTTAGTTTCAGGCAGCGTTGGCGTTTGCTGTTTGCGCCGCCGGCCAGTCAGGAGTTGCCCAGCTCCGGCCTCGGAGGATATGCTGATGGCCCTGACAGTTCCAAGGAAGCTAAGGAGTACTGATGAAGCTTTTTGTGTTTGACCATTGTCCCTATTGCGTCAAGGCTATGATGCTGGTGGGGCTTAAGGCGTTGCCGGTGGAGCGGGTCTATCTGCAAAACCATGATGTGGAGTCCAGAATAGCTATGGTCGGCGCTAATATGGTGCCCATTTTACAAAAAGCCGATGGCAGCTTCATGGCCGAGAGCCTGGATATCGTCAGCTATCTGGATAATCTGGATGGTAAGCCAGTCATTACCCTTGCCAGCCAGGCCGATGCGGTCAGCCAATGGCAGGAGGCATCCGGTTATTTCAGCAGTCGCTTGCTCTATCCCCGCAGTGTGTTGCTCGGTCTGCCCGAATTTGGCAGCCAAGAGGCGATTGCCTGGTTTACCCAAAACAAGAGCGCCATGATAGAGATGTCTTTCGAGCAAGCGCTTGCGCAAACGGCCGATTATCTTGAGGGGCTGGCTAAGTGTTGGCCGCAGCTCGACTGGCTGCAATTGCCGTCGGAGCGGGGCAATAAGTTGACTATTGATGATATCAACCTGTTCCCCGGCCTGAGAAATCTGACCATGGTCAAGGGGCTGGTATTCCCGGCCAGAGTGCGTGCCTATATCGAAGAGGTGGCGGCGCTGACTCAAATCGACTTGTACGACGACAAAGCCGTCTGAGCGGCTTTATCTGAGCCAGATAACTACACGCAAGAAAGACAGGCCAGTGCTGGACCTGTCTTTTTCATTCGTTTTCACTTTAGGGCAAGTGCTACTTTTAAGCCGGCTTTTTCAACTCAGCTTTTTCAAACCTCTCTTTGTTCAGCGCTCTCTTTGTTGATGCACTGCACGTTGTCTGTGCTCCTGAGCGCGGCTGGGCTGGCGTCGCTCCGCCTGATGGCGCCGTGGCTGAGCTCGCTGCTGATGCTGCACCTTCGATTGACTCTGAGGCTGATAGCGTCTCTGTGGCTGATGTTGTTTATCTGCCTGTTGCCGGCGCTTTTCAGCTTGTCTATAAGTAGTGTTAGTGTGCTGGTTTGAGGCCTGTTGCAACTGTCTGTCTCTGGCCTGATGTTTAACCCGCATCGTTTTGTCGGCGGCGTTGGCACTGCTATTGGCACTCCTATATGACGGCTGCTGTGACAGTTGGCGAACTTTTTGTGGCTCGCCCTTATGCATCTTTTCCCTCTTGTCACCGGCGCGCCATTCACGGCTATTGTGTTCCCTGCGCTGCTTTAGCTCATGCTGCAACTGCTTTTGTTGCTTGTTTCTGTCCTGATGCAGCCTCTGGCTGTGGTTGAAGCTGCGGGCCTGGGATTCATAACGCTTGTGCGGCTTGTTGTATACCGCCTTATTGTAGCGTTGTTGCAGCGCCGGATGACGATAATGGGCGCCCCGTCTGTGGTGCGGGTTATGGCTCCAGCGCTGGGCTCCCTGGCTATAGGCCAGTCTTGGCCGGTAGTGATTATAGTGTTTGTGGCGATAATCGACCCAGATCACTCTGTCATGCCAATGAAAGGCGCTGAAGAAGAAGTTAAATGAAATGCTGACCCCGGCACTGCGCCAGTAAAACGGACTGGAGTGGTAGCGCACATATCCGGGGAAAGGGTCCCAATAGATAGGCGGATAGCTGCTCCAGTGCCAGTGACCATAGACACGGCGACTGTCGTAGTAAGGGACATAGATCACCTCGGTGCGGGTCGGTGCTATCACTATCTGACGTTCGTCGCGTCTGGCGTTGAGGTTACCCAGATCATTTAATGAATCGGCATCCCAAGCGGCTTGCCTCAGGGTTTGAATCCCATCCATCACCCGACCTTCATCGGCGATAAAGGCTTCGCCCAAACGGGCGGTCCAGTCCAGATCTGTGCTCATCTTGTTCAACACTTCCGGAAAGGCGATAAGCGCCATCACACTGGGATCCCAATCCTGGTTCTCGGCTTCGGCCATCAGGCGTTCATTGCTCCAATGGCTGCGCTGTTTGCGCCAGCGCTGGGCCTGCACCAGTTCCAGTGGATAGGTTGAGGCGATCAGCATATGGGTCAACAAGGTGTCCGGATAGAGAGCGATAGGGGAGAGCAGCTGCATCAGCTCGGGCTCCCGGATATCACTGCCGGATTCGGCGGCCTGCAGCGCCGTAGTTGGCAGGCCAAACAGACACAGAATAAGTACACTGTGCTGCAGCCAGATTTTCAGCTTGTTCATGGTTGCCTCCTTTAGGCCGGTATGGTTACCAGCCTGGCAAGTGAGCTAACTGAGGCCTTGCGATGCAATTCCCCATCAGTGGTTTCAGAATAAGTGGCCTTTGATGAACATAAGCTGAAGGCTTTTGGATGGCTAAATGATCTCCAAGCCGCTGCCTGGGGGAAGTGGGTAGTGGAACTCAGTCTTTTGAAATGACAGTAGTACGCCTATTTCCAGACACAGGCGGAACTGTGGCCGTTGAAAACAGGGACGTTTTCGTCGAGGCTACATGGACGTATTCACGCCGTGTCACAGGATCGCCTGTGCGAAAGGCAGTTCTCGGACGTCCTGTCCTTCACTGCATTCAGGCTTCCTGCCTATCCGCACCGCAGGTGATTGGCCACAACTTAGCTAGCCGCTAGGATCAAGTTCATTGGTGAGTTTTGGCTTGAAGCAATGCTAGCCACTGTGCCAGTGGCCTAACGTCGTGGAACAAATGCATTCATGCACAACGGCCAGCTCACCATCCCTGGTTCGCCCTCGAAAGCATGTTGCTGCGCAACTCTCGCCATGTCACAGGGGAGCCTGTGCGAAAGGGCAGTTCTCGGACATCCTGTTCTTCACTGCATTCGGGCTTCGTGCCCATCCCTGCGGCAGGCTGAAACATCCATTGCCGGAAACTTGGGCTGTGCTTGTTGGCACATCAAGGGGGGCATTATCGCCATTTGGCAAGATTAGCCTTGTTTGAAATCGGTAAGGATGGGGAATGAATGTACTATTTCCCAATCTCAACTTCTGGGTAAAAACAGAGTGAAGCGGGCGCCGCCCAGAGGAGATTGATCTATTTGCCACTGGCCTTGGTAGCTCTGCAGCAGATCTTTGACTATCGCCAGTCCTATGCCATGGCCTTGTTGGTAGTTATCGGCTCTGACACCGCGCTCGAACAGCTGGGTTTTCTGCTGCTCTGTAATGCCCGGGCCATCGTCTTCGATGCAGAGGTTCAGCCCTTTTTCGCTAACCCAGGTTTTGAGGGCGACCTTGCTGTTTGCTGCCTTGCAGGCGTTATCCAATAGATTGCCGAGGAGTTCGGCCAGGTCGGCTTCATCACCGTAAAACAGGGCATTTGTTGTCAGGTCAGCCTCAAACTCCAGTACCTTGTCCGCATAAATCTTGCCAAGGGTTCGCAGCAGTTTGTCGGCCACGATTTTGCTGTTCACCCCTTGGTGCCAAGCGCCGCTGCCGGCACTTTGGGCTCGCTTCAACTGGTGCCCTATGCTGGCGTTAATTTGGCTGATGGGCTCTTGGGCATCGCTCGGCAAAGACTTGAGGCTTTGCAGTACCGCCAGCGGCGTTTTCAGGCTATGGGCCAGATCCGACAGGGCGTTGCGATAACGTTGGCGTTGGCGCTGCTCGTTGCTTATCAGGGCATTGAGCTGGGTCGCGACCTGTTGCAGCTCCTTGGGATAGTCGCTGCCGAGATGTTGCCGTTTGCCTTGCTCAACCGCTTCGAGCTCGGCGCGAAAGCGCGCCAGTGGTTTGAGTGTCCACCAGAGCCAGCCACCTTGTACCAGTAACAGGAACAGCATCAATAGTCCCAGGTATTGCCAGAGCTGGCGGCTGAAGGCGCCTTGGGTTTGCTCAAAGCCGGTCTGATCTTTGATGATGTGTACGGTAAAGGGAATATCCCGGCCGTTATCCGATGCCGAGGCAAAGCTGGCGCTGAAGCTGTAACTGAAGTGAGGCTTGCCCAGGAGAAGCATTTCGCCAAAGCGGCCTTCTCCGAGTGGTGGGCTTGGAAGCTTGCCCGGAGGCGGCATACCGATAAAGGAAGGCGAATGCCATACCAGTTTGCCTTGGCTGCTGACCAGGGCGTAGAGCCCGGATTGATCTATGTTGAACTGTTTGTCCTGTAATTGATCCGGCAGAACCAGTTCGCCCTGTTCCACTTCTGCCAATGCCAATACTCCATAAAGGGCGGCGCTGAGTTCATCTTTTACCGCGTGGGTCAATTGGGCACGAAAGGCATCGCTCAGGGTCACGCCGATAAGCGGCAAGAGTACCAGATTCAACAGCAGGGCGCTGATCACCAGCCGGCCCTTGAGTGAACCGGGCAAAAGCCTTGCTGGCAAGGGTTTCATCAGGGGTTATCTCTGACAGGAAGCGCGTTGAGGCGATACCCCTGACCACGCAGGGTTTCAATAAGCCCAAGCGTGCCCTCGGGATCCAGCTTTTTGCGCAAACGGCGAATAAATACCTCAATCACATTGGAGTCCAGATCAAAGTCCTGATCATAGATGTGCTCGATAAGCAGACTCTTGGAAGTGACTTCGCCCTGATGCAGCATCAGATACTCGAGCAATTTGTATTCGGAGGCGCTTAGGCTGACGCTGTGTTTGCCGAGTCGTACTTCACCGCTGCTGGTATTCAGGGTGACAGGGCCACTTTGCAGCAAGGGGCTGGCCTTACCGGCGCTGCGGCGGATTAAAGCCTTGATCCTGGCGGTGAGCTCCATGGGGTGGAAGGGTTTGGTGAGGTAGTCATCACCGCCGGCATCCAGGCCTTCCACCTTGTCTTGCCAGCCATCTCTGGCGGTGAGGAGCAGCACAGGGTAATCCAGTCCCTTGGCACGCATCTGTTCAATCAGTGCTATGCCGCTGAGTTTGGGCAGGCCGATATCGATAATGGCGGCATCATAGGGATATTCCGCCGCCAGAAACAGGCCTTCTTCGCCGTCTGACGCCGTATCCAGATTGAAACCTGTCTCTTGCAGATGTTGTTTTAAGTTGGCCTGTAAGGCGGCATTATCTTCTACCAATAACAGTCGCATAAGCTGTTTCCTGTCAGTTTGCCTGCAGGCGGCCGCTGCGGGCATCCACAGAGACATAGACAATTCGGCCGCTGTCCTGCAGCAGTTTGACCCGATAACCCGGGTTGCCGTTGACCTTCACAGACTGCACCCTGAGTACCTTACCGCCATAAGCCTGCTTCACCAGTCTGGCGGCTTCATCGCCGCTGCGGACTTTCAGCTTGGCCTCCTGGCCCTGAGTCGTTCGTTCCGGCTTGGCAAAGGGGCCGGCATGCAGGGGCTGAGCGAAAGCCAGCGACAGCAATAGCATGCTTGCCGCGATAATTCCGCTTGAGTGATAAGCTTGATGCTTGATTTTACTGCCCCTTTTCATGGTTTTGCCCTTTTGGAAACACTTGGCCCAGTGTAAAAGATCCCCGCGGTGGATGAAATAGCCAGCCGGGTCTTCACTCTCTATCTGTCTTACCCCCGGTTTTCGCTCTGGCCCGGTCAGTTGTACTCCTTCCAAGATGAACATCGGCTGACAGAAACCGTTCATCTCATGTTCACCCAGGCTGACTTTTAATAATGCTAAGGAAGGTGCGAATAAGTCCTCGTGGCACTCTGGCTTGCACAGCAATTGGCGTTCAAGGCATCTGACTGAAGGCATGCCGGGGCCTGTCGAAGTCGGATAACGCAGAGAGCCGGTTGCTGTGAAAGCCCCGAAGGGCGTGGCTTACAGACCTGCCTGCTATGTTGTGCTTCTTGCAAAGGACTAGGGCCATTTGCTGCGAACCACGCCTTGCATCCAGGCCTGTAAGCCGACGCAGAGCACACATGGGACTTGTTCGCACCTTCCCTAAGTCAAATAACCCGGATAAGCGCAAGAAGCGCCCTGTGGAGAAGCACTATGAAATTATTATCTTACACTGTATTTAGCCTGTTGCTGTTTTTGGCTCTGTTTTGGGGGGCGCCTGCAGCCTATGCCAAGGAGCCTGTCGGCGGACAAGCCTCAATCGGCCAAAAAGCGCAGCAACCAAGCGATGAACAGGATAGCTCAGGCGCCGAGCTACGGGCGGCACAACACAGGCAGTTGCTCAAGCAACTGCAGCTGGAGTGGCAATCTACCGGAGCTCAAGTTTCCGGTGAGCGCATGACCCGCGAGCAGATGATTGCCAAGAAACAGAAACTGCCCGAGAGCCAAGCCGCGCCGCAGCGGATGGTTTCCATGGCGGCCCACAGCTATTATCATGAGTTCAGCTTTTATGAGGCGGCCAGCTACCTTTATGACGATTATGACTCTGATGGCTTTTATCGCAGCTTTGCGGTGCGCTTCGATGCCGATGTTTACGGCAATGATCCGGCCGAGTCTGTGCCGGTTTATGCCGAGCTTTATCTAAGCCGCAACGGCGGTGACTGGGAGCATTACTACAGCACTGAGGTGTTCTACATTCAGGGAGACAGTACCCAGGATGACTTTGAAGTGCTCACCACGTTGGAGAGCGGCTATCCCAGCGATCACTATGATGTGCTGATCGATCTCTATGAACCCGGCTACAGTGACATAGTGGCGACCATAAGTTCTTATGAAAGCAATAGCCTATATGCCTTGCCGCTGGAAAGTCGCGAATGGGACAGAGATGATGGCGCGACCGTGATAGTCGATGCCGGCGGCAGCCTGTCAGTGGTGGCGCTCGTAAGTCTGGTACTGCTTGGCGGCTTGCGTTACAGACGCGGCCGAGTTGCCCCCTGAAATCACAAAATTTAACTACACAGGCCGGGGTCTCCCCCGGCCTGCTTCTTTCCGGGTTCCCAACGGGGGCCGGAATGGGTCAACAAGGTTTACTCCTGTTGGCCTTTTATTTAGAGGCTTGCAGGATCACAAACTTACCATTGGAGGCTATGGTCTTGCAGTTGCCGAACAGGCGCTTGAGCTTGATGTGGTAGCCCAGGTGACGGTTGCCGACCACATGCAGTATGCCGCCGTTCACCAGACGCCGTCTGGCATCGAGGAACATCTGCCAGGCAATATGATCTGTGATGGCCTCTCCCTGATGAAACGGCGGGTTACAGAGCACCAGATCCGGTGCGACGCCGGCGCTCAAATGACTCAGACAGTCGTCCCAATAGAAGTGGCCGCGTTCGGCTTCAAAGCCATTGCCCTGCCAGTTGAGCCGGGCACTTTCCACGGCCATCTCTGAGTCATCGACAAAGTGAATGCTCGCCTCGGGATAACGCTTGGCCGCCGCCAGCCCCAAAACGCCATTGCCGCAGCCCAGGTCCACCACAGAGCTAAACTCACCTTCGGGGAGGTTGGCCAACATTAAACGGGCGCCGATATCCAGTTTGCCGGCGGCAAATACATTGCTGAGATTACAGATATTGAGGCCGAATTCGCCAAGGGGCCACTCGCTGGGGGCAGGCAATTCGCGTGCCTGGCCATCGGCGAAGGCGGTAATCACCCGGGTCTTTTTCCATGCCAGACTGGCGCTGGCCTGGCCCAGATGTTTGCCAATCAGGGCCAACAAGGCTTGATTGATGGATTTGGCCTTGGCGCCAATCAATACCCGGGTACCGGCGGGAAGCATATTGGCCAGCAGGGTCAGCTGCCAGGCAAAAAAGTTGAGGTTCTTGGGCAGCTTCAGCAATATGGTATCGGGTACACAAGCAGGTATTTCCCGACTGTTTAGCCAGTGAATGTCGGCAGTGCTGAGATGGTTTTTCTCAAGATTCTGTCGAGCGCCAAGGTGGGAGGTGCGGGCATCCGAGCTCCAGTGAACCTTTGCATCTGGGTAACCTTGGCGAATGGCGCACAGCAGGGCTCCAAAGCTGTCGTTGATAATAAGCACAGATTGAGGCGCCTCTTCCTCGGCGAGCTGTTTGAGCAGGTGTTCATCGGCGGCATCCCAGGCCTGGAGGTTGGATTCCTGCTCTTCGGGATAGCGGTGCAGAGTGAGCTGAATATCAGCGGCTGAGAACTGGCTGGTCATATAACTGGGCTTAAAGGACGAATTTGCGCGGATTATCGCAAATACTGGCGCTCAAGGCGATATTTGCGAAAATCTGCCTTGGTCATTATGTAATAAAGAAGGCTTAAGCCGGGCAATAAGCCACAGAGAAACAATGCCATGAAGTTCAAATATGAGTTCAAAAGAGATACAGCAGTCCTTGTTTGCGCTTGAGCCTGGGTCATCTGATGAGTCGGCGACAGGCGTGCAGCGGTTTGAGCAGCCGCCTATGTTGCTGGTGCGCGGTTATCTCAATCCAGCCCAGCAGGATGCCATTTGGCGTGAGGCGGAGCATTATCCCCTGACTCGCCCCGAGCTTGAGATATTCGGCAAGCGTCACGCCATTCCCCGTACTCAGGTGTGGTTTGGCGATCACGGCTGTGATTATCGCTACTCAGGGTTATTGGTCAGGGCGCTTCCCTGGCCCAAATATCTGTTACGGCTAAGGCAAAAGCTGGATCGGGATTGGCAGCTTGGCAGCAACGGCGTGCTGGTAAACCGTTATGCCGATGGCCGCGACGCCATGGGTTGGCACAGCGACGATGAACCTGAGCTGGCTGAGGGGGCTGATATCGCTTCAATCAGTCTGGGCGCCGGGCGCGATTTTGATTTGAGACACAAGCAAAGCGGCGAGAAGCTGCGGCTGAGGCTTAACTCGGGCGATCTCTTGTTGATGTGCTGGCCGATGCAGCAGGAGTGGCAACATGCATTGCCAAGAAGGCTGAAACTCACAGAGCCCAGGCTTAATCTCACCTATCGGCGGCTCAAACCGGGTTTTCATCTTCCTGGTGGTTGAAAATTGTCGGATTGATCTTTGTTCGCCGACGCAGTAACCTGCCGCCAATCCCAACAGCTTATATCAGGTTTTACCATGTCCGTTGCCCAGACCATAGAGCAGAAGTTGCGCCTCGCCCTGACGCCGAGTCATATAGAAGTCATCAACGAGAGCCACAATCACCATGTGCCGCCTAATTCAGAGACGCACTTCAAGGTGATCATTATCAGTGAAGCCTTTGATGGCAAGCGTCTGCTGGCTCGCCATAGAGAAGTGGCCCAAGCATTGGCGGAAGAACTGGCCAATGGCGTGCACGCGCTGTCCATGCATACTTATACTCAGGCCGAATGGGATGCTCAAAGCGCCGTGCCTGAGTCGCCCAAGTGCCGTGGTTAAAAGTCCTGGCTTGATAAACCGCCTCCAGGGGCTGCATTTGTGTTTTGGCGCTGTAATAATAGCGCTTTGAGACGCGAAACCATTTAACTGTGCAAGCCAGCTTGCCATCCAAGGGAGAATACCCATGCCATTGTTAGACAGCTTTACCGTGGACCATACCAAGATGGAGGCACCGGCAGTGCGGGTGGCCAAGACCATGAGCACACCAAAGGGCGATACCATTACGGTATTTGACCTGCGTTTTTGCGCGCCCAACAAGGATATTCTCAGCGAGCGTGGCATTCATACTCTGGAACACCTGTTTGCCGGCTTTATGCGCGATCACCTCAATGGTGACGGAGTGGAGATCATAGATATTTCACCCATGGGTTGCCGCACCGGCTTTTATATGAGCCTTATCGGGACACCGGCAGAAGGCCGGGTTGCCGATGCTTGGTTGGCAGCCATGGAAGATGTGCTCAAGGTACAAGATCAAAAGGCTATTCCTGAGCTGAACGAATACCAGTGTGGTACCTATCAGATGCATTCTCTGGAGCAGGCGCAGGATATTGCCCGCAATATTATTGCCGCCGGTGTCAGCGTTAACCGCAACGACGATCTCAAGTTGAGTGAGGAACTGCTGAAGCAGCTCTAATCCCGTCCGGCTTACCTCGCTCAATCAAGCGGCTTGATATTTACTCAAGTCGCTTTTTTTTTGTCCGCAAATCAGTTAGTTTACAAAAATATAACATCAAATATGCGGTAACTGCTGATAGGGGATTGGGATATGAGTCAGAGGCGTGGCTTGCTTAAGGTGAGTGCCGTGGCCGGTTTGGTGAGCGGGAGTTTGGCCGGGCCGTGGGCGCATGCTTCCGAACCTTTGGCTGCTGACCATCCGGTTTTTGAGCCCGCAGCAATCAATGCCATGTACTATGACTCGGCCGAGCGGCAATTGACCGCCGGTGGCGAGCTTATCCCAACCCTGCCTGGCAGTTTCAGTATCCGCGGCGCCGGTGGCAGCGGCCATTCCGGAATGGCGATTATCGAAGACAGGGTCAATCTGGCGCCGGCACCTTACTCTGCACCTTATCTGTGGCAACTGCCGGATCCTGATACCCTGGTTGCCAGTTCGGCCAATGCCGCCGGTAGCTTGCTCCATGGCGGTAGCGGCAGTTTTGGCGTTTTGGAAACGCAAAGCCTGGGGTTGCACGAATCTCCGGGCAAGAGTGTGCGGCTTCAGGGCAATGAAGATAAAGGTTGGGGCGCCGAGGGCCGCGGTCTTATTGATGCCGATGACTATAAGGTGTTGCTGCAGGCGAGCCACAGGCGCCAGCAACCCTGGCAGGAGCCGAGAAGCGCCGAGCAGGGGCAAGACGACAGCCAGACCAAGGTCCTTTTCAAGATAGCGGCCAACAGCTTGCCGGGTGCCCGCAGCCGACAACATACTGAATTCAAGTATCAGTATTCACAGCAGCGGCAGTTTTTGCCGGGAATGGGGCTGACGGCTGCCGATTGGCAACTGAACCCTGAGTTGGTGTATGGCGCTGCCACGCAGGATAGACTCAAGAGCCGCAGTCACAGATATCAGCTGTCACACCGCGTTGAGCCTACTGCCGGCTCCCGGGTGTTTACCGAGCTTTACTACCATAGCCATCATAGCTCGCAGTTGCAGATGAGTTTTGCCAATGGCGCCTTTATTCAAGGTGACGTGCTTGAGCAACTGGCGGCCTTGGATGCCGCTGCTATCGGCGCGGTTTCATTGGTCGACTTTCGCTGTGATGATGACTTCGAGGCTATGGGGCTCCAGACTCAGGCCATTACTCAATATGGTCGCCACAAGGTGAGTTACAGTGCCCGCTGGCACAGAGACAAGGCCGAGCTGGCACCCGGCCTGGGGAGTTGGTTATGGCAGGATGGACTACTGAGTGATACTGCGCAGAGTCTGAGTGTCAGGATTGATGACAAGGCCAGTGTCTGGAGCTCGGCGGTGACGGCTGAACTCAACTGGTCGGCCGTGACTCTGGAGCTCGGCGTCGGCTATGAAGATGTCAGCTTGGAGCGCAGTAGCGAAACAGTGCCGCTTTCAGCCGCGGATTTCTCCGAAAGTGAATGGTTACCCACGGCCAAGCTCAGTTGGCGCGGGGAGGCACTGAGCCTGTTCATCAGTGCCGGCAGAGCCTGGGCGGCGGCGAGCCCCGGCAACCTGGGGCAACGCTCCCAGCAAGCCTGGCAATATGAACTCGGTGGCCGCTTTGAGTCAGGTAGGCTGAAAAGTGCACTGAGCCTGTACCAGCGAGACTTCGACAATCTGCATTTTGATTGCACGGCAAATAGCTTCTGCGACCCAGCGCTGCGCCTCAATCAATACAATCTCGGGGAAGTGGATGTCAAAGGCGCCGAACTGGCGCTCGACTACAGCCTGGACTCAGGCACTGTCAATTGGCCCATGGGGCTCAAGTACCATTACACCCAAGCCAAGGCGCAGCACTCGGGTTGTCTTATGCTGAGCGGACCTTGCCTCATGGCCGATAAACAGCTGCCCTGGTTGCCCGAGCATGCCTTGAGTCTTCATCTTGGGCTGGAGTGGGACGGCTTTAAGGCCAGGGCTCTGGGGATATATCGTTCAGAAGTGGCAAGCCTTACCCCTCAGGTGACGGCAAAGGACAGCATGCAACTGGATCTGCTGCTGAGTTATGACTTCAACTCAAAACATCAGCTCTATTTTCGCGCCGAGGATCTGCTCGATGACGCGAGCCCGTTACGTGAAGATGACAGTGGCTTATTGGCAAGTGTTGGCAGACGTTTACAGCTGGGCTACCGAATGAAATTTTGAAGCAGAGCCTCCCCGGTAAGGCCGGGGAGGTGAAATAAGTATTTTCGACTATTTGGTTGATTAATTCTTTAAAAATGAAAAGTATAACTTTATGAGTCAGGACAAAATCCTGCCTTTCGCCCGCTTGCCGCTATCTCCGCTTGTTCAACTCCGCTCGATTCTCTCTTGGTCGCTTTGAAAGCAGGTTAAAACACTACAATTTTCGTGGCGATAGCGTTGCAATTGGGGTAAAATGCGCGCGACCAGCGTGATTGCGATCGCATTTCTGTGATAAATCTGCGCTAGCTCAACGCTCGATTTTTTGTGTGAGAGTCGGGGGTTAGCAGGAACGCGGCGCATTGTCTTTCCTTCAAAACGTAGTGCATGTGGATATGATTACAATTAAGAAAGGATTGGATTTGCCTCTAGCAGGCGGACCAAAGCAAGTTATCCATGATGGCCCAGCCATTAAACACGTAGCTACTTTGGGTGAAGAGTATATTGGCTTACGTCCAACGATGAAGATCAAAGTGGGCGATAAAGTGCAAAAAGGTCAGGTGATTTTTGAAGATAAAAAGAATCCTGGCGTCAAATATACGGCTTTGGCCAGTGGCACAATATTAGAAATCAACCGCGGCGCCAAACGTGTTCTGCAGTCAGTCGTCATAGAGATCGAAGGGGACGAAGCCGTCTCTTTTGCCAAGTATGATGCCCAGGCTCTGGATACTCTGGAACCGCAGCAGGTTCGCGACAATCTGATTGAATCAGGTATGTGGACCGCATTGCGCACCCGTCCTTTCAGTAAGGTGCCGGCAGTGGATGCGACAGCAGCGGCTATCTTCGTGACAGCCATGGACACCCAGCCACTGGCAGGTGACCCTCAAGTTGTTATCGCTGAGCATAAAGACGATTTCGTCAACGGCCTAAAAGTACTGGCCCGACTGACAGACAAAGTCTTCGTCTGTAAAGCACCAGGAGCAGACATTCCAGCGGGCAATGCCCAAGTGGAAGAGTTTGCCGGTCCCCATCCAGCGGGTCTGCCTGGAACTCATATCCACTTCTTGATGCCTGCCTCTGCCCGTCGCAGCGTATGGTACCTGGGTTACCAGGACGTCATCGCGATAGGTCAGCTGTTTACCACAGGTGAACTGAACAACCAGCGCGTTGTGGCCATCACTGGCCCTAAAGCCAAGAACCCTCGCTTGGTACGCACTCTGCTGGGTGCCAGCACTCAGGCCCTGACCCAAGACGAAGCCGATGGCCAAGTTCGGGTTATCTCAGGTTCTGTGCTCAACGGCCGTACTGCAACAGGTCCCCATGCTTATATGGGACGCTACTTCCAGCAGTTGACCCTGATTGAAGAAGGCACAGAGAAAGAGTTCTTCGGTTGGGTAATGCCTGGAGCCGATAAATTCTCCATTACCCGTGCTTTCCTGGGTCACTTGAGTCCTTCCCGTCTGTTCAATATGACCAGCAGTACCGGTGGTTCCGAACGGGCCATGGTGCCAATCGGCAACTATGAGCGGGTGATGCCTCTGGATATTCTGCCCACTATGTTGCTGCGTGATCTGATCTCCGGTGATACCGATGGCGCCGTGGCATTGGGTGCGCTGGAGCTGGATGAAGAAGACCTGGCACTGTGTACTTTCGTATGTCCCGGTAAGTATGACTATGGTTCATACCTGCGTGACTGCTTGGAGACCGTCGAGAGGGAAGGCTTATGAGCTTGAAAGATTTTCTTGAGCGTATTGAACCGCAATTTGAAAAGGGCGGTAAATACGAGAAGTGGTATGCGCTCTATGAAGCCGCAGCGACCATTTTTTACACCCCGGGTAAAGTGAACAAGGGCAAGACCCATGTGCGCGATAACCTGGATCTGAAACGCATGATGATTACCGTCTGGGCCTGTACTTTCCCCGCCATGTTTGTCGGGATGTACAACGTGGGTCTGCAGGCACAAATCGCCCTGGCCGCCGGCTTCGGTACTCCCGATGTTTGGCAGGTGGGTCTGTTTGAACTCTTCGGTACTCAGCTGACAGCCGATTCCGGCTGGGCCACCTTGATGTGGTATGGCGCCTGTTTCTTCCTGCCTATATATGCCGTGACCTTCGCGGTCGGTGGTATCTGGGAAGTGCTGTTCGCCTCGGTTCGTGGCCATGAAGTCAACGAAGGTTTCTTCGTGACCTCTGTGCTGTTTGCCCTGACGCTGCCTGCAACTATCCCATTGTGGATGGTGGCACTGGGTATCAGCTTCGGTGTGGTTGTGGCCAAGGAGGTGTTCGGTGGTACCGGGCGTAACTTCCTCAACCCTGCACTGGCCGGTCGTGCCTTCCTGTTCTTTGCCTATCCGCTGAACATGTCCGGTGACAACTCCTGGGTGGTTGCTGACGGTTTCTCCGGCGCCACTGCGCTGAGCCAAGCGGCTTCAGGTACCCTGGACTATGCCTTCAACCAGAACTGGTGGGATGCCTTCTTCGGCTTTATTCCTGGTTCTGTCGGTGAAGTTTCCACTCTGGCTATCCTGCTCGGTGGTCTGGTTATCATCTATACCCGTATCGCTTCCTGGCGCATCGTCGGCGGCGTGATGGTTGGTATGATTGCCGTGTCACTGCTGCTGAACCTGGTCGGTTCTGAAACCAACCCCATGTTCGCCATGCCTTGGTACTGGCACCTGGTTCTGGGTGGATTTGCCTTCGGTATGATGTTTATGGCCACTGACCCTGTGTCGGCTTCCTTCACCAACCAGGCCAAATGGGCTTACGGTATCCTGATAGGTGCCATGGCAGTGTTTATCCGTGTTATCAACCCTGCATTCCCAGAGGGCATGATGCTGGCGATTCTGTTTGCCAACCTGTTTGCGCCACTGTTTGACCATTTTGTAGTCCAGGCAAACATCAAGCGGAGGATTGCTCGTGGCTAGTAATAAGGATTCGTTCGGAAGAACGCTATTTGTCGTCGTTGGCCTGTGTCTTATCTGCTCGATTTTCGTATCGACCGCAGCAGTACTGCTCAAGCCAACCCAGCAGGAAAACAAACTGCTGGATAAGCAGAAATTTATTCTGGAAGCCGCCAACCTGATCGACACCAAATCCGGCAAGGTCAGCAAAGATGTGGTTCTGGAAACTTACAAAAAGTATGTTGAAGCCAAGGTTATCGAGCTGAAAACCGGTGACGAAGTGACCGATATCAACGGCGATACCTATGATCAACAGAAAGCCTCTCGTGATCCAGCCACCTCTGTGGTGCCTGAGCATGACATTGCTTCGGTTAAGCGGATTGCCAAAAATGCCGTGGTTTATCTGGTGCGTGATGATGCCGGTAAAGTGACCAGCGTGATCCTGCCGGTTCATGGCTATGGCCTGTGGTCAACCATGTACGCCTTCCTGGCGCTGGAACCGGACATGAACACCATCCAGAACCTGGTTTATTACAACCAAGGTGAAACCCCTGGACTGGGCGGCGAAGTTGAAAACCCAAGCTGGAAAGCCAAATGGCAGGGCAAGAAGCTGTTTGACGAGCAGGGCAACATAGCTATCACAGTGACTAAAAACCCAGCCGTAGCCGAGACAGACCATGGTGTTGATGCCTTGTCCGGCGCGACCCTGACCAGTAATGGTGTTCAGCACTCGCTGACATTCTGGCTGGGCGATGAAGGTTTTGCTCGCTTTATTGAAAAAGCACGCAATGGAGGATTGAGCTAATGGCCGACAGTAAAGAACTCAAACAGGTTCTCACCGGACCTATAGTCAGCAATAACCCTATTGCGCTGCAGATCCTCGGGGTATGTAGTGCCCTGGCGGTAACCAGTAAGCTGGAAACCGCATTGGTGATGACCATAGCACTGACGGCGGTAACAGCGTTTTCCAACCTGTTTATCTCCATCATACGTAACCATATTCCTGCCAGCGTGCGGATTATTGTGCAGATGACCATTATTGCCTCGCTGGTAATCGTGGTGGATCAGGTGCTGCAGGCATACGCCTACGACATCTCCAAACAGCTGTCGGTATTCGTTGGTTTGATTATTACCAACTGTATCGTGATGGGCCGTGCCGAGGCCTATGCGATGAAGACGCCACCACTGATGAGCTTTATGGATGGTATAGGTAACGGCCTGGGTTATGGTCTGGTGCTGATGAGCGTAGGTTTCGTCCGTGAACTCTTTGGTAACGGTTCGCTGTTTGGTGTTGAGATACTCTCCAAAATCTCAGACGGTGGCTGGTATCAGCCCAACGGCCTGTTACTGCTGCCGCCAAGTGCCTTCTTCCTGATCGGTATTCTGATTTGGATAATCCGCACTTATAAGCCAGAGCAAGTAGAAGCAAAAGGGTAAGCGCGATGGAACATTATATCAGTTTGTTAATTCGCTCTGTTTTCATCGAAAACATGGCACTGGCCTTCTTCCTGGGGATGTGTACCTTCCTGGCCGTTTCCAAGAAAGTGAAGACGGCCATGGGTCTCGGGGTTGCGGTTATTGTGGTACTGACTATTTCAGTACCAGTTAACCAGATGATCTATCAGGGTATCCTGGCTCCTGGTGCATTGGCTTGGGCCGGTGTACCGGATGCCGATCTGAGCTTCCTTAAGTTCATTACCTTTATCGGTGTTATCGCAGCCTTGGTTCAGATCCTGGAAATGGCTCTGGATAAGTACTTCCCGCCACTGTACAACGCCCTGGGGATCTTCCTGCCGCTGATCACAGTAAACTGTGCGATTTTCGGTGCGGTATCCTTCATGGTTGAACGTGACTACAACCTGGGTGAGAGCCTGGTGTTCGGTTTCGGTTCCGGTTTGGGCTGGGCATTAGCTATCGTCCTGTTGGCCGGTATCCGTGAGAAGCTGAAGTATGCTGATGTGCCTAATGGTCTGCGTGGTCTGGGTATTACCTTTATCACTGCGGGTCTGATGGCCTTAGGTTTCATGTCGTTCTCTGGTGTGTCCCTTTAAGGGACACCAAGCGGCTTCCGAAATTGAACCTCTAAGGATAAGTTAATGGATATTCTTGGTATTTTTAAGTCTACTCCACTCGAGGTTTACCTCGGTGTGAGTATGTTTACCGCGATAGTTCTGATCCTGGTATTGGTGATCCTGTTCGCCAAATCCAAGTTGGTCTCCAGCGGTGATATTACTATTGGCATCAACGGTGACCCAGAGAAGGCGATTACCACTGCTGCCGGTGGCAAGTTGCTGGGCGTTTTGGCCAACAACGGTATTTTCGTGTCATCTGCCTGTGGTGGCGGTGGCTCTTGTGGTCAGTGTCGTGTCAACGTTAAGTCCGGTGGCGGTGATATTCTGCCAACCGAACTGGATCATATCAGCAAGGGTGATGCCCGTAAGGGTTGCCGTCTGTCTTGTCAGGTTAACGTCAAGTCAGATATGGAAATTGAGCTGGACGAAGAGATCTTCGGCATCAAGAAGTGGGAATGTACTGTTATCTCCAACGATAACAAGGCGACCTTCATTAAAGAGCTTAAGCTGCAGATCCCTGATGGCGAGTCTGTACCTTTCCGTGCTGGTGGTTATATTCAGATTGAAGCCCCTGCTCACCATGTGAAGTACAAAGACTTCGATATTCCAGCAGAGTATCGTGGTGACTGGGAACACTTTGGCTTCTTCAACCTGGAATCCAAGGTTGATGAAGAAACCATTCGTGCATACTCTATGGCCAACTATCCGGAAGAGTTTGGCATTATCATGCTGAACGTGCGGATTGCCACACCTCCACCACGGAATCTGAGTCTGCCTTGTGGTAAGATGTCGTCTTACATCTGGAGTCTCAAGCCAGGTGATAAAGTCACTATCTCCGGTCCATTCGGTGAGTTCTTTGCCAAAGATACCGATGCTGAAATGGTCTTTATCGGTGGTGGTGCAGGTATGGCGCCTATGCGTTCTCATATCTTCGACCAGCTCAAGCGTCTTAAGTCCAAGCGTAAGATGAGCTTCTGGTACGGTGCCCGTTCCAAGCGCGAAATGTTCTATGTTGAAGATTTCGATGGCCTGGCGGCTGAGAATGATAACTTTGTCTGGCATGTGGCCCTGTCCGATCCTCAGCCTGAGGATAACTGGGATGGCTACACAGGCTTCATTCACAACGTGCTTTATGAGAACTATCTCAAGTCGCACGACGCCCCTGAAGATTGTGAGTTCTACATGTGTGGACCTCCAATGATGAACGCAGCGGTAATTGCTATGCTGAAAGATCTTGGCGTTGAAGATGAAAACATCCTCCTGGATGACTTCGGTGGCTAAGCATTAGTTCATTCCCTGGCACTGCCTTTTGGCAGTGCCAGTTTGTAAGGGAAATTCATAGTATGCAGTTCAAGACCGCTAAGTTTACAACGCTGGCAAATTGGCTGGTCCTTATGGGATTGGCCTTTTTTGTTTCTGGTTGCAGCAGTCAGGATGAAGTGATTGCGCTCTCCGGCAGTACCATGGGCACCACTTATCATATTAAGGTGGTTAACAGCAAAAGTTTGCCGGATGCCCAGTTGTTGCAGGCTGAAATCGATATGGCACTGGAGCAGGTGAACGACCAGATGTCGACCTACAGACCCGACTCCGAGCTTTCGCGTTTCAATCAGCTCCAGCAAGGCCAGAGTTTGACAGTTTCAGCCGATACCATTACCAATATCCGTGAAGGTATCAGGTTATATCAGCTCACTGACGGCGCGCTCGATATCACCCTGGGGCCCTTGGTCAACCTGTGGGGCTTTGGCCCGGACAAACGGCCTCTGGAAGTGCCTTCTGCCGAGCAGATAGCCGAGGCCAAGGCGCGAATGGGGATAGATGCCATTCAGATAGAAGGGGACCTGCTCAGCAAGAGTCAGTCCAGCGTCTATGTGGACTTGTCATCCATAGCCAAAGGATTCGGGGTCGATAAAGTGGCTCGTTTGCTGGATAAGTATCAGCCCAAAGGTTATCTGGTGGAGATTGGCGGTGAGATCAGCGTCAAGGGAACCAAAGACGATGGCAAACCCTGGCGGGTGGCGATAGAGCAGCCGGCGGATAATGGCCGGGCAGTGCAACAGGTGATAGAGCCGGGCACCATGGCCATGGCTACCTCGGGCGACTATCGCAACTACTATGAGGAGGACGGACAGCGCTTCACTCATATTATCGACCCACGCAGTGGCTTTCCGGTAGAGCACAGACTGGCCTCTGTCACTGTGTTGCACCCTGAGTGTATGACGGCCGATGGTTTTGCCACTGCCATGATGGTGATGGGCACAGAAGCCTCGCTGGCCTTGGCCGAAAAGGAAAAGCTGGCCATCATGCTGATTGAAAAACAGGACGAAGGGTTTAAGGTATACTATAGCTCTGCGTTTAAAGCCTTCGTCCACTAGAGTAATTGGAGCCTTTATGAGTACTTTTATTGCGGCCTTTGTGATTCTGCTGGCGTTCTTCCTGCTGATGTCTGTGGGTTATTTAATCAAGCGCAAGGCGGTACAGGGCAGCTGTGGTGGCCTCGGGGTTTTGGGTATAGAAAAGGCCTGCGACTGTGATGAGCCCTGCGATAAACGCAAGGCCCGTGAAGCGGCTGAAGAAGCCCGGCGCGAGCGTTTAACCAAAGATAGAATTATTTGAAAAAGGGCCTCTTCGGAGGCCTTTTTTTCGTCCGCTCCGCCCGTTAATTCCTGCTGTACTACACTCTGTGGCATGGACAAGCGCTCTGTAGAGGAGATATGCCGATGAGCAGAGAGCCGGAAGCTATTCTCGATTCAGTGGTACAGTTGACCGAGCAGCGGCAGTTGGATTCTCTTGCCGAGAGCCTTGTGTCCACAGTATCGCAAATGCTCAACATAGATGAGGTGTGTATCCTGGATGTGGATAAGCTCACCAAGCGTAAAGGGGGCCTGGATGGCCAGCGCAATGTCAACGGCGCCACGCTGGCTGTGTCGGTCAAACTCTGTATCGAACAACAAAGGGAGATCTGTTTCTCCAACGGTCTGCACCAGGAGTTGGCCGTTCCCATCATCATCAACGATAAACTCACCAAGGTGCTCTTGGTCAGCGCGCCTTTATTGACTGAGCAAGATATGGTTTTGCTCAGAGGTTTTGCCAAAGTCTATGAGAACTATTTCCACATAGTGGTGGAGAGTGAAACCGACAGCCTTACCAATCTATTGAACCGCAAAGCCTTTTTGCCACAGTTATACAGTTCGGTGGAAATTGCCTGTGAACTCAAGCAGGAACAGGCGAGTATGGACGCCGAAGAGGAACTCAAGCTGTGGATTTGCATCTTCGATATAGACTATTTCAAGAAAATCAACGATACCTTCGGCCACCTCTATGGCGATGAAGTCCTGTTGCAGGTTTCGGCGCTGATGAAGCAGGTGTTTAACCCTCAGGATCTCATGTTTCGTTTTGGCGGTGATGAGTTTGTTATCCTGCCGGCGCCGCGTACCCGCAGTGCCTTGCTTAAGCTGTGTCAGGAGTTTACCCACAGGCTGGCCAAATTGCAGCAGGAGCGGTTGGGCGGGATCCGCATCTCTATGGGCATTGTGGGGATAGATCCCCGGGTTGAGCCCGGAACCTTGCTCAATCAGGCCGACAACGCACTGTATTTTGTCAAAGGCAATGGTCGCAACCAAGTGGCGTTTTATGGGCAACTGTTGGAAGAAGGCAAGCTCCAGGGGCCACAGATAGAAGATGATATCGAGCTTTTTTAATCACTTGTGCTTAAAAGTAGCTTGCTAACCTTAGTTAAAATGATAATGGTTATCTTTTGTAAGTTTGTGAAATTAAAGGTTAATTTGTAATGCGTCCCGCTTTGGGCTAGGCTGGAAACATTGACTTGGATCAAGTTTAATCAAAGCTAAAGGACGAGATAATGAAAGGTCATCCCAAAGTGGTGTCCCAGCTCAACAAGGTGTTGACCTGTGAGCTGACAGCCATCAATCAGTACTTCCTTCATGCCCGCATGTTCAAGAACTGGGGCCTGGAAGGACTCAACCACAAAGCCTACAAGAAATCGATTCAGGATATGAAGCACGCCGACAAGCTTATCGAGCGGGTGTTGTTTCTCGAAGGCCTGCCCAACTTGCAACAGTTGGACAAGTTACGCATAGGTGAACACAGCGAAGAGATGCTGGCCTGTGACAAACAGATGCTGGAAGAGCAACTGACAGTGCTGCGAGATGCCATTGCCCTGTGTGAGACTGAGCGTGATTATGTCAGTCGCGATATCCTCGAGGATCTGCTGGAAGATGAAGAGGAACACCTGGATTGGCTGGAAGCTCAGTTTGAGCTGATAAGCCTGACCGGACTGGCGAACTATCTGCAGTCACAGATTGAGAAAGAATAAGGAGACAGGTATGAAAGGCCATCAGCAAGTCATAGATGTGCTCAACAAGCTGCTGACCGGGGAACTGTCGGCAATGGATCAGTACTTTGTGCATGCTCATATGTATGAAGACTGGGGGCTAAATGAGCTCTATGAGCGGATCAAGCATGAGTCGGACGATGAAAGAGAGCATGCCGCCAAGTTGATTGCACGGATCCTGTTTCTGGAAGGCACTCCGGATGTTGCCAGTCGCGACGCCCTCACCATAGGCAAGAATGTGCAGGAGATGCTGCACAACGACTTGCAATATGAATATAAGGTTGCCGCCAACTTGAGAGAAGCCATCACCTTGTGTGAGCAACTCAAGGACTATCAGAGCCGGGAGTTGTTGGAGCTATTGCTGGAAGAAACCGAAGACGATCACATGTATTGGCTGGAGAAACAGCTGGGCCTTATCGACAAGGTTGGGTTACAGAATTACATCCAGTCCAAGATGTAACGGTATCTGTAACGGTATCAAAGCCGTCACGACAGGAGCCGCTATTACGGCTCTTTTGCTATCTGGTGTTGCATTGAGCCTGAATTGAATTTGAATGCACTTGAGTTGGGCAATAAGGCACTGAATTGCTTCGGTTTGGTGCAGTGGATTGTTTACATAGAAAATTATATTGTTTCTTGTCATTTAGTATTCAAAATTGTTAACAGATTCTGATACATTGCTGGTTTCCTTAAATAAAAATATAACAAATAGGACTCGCAATGGAGCAGATAAGACGTTCTCTCAGTTTGCAACTTGTATTGGCTATCGTCGGTGCCCTGGCGCTGTTGTTGTCTATAGTGGCCGCCGTGATGGTCAAGAGCAGCAGCGACGATACCCGTGCCCGCATAGATCAGGACATATCGGCGCTGATCACCCTCAAGGCCAATGAAATCGGCAATTACTTCTACGCCAAGGGGCAGATTATTCACTCTGTCTTTGCTAACCCTGCCATCAATAACTGGTTTGCCAAATACCATAGCCGTGGCTCGGATCTCAGCCTCGATCCCGGCTATCAACAGCTGGTGGATTACTTCCACTTTTTCTCCGAGCAGGACAAGGAGATCAAGTCGGTGTTCTTCGGCTCGGCCAATACCTTCGAGTACTTTGATCTCAATGGCCGTTACGATGGCGATCCCGACTACTACACCAACAAACGTCCCTGGTGGCAGGAAGCGATAGACAGAAATGGTTTGTTTGTCGGTGACCCGGCCGTGGATGCCAATGACGGCTCAATCTCGGCCACGGTCAAGACTGTAGTCAAGGATGCCAATGGTCGCCTGATAGGCATAGGCGGTATGGATATTCTCATCGATACCATAGGTAAAAACCTGCTGGCGCCAATCAAATACCGGGGCGAAGGCCAGGCGTTTTTGATGACGGAGCAGGGAAAGCTGGTGTACTTCCCGGGTTTTAACCAGGGGTTTCCCGCCGGCTCTGATGCGGCCGTTATTGACAATCTCAGCGGCGACAATCAGGGTTTTAGTGAACTGAAACGTGAAATGCAAACCCGGGATGCCGGTATTGCCGAAGTCACTTATCAGGGAGAGTTGCAGCGGGTGAGCTACATTGCCATTCGCGGTGACTATCCCAAAGTGCGCTGGTATTTGGGGTTCATGTTGCCCAATGAAGTGTTTCAGGCACCGGTGAAGCAAAGCCTTTGGCAAACCAGCCTGGTCTCAGTGGGGATTATTTTACTGGTGGCGTTAACCGTTTTCCTGATGATGTTGCCGTTTCGGCGTAATCTCAATAGCCTGCTGCACACCATGGAAGATATCGCCGAGGGTGAGGGCGACTTGTCACGGCGCATTGAAATCAACCGCGCCGATGAACTTGGGCGTCTCGGCGCGGCATTCAACCGTTTTGCCGCCAAGGTGCAGAGTCTGTTGCTGGAAACCCGTGAACTCAGTGGTCGGGTGGATAATGGTGTTGCCGCCGCGGCTGAGGTGTGTGACAACGCACTGGCCTCTGTCAGCGCCCAGAAACAGGAAATTGCCTCAGTGGCCACAGCCGCTACCGAAATGGCCCACACAAGCCAGGAGATGGCGACCAGCGCCCAACGAGCCGCCGAGTTTTCCGAGACGGCGTTGTTGCAGTCCAGAAACGGCGCAGATGTGGTGCAGCTGGCCAGTCAGGGAATGCACTCACTTTCCACACAGGTCAACCAGGCTGCGGGGGTTATTCGGGCGCTCAGAAGCAGCTCAGAGGAGATAGGCGAGGTGCTCAGTGTGATCCGCGCCATTGCCGAGCAAACCAATCTGCTGGCACTCAACGCCGCCATTGAAGCGGCTCGCGCCGGCGAGCAGGGAAGGGGCTTTGCGGTTGTGGCCGATGAGGTGCGCACCCTGGCATCCCGCACTCAGGACTCCACGACCAATATTCAGGGTATTATCCAGACTCTGCAGCAACAGGCACAACAAGCCGAACAGGTGATGGAAGCCGGAGTCAGGGAGGCCAACCAGGGCCAAAGTCTGACTCTGGAAGTGGAGCAGGCACTGACGGAAATAACCGCGGCAGTGGATGCCATCCAGCTGCAAACCATGGAGATCACTGCGGCGATAGGCCAGCAGGCTGTGGTGGCCGAAGAAGTGGCCTGCAACATTGAAAATGTTCGTGGCCGCTCCGATGAATCCCTGAGCGCCAGCGAAGAGCTGTCACATCAGATGCTGGCATTCCAACAGTTGGCCACGGCTCTGGGGCGCAACATAGGTCAGTTCCGCATCGATTAAGACGAGCTTTAAATCCATTAAGGAGAGCCTTGGCTCTCCTTTTTTGCTCTCGATTGATCTGCTTTTTCGTTATCCTGGCTTGTTAACTGTGTTTTTATACAGTACTCTGTTTGTGTCCGGCTCGACCGAGCCCTTTGAGATCCGGAAAGCAAGCTTGAGAAAGATCATACATATCGACATGGACTGCTATTTTGCCGCGGTGGAGATGCGTGATTTTCCAGAATATCGTGGTCGACCTCTGGCCGTCGGCGGCAGCAGTGACAGACGCGGGGTGATAAGCACCTGCAATTATGAGGCGCGTAAATTCGGCGTTCGCTCTGCCATGGCCTCGGCCTATGCGTTAAAGCTTTGCCCGGATCTGCTGCTGATCCCCGGGCGCATGTCTGTCTATAAGGAAGTCTCGGCAGAGATACGGGCCATCTTCGCCCGCTATACCTCACTGATTGAACCTCTGTCGCTGGATGAAGCCTACCTGGATGTATCCGATAGCTCACTATACCAAGGCTCGGCCACCCTAATTGCCGAGGCTATTCGCGCCGATATCCTGGCGGAAACCGGCCTGACTGCCTCGGCAGGTATCGCCCCGGTCAAGTTTCTCGCCAAGGTGGCATCGGATCTCAACAAGCCCAACGGCCAGTATGTGGTCACGCCACAGGCACTGCCCGAATTTGTAAAAAACCTGCCGCTTATCAAGATCCCCAGCGTCGGTAAGGTCACCGCCCAGAAGCTGGCCGATATGGGGTTGCATACCTGCGCGGATGTGCAAAAGGTGCCGCTGGCCAAGTTACAACAGCGGTTTGGAAAGTTTGGTACCTTGCTTTATGAAAGGGCTCAGGGGATAGACGAGCGTGAACTGACCATCAACCGAGAGCGCAAGTCTGTTGGGGTAGAAACCACGCTGGCAGAGGATATCCATACCCTGGCTCAGTGTCGTCAGGTAATGCCACCGTTGGTGCAGGAGTTGGCCCGCCGTCTGGAGCGCGGAGCCAAAGACAGGCAAATTCATAAGCTGGTGGTCAAACTCAAGTTCAGTGACTTTAAACAGACCACCATAGAAACCCGCTCGAGTGAGTTATCTGTGCGCCTGCTGGATGACTTGCTGACCCAGGCATTGCAAAGAGCCAACGGCCGTGGCATCCGTCTGCTGGGGGTGGCTGCCGGGCTGGTCAGCCAGGATGATAGCCACTCACCGGCAGAGGAAGCTCTGCAGCAGTTGGATCTGGCTTTCTAATCCCCAATTGATGGTTTGCACTCAGCGAGGGGATAAACAAGCTCCATTTCTGTTCCATATGGGCTCTTTATAGTAGGTTTTCAGCGTATTCCGACTCACAAGCATAGCTGGCGATACCTTGCCACTGTCGCAGTGTAAGTCTTACTGTATATACGTAATTATAAGCTCGATACAAGCTTTCTGTTGAATTTCTGCGAATTTCAAATTCTAAAAAACCAAAATCTATTTTTAATAGATTTCTATATTAGAGTGAATGGGCTCTACTTAGTTACGTTTTGAGATCTTTGTAATAAGTTTTAAATCGATTTGATGTGGTGATGGTTTTATAAGAAGCATTTAACTTGCTTGATGGGAAATATTCTTTGAATTTTCGCGTTTTCTTGGTGAGTGTTTCTGTTTGTATCCTTCTTAACTCTTTGAGCTTTCTGAGTAACACCTGAAGATTGGTAATGTAAAAGTTAATTATTTTAATGTTTGGTTTTTTGTGGTAGGTTGTTTGGATAACAAAAAGTTTGCTTTAAGTTGGCTTAACCCGTTTTTTTGGGACTATTGATAATAATTAAAACATGGAGTGTTTTATATGAAGTACGGGCTCCCCATTTCCCTTTTTTGCTCTCTATTGCTACCCAAAACAATGTATTTGCTTCATCCAGCGTCCCTTTAAGTGGCTCTTTTCGGGTTAGTGAGCAAGGTGCGGCAACATATACCATCCCCATAGATACTCCCGCAGCCAGAGGCAAGTTAAAGCCCGCCGTAGAGCTGAGTTATTCATCAGGTGGCGGAGAAACCATTATGGGATTGGGGTGGGGGCTTCAAGGGCTTTCCGCCATCAGCCGCTGCCCAAAAACCATTGAACAGGATGGCTATTTACAAGGTGTAGAGCTTACCAACAAGGACAGTTACTGCCTTGACGGTGCTCGTCTGGTTTTAACCGCCGGAACCCATAGTCTAAATGGCGCCGAGTACTGTAAGGAGCTGGATGATGCCTCTGTGGTGACTGTGATTGGCCAGGCGCCTGGCGGCGGTCCAGCGGCCTTCAAGGTTGAAACCAAATCGGGAGACACCTATTTCTATGGCGATGTGGATGAGGTTTCCGGGAAGCAGTTTCTGGATGTGAATGGCACCTCATCATCCGGAGATGGTTATCGGTCCGTATCTCAAAACAACAGTGATGTGATTTATCATTGGAGTCTGAAGGCCATTGAGGACTCCGTAGGTAACTACATTAGTTATCACTATGAAAACACCGCTGGTGAGCAATACCTGAAAAGCATCGATTATGCCGGGCACAGCAATGGTGAGGCTCCCTATAATCAGGTCAGATTTATCTATACCCCCCTCAGTTACCCTAAGTATGGTTATTCCTATGGCACCTCTGTTGCGATAAAGCAGCAACTGCAAAAGATTGAGGTGAGGCTGGATGACGAAGTCGACAAAACCTATTACCTGACGTATCACAAGGCGACTTCCAGTGATAAGCATGATTACCTTGAGCAGGTTAAAGCCTGTATTGGTCAAACCCAAACCGACTGCAGTACACCGATAACCTTTGAGTGGGACAGACAGGCGAGTGCGTCTGCTGGCCCTGCTTATCAGCCCTTTTCCGGCAGACGGGCGTTGAGGATTCCGTCCGGTAACAACGACACCGCCAAGTTTTTTGATATGGACGGTGACGGTTTATCAGATATCGTTTATGTACGGGACGGGCGTTGGTACAAGCGTGGTATTCAGTCGGGTATTGAACAGGCGATGGCCTCGACCGGTGCCGGTAAGGCGGCTTATGCCCAAACCATAGACTATGATGGTGATGGCCAGCGTGACTTGCTGGTGGCCAACAGTGAAACCGCCAATTGGCTTTTAAACCCTCCACTTATCAGCACACAGTGTGTGAGCCTAATGGCGGCGGTACTCAACTATGTGAGGATATTGAGCGTGTGGTGAATTACACGCTCAAGGATTTGGGGCTTAAGGCTATCGGGCTTGAAGGCAAGGCGCTGGTTGCCGATGTCAATGGTGACGCATTGGAAGACATCATCTTCATTGATGGTGGCGCCATCAAGTGGTATCGCAACTTGGGAAATGGAAGTTTTGCTGCGGCGCAAAGTCTTTATAGCTTCCCCAGTACTGAAGTTGGGCACAACACCAGCGTTCACCAGTGGCATTCCAGTCGAGGTTTTGGCAGCTCCTTTATGGATATCAACGGTGATGGACTCACCGACTTTATGTTGGAGGTTAGAGAGCGGGAAGCTGTGTGTATCTCCGGTAGCGGCAAAGTGATTTCGGGAGTGACCGAAAACGAATGCCGGATGGACATCAGAGGTACTTGGTCTGTCAGTGATTACGAGTATTGGAACCTTTATGTCTCTACTGGCTCCAGTTATCGCCGGCATCAAAAAATTTATCGTGGGCAGCACAATAATCTCAATATCGCCAATACCTTACGCAGTGCCGATTTCAATGGTGATGGCTTGTCGGATATTGCCTATGTCCATAATAATAAATGGTTTATTCAACTGTCAGATGGCAATGGTTTTTTGCCTCGAATCGATACGGGCGTTACCACTTCCGATACTCAGAAGTACAAAACCTATTTTATCGATATCGTGGGTGATGGTAGAGCTGAAATGGTGGTTCAGCATACCTCGTCTCAGGCGTTGGTGTATCACTCCAACCCCGAGTTAACTTCATGGACCACTTATGGCGCAATCAATGACCTGTCCGATCAACCATTGAATTTCGCGGATATTGATGGTCGTGGAAAGCTGGATATTGTCTCTCTCAGTAACGGTCAATGGCAAAGGTTAACCCATAAGAGCCATGCATATCACAATACCATCAAGGGGATTACCGACGGATTTGGAGTCAAGACCAGGGTGACTACGCGCCGCTGACGGAAAAGTCTGCTGGCGAATACAGTGTCTATAAGACTCAGGTATCCAGTTATCTGGACAGCAGTCGTAACTTCTCCCTTATTCCGCCGCAAAAAGTTGTTAAGCAAGTTGCCACCGAAACCGGGGACAGCAGCCAGGTTTCCGTTAACTATGAGTATGGCGGCTTGCTGATAAACCGTTTGGGGCGTGGCTCGGCCGGGTTTGAGTTATTACGCACCATAGACAATCAGACTCAGGTGGTGACCGAGACTATCTATCATCAGTTGTTCCCGCAAATAGGTTTGCCCCTGGCAACCAAACAAACCTATCAGGGAAAAACCTTGTACTCGGCAACCAATGAATACAGCTTTCAGCGAGGCAATGACGGCATTTATCGCCGGGTTGAAGAAAACGTGGTGGAGCGTACCTCTCAATATGGCAGCGATGGAGGGGTAAGGGAGTTAACGCAGACAAACACCCAGACTCAGTTCGACGACTGGGGAAATGCCATTGCCATTAAAGCGGATGTGACTGACCTTGAAGCCAATCAATTGGTTTCAAGGGGCGAGACGGTTAACCAGTATGACGGTCATGGTGGCGGCGAAGCCAAGGGGCGACTGAGTCATACCAGGGTGACTAAATCACGCTTTAATCAGCGAGAGCAGGTTCAGGCGATAGTGACCGAGAGCGCATTCAGCTATTACGATAACAGTTTGCTGATGAACTCAACGGTATCGCCAAATGACAATCGCTACAAATTGACTACCGACAAAATCTATGACATTTACGGCAACACCCTGACCGAGCGGGTCACCGGAGGCGTAGATGCCGCCGGCAACACCCAGCAGTCGAGACAGATGAGCTATTTATTCGATGCCAGAGGGCGTCTGCTCAAGACAGTGACCAACGCGGCAGGCGACAGCAGCACCTATACCTACAATGGTCAGTCGGCAGACCAGGTAACGGGTAAAATCACTCAAATTACCGTGACTGATGCCAATGGTCGCAAACTGACCAAAGACCATGACAAGTGGGGAAGGCTGGTGCGGGAAGTCACTCCGGATGGTGTTCCAACAAGCTATCAGTATGCCACCTGTGATGCCGGGTGTTCACCTCTCAGTCATGGCCATTTGGTTACCACCAAGACCAAGGCCGGTGCGCCTCAATCCAAAGTCATCACAGATAAATATGGCCGTGAAGTCGGTAAGCAGAAGCAGGGTTTTGATGGGCAATGGATTGTTACTGCAACTAGCTACGATGCGCAGGGAAGGCCTGTCAGACAATATGAACCCGCTTTTGCCGGTATCAGTGCCTATTACACCGAAATAGAGTACGACCACTTTGGTCGGGTCATCAACCAAACCAATCCCAACGGCGGCGTTTCCAGTATTCAATATCTGGGATTTGAGACGCTGACGATAGACCCCAATGGCAAGCAAAAGCGTGCTATCTCCAATGCCATGGGTGAGCAATTTAAAGTTGTTGATGATATCGGCAACGAACTGGAGTTTGTCTATGATGCCAGTGGCAAGCTGGTGAAAAGTTTTATCACCTCAGCCTCGGGACAAGAGCTGCTGCGCACCGAGGCAAGCTATGATGCCTACGGCCGCAAAATCAGCACCAAGGACATTGATAAGGGACAGTGGCGCTACACTTATAACGCCTTTGGCGAAATGCTGTCACAGACCAATGGTAAATCCCAATCCAGCTTTATCTACTATGACATTCTAGGGCGTAAAGTCAGGCAAACTGAGCCAGATGGCACCTCTTGCTGGACCTATGGTAACAAAGGCAGCAAAACTGCCGGTTTACTTATTACGGAAACCCGTTTCGACACCGTTGTGTCCAATTGCTCTCAAACCGGCTGGGTACACAGCAAGCAGAGCGGGTATGACAGTGCCGGCCGGTTGGCCAGCAGCAAGACAAGCATAGCAGGTAGTAGCTATGAGCATCGCTTTAGCTATGACAGCCATGGCAGAGCGGCGACTCAGACATACCCCAATAACTTGCTGACGGTTGTCAACCACTACAACGCTCAGGGATACCTTTTCAAGCGTACCGACCAACAAACAGGTAAGGCATATCAAACTATCACCGAAATGAATGCCCGAGGTCAGGTGGAGCAGGTGCGTTATGGTAATGGTGCCCAGGAATCAACCGTTTTTGATGCAACCACTGGCTGGGTTAGCGGTATCAATTTGACCACTGCGGGAGTAACAGCCCATCAGCTTGACTATCGCTTTGATACTGTAGGTAACCTGGAGTACCGGCAGCACAGCCTGTCTTCGGCTCCGGCCACATTCAGCGAAAACTATCACTATGATGATTTGTATCGCCTGTATGAACGTACCGTCAGCATCCACTCCGGTGGTACGAGTCTGCCATCAGACTTTAAAGCCACCCATGAGATGCAATATGACGATTTGGGCAATATCACCTTTAAAACCGGTGTTGGTGATTACCGCTACGATAGCACCAACCCCTATCGTCTGGCCTCCATTGCCAACACAAGTACAATTGCGGCCAGTAAATCCTGCCCGGCAGGTTATGCTTTCAACAGCAGCAAAACCAGTTGCCTCAAAACGGAGACAAGAGCGGCCACTGCGGTATGCCCTGTCGGCTATAGCTGGAATGGCAGCAACTGCCAGAAAGCCATCTCAACGCCTGCGACTCCTGTTTGTCAGGCAGGTTATTCCTGGAGTGGTAGTCAATGCCTTAAAACAGTATCCAGTCCGGCAACCGCCGTTTGTGCTGCGGGTTACAACTGGAATGGCAGTACCTGCCAGAAGACTGTGACATCACAGGCAACCGCAACCTGCTCAGCCGGATACACCTACAACAGCACTGCTAAACGCTGTGAGAAGAAGGTGGTTTCCAGTGCTGCCAAGACTTGTCCGGCTGGTTATAGCTATTCCAGTGCACAAGATAAGTGTACTCAAACCAGTACTACCTGGGCTAAATGGGTATGTACGGGAAGTGGTGGAGGAGGTAGAGACCCCAAGAGTACTATCCCTGAGTTCAGTACCCGTGCCCAAGTCTGTGATTGGAAATGCCCTTCGGGTTATAACAATGTGTGGCCTGGTGGAGAGCAGTGTAAGAAAACAGAGCTGGCGAATTATACCTATACCTGTCCAACAGGAAGTACGCTTTCAGGCTCCAGCTGCACCAAATTGCAAACCCAGAGTAATGGCTGGTCATGTCCCGCAGGCAGTACCCTGTCCGGCAGTAGCTGCAACAAAGTAGTGACCCAAAACAACACTTGGTCATGCCCGGCCGGCAGTACCTTATCGGGTAGTGTCTGTAACAAGAATTATACTGCAGCGCCTAGCTGGTCCTGTCCTGCTGGAACTGCGCTGTCAGGAACCAACTGCACAGGTACCCAGACAGCCAGCCCCAGTAGTTGGAGTTGCCCAAGTGGTTGGTCGGTTTCCGGTAGCAGTTGTCGCCGTCAGCTCAGTGCCGCAGTGATCTATTCCTGTCCGGCCAATGGTGTGCTCAATGGTTCAAGTTGCCTGATATCCGATGGGCCATCACATACCATGACCTATGACAATAATGGCAATATCACCCAGGATGGCAGTCGCCGTTTCACTTACAGTTCTTACGATTTGGTCACCAACATTACTCAAGGTGGGGAATCAACCCGCTTTAAGTATGATGCCAACCGGCAACGCTTCGAGCGTTACGACGTTAAAGTTGAAGCGGGAGTGACAAGCTATCTCACCACCTTATATGTCGGGGGGTATGAGAAAGTCACCCGTAGCGGCGGCAACAAACCGGCACTCACCGAGCAAAAATTGTATGTCGGCAATTTGGTGATAACCAAGCGTAGTAATAACACTGTTGACGAGTTTTATCTGCACAAAGACCATCAAGGCTCAACCACGACGATTACCAATAAGTCCGGTAATGTGGTGCAGCAGTTTACCTATGACCCTTGGGGTAAACAAACCGCCGCCTATAGCCATTCACTGTTGAATGATTATATCGCGCCAGCTGCATCCAAAGGTTATACCGGGCATGAAGGTATAGATAACCTGAATCTTATCCATATGAATGGGCGTATCTATGACCCCACCATAGGACGTTTCTTGCAGGCCGATCCGCATATCCAAGCGCCAACCGATACACAAAGCTATAACCGTTATAGTTATGTTTTGAATAACCCGATGAGTTATACCGATCCGAGTGGGTTCTTCTTTAAGAAAATAGGAGAATTCTTCAAAAAATTCTGGAAACCGATTGTTGCCGTTATTGTGACTGTTGTTACATATGGCGCAGCATCGGGTTGGGTTGCTGGTTGGGGGGCTACTTGGGGGACAGCAGCAACTACAACCAGTGCCGCATCTTTGACAACAGCCGGAGCCGTCGCAACCGGTGCGATAGCGGGAGCAGCCGGAGGGTTTGCTGGAGGAGCGCTTGCAACCGGTAGTTTGAGAGGGGCACTAAAAGGTGCTTTTTCCGGAGCGATAGCCGGAGCAGCAGGAGGATACGCCAACTTTGGGAGTGTTGGTGGCTTTGGCGATGCATTCAACCGTATCGGTGTTGCTGCTTTGGGAGGATGTGCTGCAGGTGCTGCATCAGGTGGGAATTGTAGTCAAGGTGCTAAATTGGCGGTTATGGCTCAAGGCTTGAAAATTGCTATGGATAAGTACTCAGGATATGAATCATCATGGAATACCTCAAAGGAGAACGCTGTTATTAAGCTCGAGGGTACAGGTGTTGAAAATGCCAATGTTAGCAACACTGGAACGTCGGTAGAAGTCAAGGTAGGATCTGATGCTGTGAGGCGTGGGCTTGTGGGACGGGATGTGTCAACACTCAATGCAAAAGACCTTGAGGTATTGAAAAGCTCACTGGCTAAACCTCGAATGGACTTTTTTGACTGGTCACCAGCGGAAAACAGGGTGATATTTGACACTTCTAATGTGAATTACTGGATGTCGGAATATTCACCTGTACTACAATGGTCTTCAGAAAACGTCGGTGGTTTTAGAGCCTTTTCCGTATTCCACGATAAATGGATGGCTAAATGGAATATACAAAATAATCTTATCTTGGCGACAACAATTCCTCCCGCTATAGCCGCTCAGTATTATGCTTTGGGGCTAGAGAATCACCGTTATTATTTGACTAATCAGGAATGAGGGCCGTAATGCGAAATATATTTCTGACTATGTGTTTTCTTATGGGCTATTGGTTACAAGGATGTGCCTATTATGTCTATGATACTCATACCGCTTATGGCCTGAACAGGGTTGATACGGAGGAGTACTTAGGGCCAATAGATACCGGCTACGACTCTCCGATCACCAGCCCGGTACTTAGTTTTGATAATGGTGTACAAGTTAAGTTCATGATCCCTGGTATATATAATCATCCACGAAAGAAAACGGGTATTGACTATCTGGATGATATTAACATAGAGATTTTTATAACATCACGAAAAGCAGGGATTTCTCTGGATGTACAAAATATGGTGTTGGACCAGTATCGAACCGGCAGAAAGACTCCCCTTCGATTCCTAGAGAAGAAACGTTACCCAAGTTTGGAGAAAGGGAAGGAAGGGGTATTGGTTTGTAGATATTCTGATTCCGAAGAGGCTTTCTCTGATTTTTATCAAGGGGAGCGTATCGAGTTGCCCTATCGAGAGACTGGCTTAAGTCTGGTCAAAGTCGGAGTGCTAATAGTAGACCCTGATATACTCTGTGGTGAATTAGTTGCTATGAATATCAATTTTGTCGGAGATGATGGATACTTCACTATTAATCTGCCATTTATAGATGATTCAGGGAGAAAGGAGTATACGGTGTATTTTTATCCGGTGGGAATACGATACACTATGAAGTAAACCATTATGATTTAGTTTTAGGTAATTAGTTGTCTTTTGAGGTGTAGAATGAAATTTAAGCTGTTATTGATTTTTTGTGTGTCTATGCTGTTTGCTGGATGTGCTTCTGTACCTACTGAAAGTACTGAAGTTACAAATAAAGCTAAACAGTTTACTACTCCTTCTGATGGGCATGCCGGTCTGTATATATATCGGCATGGCAATCTAGGTGGAGCGCTGAAGAAAGATGTTTTTGTTGACGGTGACTGTATTGGCGAAACAGCCCCTAACATTTTCTTCTATCATGAAGTTAAGGGAGGGCAGAAGCACACAATATCCACGGAGTCTGAATTTTCTCCTAACGACTTAGTACTAGAGACAGAGACTGGCAGAAACTATTTCATAAAACAGTATATAAAACTCGGGGTTTTTGTTGGTGGTGCTGGTCTAGAGCATGTTGAAGATAAAAAAGGGAAGGAAGTTGTAACTAAGCTTGACATGGCAAAGAAAGGTCGATGTAGTAAATGATCGCTGAATAGCATGTATGTTAGTTAGGGCAGGAGGCTTATTTTAGCTGAATTTGATATGCTTATTCTAATGGCAGAGTGCTGGGAACATTTTTGTGCATTTTAATTGCTAATGAATGTGCGAACAAGTCCCATGTGTGCTCTGCGTCGGCTTACAGGCCTGGGCAAGGGGGGGCGCCGCAAATGGCCCTAGTCCTTTGCAAGAATCACAACACAGCAGATAGGTCTGTAAGCCACGCCCTTCGGGGCTTTCACAGCAACCGACTCTCTGTGTTATCCGACTTCGACAGGCCCCGGCATGCCTTCAGTCAGATGTGTGCAAGCCACTCTTCACGCCAACACATCCAGAAAACAGCACTTATCTGTTTCACAATACGATTTGCCTACCAGCTTTGCATAGAGATAACGCTCGCCAGACGGGTAACCCATTGGCTGATAGTCGCGTGAGATTTGGTCATGTTGAGCAGGCGTTAGCAGGAAAACAGGACAGCCATATCTTTTTGATGTTTCGCCCAGGCTTGACTAGGCTTTGAAATACCCATCAAAGCTCAGTCGAGGTTGGTTATGACCACTGCCCGTCGTCAGTTGATAGATGCTGAAAGTACACCTTTCTACCACGTGATTAACCGTTGCGTCAGAAGGGCATTTTTGTGTGGTGAAGACGCTCTGTCGGGGCGCAGTTACGAACATAGACGTGGCTGGATAGTGGATAAAATCAGGCAGTTGTCGTCAGTATTCTGCATCGACGTTTGCGCTTATGCGGTCATGAGTAATCACTACCATTTGGTGCTCAAAATCGACCTTGCTGCACAACAAGCGTTGTCGCCATTTGAAGTCATTGAGCGTTGGACAATGCTCTTTAGTGGCAATCCTGTGGCGGCAAAGTTCCTCAAGGGCGATAGTCTCTCAGACGGTGAGCGAATACTGTTGGATACGCTGATTGGTGATTGGCAGGAACGCCTTGGCAGTATCAGTTGGTTTATGCGCTGTTTAAACGAAGATATCGCCCGCAAGGCCAATCG